>JBDSDN010000206.1:0-3030 GCA_039920545.1 Ferruginibacter sp. | reverse complement strand
AAATCATTTAAATCGCTGAATGCAGTGGTAGATTTATTGAAAGCAGATGAATCATTGATGATAGATATTGACGGGCATACAGATTCGCAGGGATCAGATGAAAGCAACCATGTTTTATCACATAACCGTGCAGAAGCTGTACAGAATTATTTAATCAGCAAAGGGATTGCAGAGAGCCGTTTAAAATCTACAGGATTTGGTGAAGAAAAACCAGTAGCAGACAATAAAACTGCAGCAGGCCGTGCAAAAAACAGAAGGACAGAAATGACGGTAAGAAATTATTAGATTTTTTAAATACTTACAGCAGCCCTTTGCAATTGCGAAGGGCTTTTTTTTTAATATTTGGCAGTGAAAAATAGAATCATCCTTCATCATAAGTTGCCGCGGTCCGCTGTACTCCTCCCCGCCGGGGCGGATGAGGGGTGCCGCTCCCATCGGCCTGCTTTTCAGCTGAGGTAATATTATGGAGCAAAGTGCAGCAGCTTTGTGCTAAACGGGAAACTAAATGAGCAGTCAAAGTTTTAGGAAATAACTCATAAACCATTTCTTAAATTACAGAAGTAATCCACCACACATTATCATAAGGATCTTTTATACCTCCTGTGCGGCCATAATTTTGGTTACTAAGTTCCATTACAGATACTGCTCCGTTCGCCAGGGCCAGCGCATAAGTTTCATCTGCATTTTCTACATACACAAATAAGTTAGCCGTAGCCACCCGGTGGGCTTCTGTTACATCTGCAAACATTATAGTGCTGGTGCCTATCATCACTTCACCATGCATCATGGTTTTATTATCTTCCCGCATGTGGGGAGTTGCGGAATTAGCATTAAATACTTTTTCGCAAAATTGAGTAAAGCCGGACGCATCAGTTAAAAGTAAATAAGGCATAACGGTTTGGTAGTTGCCGGGTATTTTCATTTACTAAAATTTTAGACATCTATTTAAAGGCAGTGGGGAATGGAGTATACCTGGGACTAATTGATTTTAAAAAAACCCCGCCAATTAGCGGGGCCCAAAACTAAATTTTATATTCTACATTTTTTTTACGGTATCCATTTTTTTGTTCATCATCTTGTCATTCATTTTTGGATCCATTTTATTATCCATACCCGGCTGCATCATTTTATCCCCACCACCCATCATTTTCATCATATCTTTTGGGTCGTTAAATGACCAATGATCAGATATCAGGCCATCACTATTAAATTTAAACATATCTACCCCGGTCATCTCTACTTTCATGTTTGGTTGCATACCCTGGGGCGGTGTGGCTGAAGTTGTGCCGCTCATTTTTGTCAATACATACAGATGGTCACCTTCTGCGGTTTCATTCATTACATCAAAATCCATGCTGCTGAAACCCTGCTTCATAGAGCCTAAGTCTTTTTTAATATTATCTGCCCCCTTTACTTCTTCCATCCCGTTTGCGCCTGAATGATCCACTGCATCATTTGTCATAAACGAATCAATTTTAGATACATCCCCAGCGGTTATGGCTTTTAATACAGCCCGATTATTAGCTTTTGCTTTTTCCGCAGCATCGTTTGTAGTGGCGGCGGTAGTGGCAGATTTTTCAGTACATGAAATAAAGAAGAACAACAAGGCAATTGCGCCTGCAGAAAGAACCTTTTTCATAATTTTTATTTTTTTAGTTATAAATGGTAAAATAAAATAAGTGAGTAGGTCATCAAAGACGGGTTATTGGAAGCTATGCAGCATAAACCTAATATATCTTTTTTTAAATTGGAAATTTTATCAGCCTTATTATTTTAATTTTTGGGAAGAAGGATTCATTTGAGGCATGGAGAAAATAAGTTTTCGAGTAAAAAGCTACAGATAATAATGGATTGTCCCGCTCCCAGGTTGCTTTAATCTTTTTTTTCATCGAATGTTTGTATGGCGCTTGTTTAAAACCTTACCTGTTTCTGGTGTTTTGCTCATGGTTACTACAATTTCTTTTCCCATTGGTAAAGGAGTGTTCGATGTTTTTATAGCTCCAGCGATTCCTTGCAATGAGGAATAAATGTTCCCCAAAAATTATTTATCTTTCTAATTCAACTTAACACTATGGCAGGGCGTAAACAATTTTTACAACAATTGGGATTGATGGCAGGTGCTTTTTCTGCCAACAGTTTATACAATAAGTTACATGCTGCTGAAATTTCTTCAGCCAATAAAAAAATAAAACATCTTTCTGCCACGGAGGCTGCGGCCGATGAGGATTACTGGGCTATTATACAGCAGGGTTATACTGTAAGCCCAAGCATGATTAATTTAAACAATGGTGGCGTCAGTCCTTCGCCCCGGGTAGTGCAGGAAGCCGTAGAACGGTATAATAAAATGACCAACGAAGGGCCCAGTTATTTTATGTGGCGCATATTAGACCAGGGAAGGGAACCGCTACGTGAAAAGCTGGCCAGCCTGGCCGGTAGCGATCCACAGGAAATTGCTATAAACCGCAATGCCACCGAGGCATTAAATACAATAATATTTGGCCTCGAGCTAAAAGCCGGTGACGAAGTGATTGGCACCAGGCAGGATTATCCAAATATGATCAATGCCTGGAAACAAAGGGCTGCAAGGGAAGGGGTAGTTTACAAACAGATCAGTTTTGATTTTCCGGTGGAAAATGATGAGGCCATTGTGGATGCTTATGAAAAAGCCATTACTGCTAAAACAAAAATAATTCATGTAACTCATATCATTAACTGGCTGGGGCAGATTATGCCGGTGAAGAAAATCAGTGATATGGCGCACCGCCATGGTTTAGAAGTAATATGCGATGGCGCACACTCTTTCGGCTTGCTGGACTTTGCCATTCCCGAGCTTGGGTGTGATTATTTCGGCACCTCACTGCACAAATTTTTAAGTGCCCCCATCGGCAGTGGTATGCTATGGATAAAAAAAGAAAAAATTGAAAAAATATGGCCACTGGTCTGCAACGATAAACCCAGAAGTACCGACATCAGAAAGTTTGAAACTATTGGTACCAGGAGCTTCCCGATAGAACAGGGGATAGGGGAAGC
>JBDSDN010000205.1:0-2823 GCA_039920545.1 Ferruginibacter sp. | reverse complement strand
ATGAGTGATGAAATATATGAGCACATTAATTTTTCCGGTAAGCACCAAAGTATTGGACAATTTGAATTTTTAAAAGACCGGGTAATAATTATTAATGGGTTAAGTAAAGGCTTTGCAATGACGGGCTGGCGGCTTGGTTACCTGGCTGCACCACTTGAAGTTGCCAGGGCCGCTGATAAAATACAGGGCCAGTTTACCAGTGCCCCAAACTCCATTGCCCAACGGGCAGCCATAACAGCACTTACCGGGGATCTCAGGCCTACAGAAGCTATGGTTACAGAATTTAAAAAACGCCGGGAAATTGTCATGAGTCTTATAAAAGAAATTCCGGGTGTTTTATGCAGTGAACCTCCGGGAGCATTTTATATTTTCCCTGATGTGCATGTTTATTTTGGGAAAAAAACTGCGGCAGGTGTTACTATCAATGATGCTGATGAATTGTGCATGTATCTTTTAAATGAAGCCCATGTTTCCAGCGTAAGCGGCAAGGCATTTGGCGAGCCCGACTGCATCAGGTTATCATTTGCAAACAGCGTAGATAATATAGAAAAGGGGATGAAAAAAATAAAAACTGCTTTAGCCGCTTTACAATAAGTCTTAATAGTGAGCCCTGGTTCCTGGTAATATTATCCAGATTAGTGCAGCGCATCTGCAAGATCTAATTTCTGCTCATTTTTCTTTTTTCTAACAAAGAGAATAAAGGGAATGCAGATTAAAAATATTACACCGAGGTAAAGAAATACATCCATGTAGGACAAAACAGCTGCCTGCTTAGTTACCGCAAAGTCAAGTGCTTTATAACTTGCTTTTAATGCCACATCCGGCGTCATCCCTTTTGAAATAAATGCGTGTTGCATATTACTAACTCTCTGTTGTACGGCCGCATCATTTACATCCAGCTTACTTACGAGATTACTCCGGTAAACCATATTTTGCCGGGCCAAAAAAGTGGTGATAGCAGCAACTCCAAAAGAACCACCCAACTGGCGCATCATACCTGTAAATGAGGCACCCTGTCCTATCTGCTGTCCTTTTAATGTAGAGAGCGCAAGCGCAGTAATGGGAATAAATAATAAACCCAGCCCAACGCCCCGGGCAATAAGCATCCAGAAAAATGCCTCCTTGCTTGTATCGGGAGTAATAATTTTAAACCCCCAGAAACTGTAAATAAAAAATACAAATAGCCCCAGGGCCACCAGGTATTGTTGCTTTACCCCTTTCGTTAGCAGCTTACCAATTAAAGGCATCATAAAAGCTGTCATAAGTGCTGCAGGTATCATTAAGGCGCCGGATTGCTGAGCCGTCCATCCCAGGGTGCTTTGTGTGTATAGCGGTATAATAAAAGTAGAGCCGTATAATCCAAAGCCTAAAATAAAAGACATAGCCGTGCCAATGCGCAGGTTACCGTTTTTTAGCACCCGCAATTCTACAATGGGATTTTTATACGTTAGCTCACGCCAGATAAAAAAGAATAACCCCAGGACTGCAGAGATAATCAGCCCGATGATAAGATTGCTGTTCAGCCAGTCATCTTCATGCCCCCGCTCCAGCACATATTGTAAAGAGCCCACGGTTATGGCCAGTAGTATAATACCTATCCAGTCTATTTCGTTGATGGCTTTTTTTTCTGCATATTTTGGACTGCGTATAAACTGCAGCGTTAGTAGAGTAGCGATTATACCGATCGGTATGTTTATATAAAAAATATAGGGCCAGCTAAAATGATCTACGATATACCCACCCAACGGTGGGCCAAGGGTAGGGCCAATAATTACACCTAAGCCATATATTGCCTGGGCCATACCCCGTTTTTCCGGGGGATAACTTTCCGTAATAATAGTTTGGGAAGTAACCAGCAAGGCCCCTCCACCAAGGCCCTGCAAAAATCTGAAAAATACCAGTTCCCAAATGCCGTTTGCATTACCACATAAAAATGAACAGATTGTGAAAATCATGACAGAAGCAGCAAAATAATTTCGCCGCCCAAATTGCTGGGAAAGCCAGCTGGTCATGGGAACAATAATTACATTCCCGATGGCATAAGCAGTAATTACCCAGCCAACTTCGGTGAGGGTAGCGCCAAGATTTCCCCGCATGTCATTCAGCGCTACATTTACAATAGTGGTGTCTACTATTTCCAGCAAGGCGCACAGGATAGCCGTAATAGTTATGATGGCTCTTTTAGCACCATACTCCACCAAGGATTCCTGTAATATCATATAAAATTTTTATTAGCTCCTCACCCAAATATGTTGAGTAACTGAAAAAATCAGCTTCATTATAATACTGATTTATTAGTTGCCAGGAGTGTTCCTAATCCAGGTGCACATCTGCATTTACATTCATTCCCGGCCTGAGTTTTTTGAGGAGCGAATCATTTTTATTTATAAAATCTATTTTCACCGGCAGCCGCTGCACGACTTTCACAAAATTGCCACTGGCATTATCTGCAGGTAGCAAAGCAAACCTGCTTCCTGTTGCGGGTGCAAATGAACTCAGCACTGCTTCAAAATTATGTTTAGGAAAAGCATCAGCATGCACAGTTACTTTTTGTCCCTCGTGCATTTTATTGTACTGAGTTTCTTTAAAATTGGCCACAATCCATTTATCGTTATTCAACACAATGCTGAAAGTTGATTGCCCTGCCTGTAGATATTGCCCTTGCTGAATAGGGACCTTGGAGAGAATGCCCGTTTCCGGTGCAGTTATAACAGTATAAGATAGGTTCAGCCTGGCGTTATCAATATCTACCTGCCTTTGTTTTATAATAGAACCGGCTACGCCAATCTGTTGTGCAGTTGCATTACTTTGCGAAGCCACCAC
>JBDSDN010000204.1:0-10072 GCA_039920545.1 Ferruginibacter sp. | reverse complement strand
CTCGTGTACAGTACCGCATAAAGCAACCTTTGCAAAACTTCGTAATCATTTTTGCCAGATTGTATTTGCGAAAGTTTTCGATATATATTTTTTAAAATAAAAATTAGCTAATATTTTATGTAAATCCGATTACAAAAATATCATTAGTAATATAAGCTCAGTTATTCTGGACCCACTTTTAATCACTGCAAACCTGAAGGACTATTGTTCAAAAGTATAAATGGCCGGAGTACCAATCCAGTCGGGGAATCGTTGTCAATACCGCTGACATCCTGTCATTAATTGTAATATTTTAAACTATCTTTGCCGTCTTAAAATTTTATTTTGCATGCAGGAACTTCTCTTAAATAAAACTCATAATGAGGCCAGGCAGGGAGAAGCTTTTGCAGATATACAAGCGATAAACACCCATGGCAAAAAGCTTTTTTACATAGAAAGTTATGGTTGCGCCATGAATTTTGCAGATAGCGAAGTGGTCGCCTCTATCTTACAAGGCCAAGGTTTTATAGCTACTACGCAACCCACCCAGGCAAATTTAATATTAATCAACACCTGTTCCATAAGAGATAAAGCAGAGGCCACCGTACGAAAAAGGCTAACTGAATTCCGCAGTATAAAAAAATATAACCCGGGGCTGGTTGTAGGCGTTTCAGGCTGCATGGCCGAGCGGTTAAAATCGGTATTTATAGAGGAAGAAAAATTAGTAGACATTGTGGTAGGGCCGGATGCTTACCGCAGCTTGCCTGCCTTAATTGAAGAAGCTGAAGGTGGGCAAAAGGGAGTAAATGTACTATTAAGCCGGGAAGAAACTTATGCAGATATTGCCCCTATACGCCTTAACAGCAATGGAGTTACAGCTTTTGTAAGCATCATGCGTGGATGCAATAATATGTGTTCGTTTTGTGTGGTGCCATTTACCCGTGGCCGGGAGCGTAGCCGTAATGCAGCCAGTATTGTGCAGGAATGTGAAACGCTCTTTAACGATGGTTACCGGGAAGTAACGTTACTGGGCCAAAATGTAGACAGCTATCATTGGGTAGATGAGCAAAATGATATAACGGTAACGTTTGCACGCTTAATGCAGATGGTGGCAGAAATCTCCCCGCTATTGAGGGTGCGTTTCTCTACCTCACATCCCAAAGATATTACCGATGATGTTTTATTTACTATAGCCAAGTATGAGAATATCTGCAACTGTATACACCTGCCAGTGCAAAGCGGAAGCAGCCGGGTATTGCAAATGATGAACAGGACTTATAGCCGGGAGTGGTATATTGCCAAAGTAAACCGCATACGGGAGATTATACCTGGCTGTGGTTTATCTACCGATATGATTACGGGATTTTGCACAGAAACTGAAGAAGACCATCTACAGTCACTTAGTCTTATGGAATATTGCAAATACGACCTGGCTTATATGTATTTTTATTCTGAAAGGCCGGGAACGCTGGCTGCACGACGCTTTAAAGATGATGTGCCGCAGGAAGTTAAAAAACGGAGGCTGCAGGAAATGGTAGATTTATACCGGGGGCATTCTCTACTGAGTATGCAAAAAGATGTCGGTAAAACTTTTAAAGTATTGGTAGAGGGGAACTCTAAAAAAAATGAAAATGAGCTCCAGGGCCGTACCGATCATAATAAGGTAGCAGTGTTTCCCAAAGGAGCTCACAAAAAGGGTGATTATGTTTTAGTAAAAATAAATTCGTGTACTGCAGGAACATTAATCGGATCGGTGGTAGAAGATTAAATGGTGATTTATGATAGCTGAAAGCGTAAAAAATAATTTAAGTTCCATTTTTAATATTTGCGAAAGATATGGGGTTAAATCGCTATACCTTTTTGGTAGCGCCACAAATAATTCTTTTGCACAGCACAGCGATCCTGATTTTGTGATAGACTATTTTAAAGATGCAGAAGGGTTGCCACTTGCCCCATTTGACTATTTTGATGTTTTATTTTCCTTAGAAAATGTTACTGGCAAAAAAGTAGACCTCGTAGTAAAAGATGCGATCAGGAACAGCTATTTTAAAAAGAGCCTGGAGGCCAGCAAGATTTTGATTTATGAAAAGAGAAATTAATTCCTATATCGAAGATATTGGCTTTTCTATTTTAAGAATAGAATTTCATATAAAAGATATCTGATCCTTTTCAAGTTTCAAATCTTCATATACTGTATATGATGCTGTTGAAAGAAGGCTTGCCATAATAGGAAAATCAATGTGGCAAATAAACAAATTAGACCCGGAAATTGTATTTACAGGCAAAGCAAAAGACATCAGACTGAGACACCCTTACTCATGATGACGATCTTATAAACGCTGAAATAATTTGGAATATTTTACAAAATAATATCCCTTTGCTAAAACAAGAAATAGATAATTATCTCAAATAATTTTAAATGGATCAACAGGCAATAAAAAACCGCTTTGAAATTATAGGCAATTCGCCGGCACTTAACCATGCTTTAAATGTGGCCATCCAGGTGGCAAATACTGATTTAAGTGTACTCATTAATGGAGAAAGTGGCGTGGGCAAAGAAATTTTTTCCCAGATCATTCATGCGCTTTCTTCCCGAAAGCATAATCCCTTTATTGCGGTAAACTGCGGGGCCATACCTGAAGGCACAATAGATTCAGAATTATTCGGCCACGAAAAAGGGTCCTTTACCGGGGCTGTAGACAGCCGCAAAGGATATTTTGAAACAGTAAGTGGCGGCACAATTTTTTTAGATGAAATCGGTGAATTGCCATTGGGTACACAGGCTCGCCTCTTGCGGGTGCTGGAAGCCGGAGAATATATCCGGGTAGGCAGCAGTAAAGTTCAAAAAACTGATGTGAGGGTTATAGCCGCTACAAATAAAGATTTGCTTGAATCAACTTATAACGGCAGGTTCAGGGAAGATTTATATTATCGCTTAAATACTGTACCCATAAGAGTGCCGGCGCTACGGGACCGGCAGGAAGATATATTATTGCTGTTTAGGAAATTTGCTACAGACTTTGCAGATAAGTATAAAACTACTTCTGTTCAACTCAATGATGAAGCAAAAAATATGTTGATTAATTATGGCTGGCCGGGTAATGTACGAGAACTTAAAAATATTGCTGAACAAATCTCGGTCTTAAGTACAGATAAAAATATAAATGCCGGTCAGCTCCGTTCTTTTTTACCAGAACATAATTACTCTCGGTTACCCGTACTTGCAGGTGGCAGTGGCGGTGTAAGCCAGACAGAATTCGCAAATGAACGGGAAATTTTATACAAGCTTTTTTTTGATATGAAAAAAGATGTAAACGAACTGAAGAAAATGTTTTTTGATCTTTTACAAAATCCTTCATTGGCGCAGCAGCACGGTGGATTTCATAACGATGTAGGTAGCCATAAAGAACTACACCAGGGAAGTAATGGCAACAACTATATGCAATCATCTTCCCCGGTCCTTTTAAATACCAATAACAATAGTAATGACGGCATCCAGCAGCATGAAGATGTAGAAGAATCATTGAGTATAGTAGATAAAGAAAAAGAACTGATCATTAAAGCATTAAAAAAACATCGGGGCAAACGCCGGGATGCTTCCCTGGATCTGGGCATCAGTGAGAGAACGCTTTACCGTAAATTGAAGGAATATGATATTGAAAAATTGTAAAATTCATTTTTATATTAATAATTCAGTTGTGCATCATTACAATTTTGCACTTATACAAATAAACTTGAGTAAGGCACTTATTTTTGGTTCGGGCACACGCCAAAGCCGGCAAGGAGTTTTAACAAAGCAGGGATAGATTTTAAATTTATTTTTACTTCTTATGAAAATAACTTTCAAGAAAATAAAATTTTATTGCCTGCTTTGCTCTGTTGCAGGTATTTTTAATTTTGCTACCTGCAAATATGGCTTTAAGGACACGGCACCCATTCCGATAGAAGTAAAAACTTTCAGGGTAAATTATCTTGAAAATAAAGCCCAGTACGTTAATACCCAGCTTAGCCAGCAACTTACTGAAAAATTAAAATCAAAAATTATCAGCACCACGAGACTGCATCAAACCAATAATGATGATGCACACTACGATATCAGCGGCTATGTTTCTCAATATTACGTTACCACCATTAGTATCACCGGTAATAATGCCAGCGGCAACAGGTTAAATGTTGGGTTTCACCTCAGTTTTAAAAATACGCTTGATGATAAGAAAAATTTTGAAACAGATATTTCAGTCACAAAGGATTATCCCGGCACCCAAACCCTAACAGAAGCGGAAGCCACGCTTACACCCGAAGTTGTAAAACTTTTAGTAGATGAAATTTTTAATAAAATATTTTCTAACTGGTAAATTTTCGTATAAGTAAACTTTAAGTTTTACCATGACGCATCATTCTTTATTTAAAAGCATATTTCACCAGGAAATATCTGATCCTACAAGCCAGGAAATGCTGGAGCAGGTAAAAAAAGACTTCCCCTATTTTTCAGCGGCGCATTATTTTTTATTGAAGAAAATCAGTGAAAGTGATGTTAACTATGATAATACTGCCGCCTTAACGGCATTGCATTTTGGTAACCCGTTTTTACTTAATTATCATCTTGCTAAAAAAGAAAACACGTTAGATGAATTAACTGAAGCTCCTGCAGGAAGTGTTCATTCGAAGAGTGACATCAAAGAAAAAGTTGAAGAAGCGGAGGAGTCAACCACCGTCACAAGTTTAAGTACGTCGACTAAGGCTGATGATAAAAGTTCCGAAGAATTAGTTTTTGAGCCGCTCTATACCACCGATTATTTTGCTTCACAAGGCATAAAACTTAGCGAAGAAATACAATCATCTGATAAGCTGGGCAAACAATTAAAAAGTTTTACCGAATGGTTAAAAACCATGAAAAAGGTTCATGACAGCAAATTGCCCGAAGGCAATGAACAATTAGATTCCGCAGTACAGCATTTGGCAGAGAAAAGCAATAAAGAAGATGAAATAATAACCGAGGCTATGGCCCATGCGTATGAGCAACAGGGGAAAACAACAAAAGCCATTGAAATTTATCAAAAATTAAGTTTGCTCAATCCTCTCAAAAGTGCTTTCTTTGCAGCCAAAATAGACCAATTAAACAATAAATAATATGTTAGTTTTATTCGGAATTTTAATAATTATTGCTTCTGTTATATTAGGGCTGATAGTATTAATACAAAATCCTAAAGGAGGGGGTCTATCGGGAACTTTGGGCGGTTTCAGCAATCAACTAATGGGTGTAAAACAAACTACAGATGTGCTTGAGAAAGGCACCTGGGTTTTTGCAGGCATTTTAGGCCTACTGTGTCTGATGTCGCCAGCATTTATACCAAAAGATGGCAGCGGCGGCTCAAAAAATGACGAATTATTAAAGGGTACATCAACGGTTCCCCAACAGCAGCAGGCTGTTCCGGTAAATACCACTACCCTGCCAGGTTCTAAAACATTGCCTGATTCCAACAAATAATATTATTCTTTTATAAATATTGCTGCCTCGCTTCGTTAGAGCGGGGTTTTTTATTTTACTTTGTTGTAAAGCCTCTTTAACCCTGTATGAAAAAAAAAATATTGGTCATAATAATTATACTCTTACTAATTGTGCTTTATTGTGCCTGGAGTATTTTTGGCCCAACCGTAAATGCCCCTGAAGAAAAATACCTGTTTATTAAAACGGGCTCTGTATATAATGATGTAAAAAAAGCCTTGCTTGAGAAAAGAATAATTTCGACCAGTTTCTTTTTTGATAATATTGCCAAACAGGTACATTACACCAGCAATGTAAAGCCAGGACGATACGAAATAAAGAATGGAAGTAACATTGTAAATTTATTACGGATGTTAAAATCCGGCAGGCAATCGCCAGTAAGACTGGTTATAAATAAACTACGGACAAAAGAAGACCTGGCTCAAAAAATAGGCAGCAATTTTGAAAGTGATTCTGCAGATATAATAAAATTTATCACGAGCAATGATTCGCTGGCCACATACGGATTAGACACGAATACAGTGATGACCGCCATAATTCCTAACACCTATTTATTGCAATGGAACAGTTCTTTTAAAAAACTCTTTACCCGGCTAAAAGCAGAACAGGAAAAATTCTGGACAAAGGATAGAAAACAAAAGGCCAATTTACTACAGCTTTCCCAGGCAGAGGTATACAGTATGGCAAGTATAGTTGAAGAAGAAACGAATAAGGCTGAAGATAAAGGGAAAATAGCAAGTGTATATATAAACCGTATACAAAAAGGAATGAAACTGGAGGCTGACCCAACGGTAAAATATGCGATGCGGAATTTTGGTTTAAAAAGAATTCTTCGTGGCCATCTTAGTTACCCCTCTGATTACAATACTTATTTGCATACCGGCTTGCCACCTGGTCCAATTTGTACAGCTTCTGCAAAAACTATTGATGCCGTATTGAATGCACCGAATACCAGTTATATATTTTTTGTTGCAAAGCCGGATTTCAGAGGTTTTTCAAATTTTGCCTCCACTTACCCTGAACACCTGGTTTATGCAAAAGCTTATCAGCATGCCCTTGATAGTTTAATATTAAGCAAACAAATGAAATAATTTAAAAATTCCTTTGACTAAAATACAAAGAATATTTATCAGCAATACTCCTCTTGGCTTTTTTTTAAAAAAGAGTAAGCATTGGTATCTGCCTGGGTTTGAAGGCCTGCCACTGTATGACGTAATTCAATTTTTTTACCGCCAGATAAAAGCGCAGGGCCTTACAGAAAGAGCTGCTGCCATATCCTATAATTTTATTATGGCTTTACCTCCCTCGTTGTTATTTTTATTTACACTCATACCTAATCTCCCCTTTATCTCCCGGAAAGCTATAAAATTTCAATTGCACAGTTTGATAATTGATGTTATTCCGGCACGAGGGTATAATAAAAGTGTTATTGATTTCGTGGATTCTTTTATTGATGGAAATAAAATTGGCCTCCTTTCTTTTGGGCTTTTCCTGTCTCTTTTTTTTGCATCGAATGCCATGATGGGCCTTATGAGATCATTCAATAGAAACTATGTCGGCTTTGAAAAACGAAAAGGGTTGGAAAAACGCTGGCTTGCCATCAGGCTGACGATATTAAATTTTACCCTTTTACTTGCTTATATTTCTTTATTAATAACGCAGGGAGCTATTTTAAAGATGATGGTAAAGGATACTACCTTGCGACAGGCAATTGTTTATACCCGCTGGTTGTTAATTATATTACTGATCTTTTCTGCCATCGGATTTATTTTTCGCTATGTACCTTCTGTTCAAAAAAGATGGAAATTTATTTCTCCGGGAGTCGTCCTGGCAACTACACTTAGTATATTGGCCTCGTTGGGATTTTCTGCTTTTGTAAATAATTTTGGAAGGTATAATGCCCTGTATGGATCCATAGGAACTATAATGATGTTAATGGCACTTATTTTCATTAATTCCTTATCTCTTATTATTGGCTTTGAATTAAATGTGAGCATCCGCTCCTTAAAAGCGAAGGCCAGCCTCCGTGAACAATCAGAACAGGCTAAAGCCACTTAACCCTTTTAACTATTTTGCAATAAATAAATTTGGTATTTTTATTTGAGGTTTTGATCAATGATTTGATTATTTTAATACTCAAAAAAAATCTGAGGAAAAAAGCACAATAAAACCTCATCTAAACTCAAATTAAATAATTAAGTTATGAAAAAAATATTTTATGCCCTTGTATCTTTTGTCATTATTGCCGGCATGGCTTTTAGCCCTATTACTCCCTTAGCCATCGGGAGTAAAATGCCAATGGCAGATTTAAAAATGAAAAGTGTTTCTGGTAAGGAAATAAGTATGAAAGAAGTGATAAAAGATAAAGGTGTATTGGTAATGTTTAGCTGCAATACCTGCCCCTATGTAATAAAAAATCAGCAACGCACAAAAGCTATCGGCGATTATGCTCAAAAAATGAATGTGGGTGTTATCCTTGTAAACAGCAATGAAGCACAACGCAGCGATGATGAGGCATATACAGAAATGAAAAAGTATGCGGTAACACAAAAATATAATTTTAATTATGTGGTAGATAAAAACAGTCAAGTTGCCAACGCATTTGGTGCTAACAGAACGCCGGAATGTTTTCTTTTTGATAAAAAGGGTACACTGGTTTATCATGGTGCCATTGATGACAGTCCTACAAACCCTGCCACCGTACACCGGCAGCATTTGAAAGAAGCCATAAATCAATTAGTTGAAGGAAAAGAAATTACTGTAAAAGAAAGTAAAAGCGTGGGGTGTGGCATAAAACGGCAATAATATTTTTACCTTACAATTGTTATTTAAAAAGGCAATTGTTATTTAAAAAGGCAATTGTTATTTCTGGATGAGAGACTGTTTCAATAAGTTTATTTGAGCTGCTTTAATAATAGTTACCAGGCTCTAAATGCTTAATTTAAAAATACATCCAGCAATACAAAAGCAGAGAAGGCAACTGATGCAATTCCGTTTGCAGTCATAAAAGCAATATTTACTTTACTAAGGTCATTGGGTTTTACTATAGAATGCTGGTAAATAAGCATACCGGTAAAAACTGCAACTCCCAGCCAGTACCAAATTCCAAAATGCCCGTAAAACCCGGCAGCGATAACAGCCGATGCTGATAAAATATGTAACAGTACAGAAATCTTCAAAGCTTTTGATTTACCCATTAAAGAGGGAATAGAATACAATTGATTTTCCTTATCAAACGCCTCGTCCTGTAAAGCATATATAATATCAAAACCACTTACCCAAAAAAGTACGGCAAGAGAAAATAACACAGGCAATAGCGCAAAAACGCCGGTAACTGCCAGGTAGGCCCCGATAGGTGCCAGGCTTAATCCCAGGCCAAGTACCAAATGACATAATATAGTAAAGCGTTTGGTATAGCTGTAAAATAAAATTACAAACAACGCAACCGGCGATAAGTAAAAACAAATGCGATTGATAAAATAAGTGCAGGCAATAAATAAAATACAACTGATAAAGGTAAATGTCAGTGCATTTTTTGCAGAGATAATTCCGGCAGGGATTTCCCTAACTGCGGTGCGTGGATTTTTTGCATCAAAGGTTCTGTCAAGATAACGGTTAAAAGCCATAGCTGCTGAGCGGGCGAATATCATGCATAGAAGAACAAAAATAAATCTTACGATATAAGCTGAAGTTGGTAAAGAAAAATCTACAGGTGGATATTGAGTAGGGATTAATGGACTATGCAAATTAGGTATTACAGAAACAGGAACACTTAGGGCTTTAACTCCTAAAAAAAAACCGATCAATGCAAAGGGCATGGCAAAAATGGTATGGGAAAATTTTATAAGGGAGAGGTAATTTTTTACGGAAGAAGGCATTGTAGTTTATTTTCTATTTCATTATTTATCAACAAACATCTTATTTTAACCAGCCTATTTTATTAACCTTTCGCCTATTGACCTTTTGATTCATTCATTCTCCCTCTTACTATCTCCCACAAAACCACCCCTGCCGCAGTTGCAATGTTCAGCGAATGTTTCATACCCAGTTGAGGGATTTCTATGCAGCCATCGCACTGCAAAATGGTTTCCTGTTCTACGCCATTCACTTCATTTCCAAAGATCACTGCTATTTTTTCTATCTTATTAAAATCTACCTGCTGCAATGCCTGGCTATTCAATACCTGTTCTACCGCAAACACCTTGTATCCTTTATTTTTTAAAACAGCAATAGCTTCGGGGGTAGAAATAAAATGCTGCCATGTTACGGAATCCTCTGCACCAAGGGCAGTTTTTTTTATTTCTTTATGCGGGGGCCGGGCAGTATACCCGGTGATGTAAATGGCTTCCAGCAAAAAGGCATCTGCTGTACGGAAAACACTCCCAACATTATAAGCACTACGGATATTTTCAAGCACCGCAATCAGGGGAGTTTTTTCTGATTGCTTAAATTCGTCAACCGTTTTACGGTTAAGGTCTTCCATGCTTAGCTTCTGCATGTGGCATTTTTAAAAGGATAAAATAAGTGCATTTTATATTGTTTCCTTTTCCAGCTTAGCAGACTTTATATTTATTTTTTCTTCGGAAA
>JBDSDN010000203.1:0-3479 GCA_039920545.1 Ferruginibacter sp. | reverse complement strand
TTCGGTTCTTATGCTGCATTACTTGATGAAATATACCGGCAGCGTTGTATAGAAATGTTTATGAGCGGACAGAAATTAGAAGACATGAGAAGGTTTATGAGGCCACTCACTGAAAGAAAAAGAAATTTTTTGCCTTATCCTTTACGGGAGAGGGACAACAACACAAACACTCCCCCTGATCCACCGTTTTAATATTTTATAAAATAAAGATGCCGCAATACTGCGGCATTTTTATTTCTTTTAAAGAATAGAATTTACACAGCAAAGAATATTATTGAGAATCCATTTAAGTTATAGTGTTTCCCGGGCTCCAATAAAGTTCAAGTTTCTTTTTATCCCTTTATAGTTCGTCCTTTTAATTGCGGAGTATTTAAAAATTAGTTTAAAGTTTTCTTCAGTTAATTCTTCCCAGTCATCATCTGTAAAATTTAATAATTGGGGCAGGGGATTAAATTTTTTTTCGTTCGTTGGTTTTGAAAAACGGTTCCACGGGCATACATCCTGGCATACATCACATCCAAAAAGCCAGTTATCAAATTTCCCTTTCATATTGCCCGGTATCAATGCATCCTTTAGCTCTATTGTAAAATAAGAAATGCATTTGCTGCCATCAACTACTTTCTCGGGCAGTATTGCCTCCGTAGGGCAATGGTCAATACATCTAGTGCAGTTGCCGCAATAATCTTTTGCATATTCATCGTCGTAATCCAGGGCTACATCTACAATAAGCGAAGCAATAAAAAAATAAGAACCCTGTTTTTTATTGATGAGATTTCCATTTTTCCCTATCCAGCCCAGGCCGGATTTTTGAGCCCAGGTTCTTTCGAGTACCGGCGCACTATCTACGAATCCACGACCATTAAAATCGCCAATACCAGACTTTAATAATTTAATAAAAACATTTAATTTTTCTCTTATCACTTCATGATAATCTTCTCCGTAGGCATATTTTGCAACTTTAGGAACATTACTATCCTGTAATTTTTCAGGAAAATAATTTAATAGTAATGTTATCACAGATTTTGCACCCGGCACCAGTTTGGTTGGGTCCGTTCGCAGGTCAAAATAATTCTTCATGTATTGCATATTGCCATGCATACCCTTATTCAGCCAGTTTTCCAGCCGTTTTGCATCTTCGTTTAAAAAAGTGGCTTTGGCAATTCCGCAAAATTCAAAACCTAAGTTTGCCGCTGTTTGTTTTATTAAAAAGGTATGTTGCGAAGCAGAATTCATTAATTATTTTTTGCAAATGCAAAAGCCGAAAATGTAAAATGATTAGTAGCCCTGCCTATGTTTTGTTATTGTCTTCGGTCCCGCTGTCCACTGTACGCCTCACTGCGTTAGGCGTGCCGCTCCCATCGGGGCTAAAAATTCAACTGCATATTTTCATGTCAGCATTTATACGATAAGCTTTATTAATTTTAGCCGTGCCACTAAAAATTTATATCGTAACCTATTGTTCCAATTAATTCGAAATAACCGAAGCCATGTTTTACACGGTTTTCTTTTAATTGGGTTGTATTGGCTAAAGCATTTATGTATCTCACGTAACCTGTTTTGCCTGTTATTTCAAAAAATAATTTTTTAAAGGCATAAATCCTGGTGCCGGCTTCTGTAGAAAGATTATAACCTGCAATATGAAATTTGTTATTAAGCCTGTCTCCACGCCAGGTGAAATCAGTTCGGGGGATGTTTATCCCGGCGCCCAGTTTCCAGATAATATTCAACAAAGGCCTGTTTTTTTTAAAAGTATAAAACAGTGTTTTTTGCTCAACATAATTTATATGCAACAAATTACCTCCATCCGTATGCTCCAGGTGTAAAAAAGTTTCTTTGTTTAACATACTGTCGCCATCAACATTTACCCCATCTATTTTACCGGTTACGTGTACACGCTGACCATCACTAACTACGTATTTAATGTGATCAAAATTCAATTCAATTGCTTTTGTATGCTTAGGGTTTAAATAAAATCCCAGCCTGTAATTATATTGCGGAATAGATATCTGTTCGGGTATTTTTATTATAGCATCCAAATCAGGCTTATCATGTGCTTTAGCGTGCTGCAAAACAAAGTCATTCCCATTTGCCATTTTAAAATGAATATTACTCCTGGTGTACCATTCGGTATTGTAACCCCATTGCACATACATGCCCGTAAATAATTTATCTTTTTTTTGCGAAAATGATAAAATGTTACAGGCAGTTAAAACAAAAATTAAGAATATTTTATTCATAAAAAATTCTAAGATCGGTTAAGCCACAAAGCTACTTCTTCAAAGGCATTTGCTGGTTTAATTGTTTGCTTATGAATTAACGATCACTTCTTCATCTGCTGCCACCTGATATAATAGCACGAAACCTTTTGCAATAAAGCAATAGAGGCAGTTAATTTCAGCAACGTATGTCATAATTTCTTAATTATTTCTTTGGATAAATATTTGCACCCAGCCTTTAAATAATTATAACTAATTACACAAAATGAACTTAAATAATTTTACAATAAAAGCTGCTGAAACTATGCAAAGAGCACAGCAGGTTGCCTTTAATAATAAAAATCCGAATATAGAAACTGAGCATATATTAAAAGCATTGCTGGATATTGATGATTCTCCTATTGATCATCTTTTAAAGAAAAATAATGTTACTGTAAATCTTGTGGAAAGCAAACTTGATGAACTAATAAAAAAATTACCGATTTCTACAGCAGAAGCTGCACAAAATTTAGGAAGGGATGCTAATAATGTTATACTTCGTGCCGGCTCAGATTTAAAATCTTTTGGTGATGAGTTTGTTACTCCCGAAAATTTATTGCTTGCAATTGTGAAGGGCAATGATGCTTCTGCAAAATTATTAAAAGATGCAGGCCTCACCGAAAAAGGCCTTATCACCGCTATCAAAGATTTAAGAAAAGGAGAGACAGTCTCTTCTCAAACCCAGGAAACACAATATAACGCACTTAATAAATATGCAAAAAATCTGAATGAAATGGCACGTTCCGGCAAGTTAGATCCGGTTATAGGGCGTGATGAAGAGATAAGGAGAACATTGCATATTCTCAGCAGGCGTACTAAAAATAACCCTATTTTAGTTGGGGAGCCCGGCGTTGGCAAAACTGCCATCGCAGAGGGTTTGGCTATCCGTATAGTAAATGGCGATGTGCCTGAAAATCTAAAATCAAAAATTATTTATGCCCTTGATATGGGCCAGCTTATAGCAGGTGCAAAATATAAGGGGGAGTTTGAAGAGCGGTTAAAAGCGGTGGTTAAAGAAGTAACATCTGCCGATGGAGAAATTGTATTATTTATTGATGAAATTCATACCCTCGTTGGCGCTGGTGGTGGCGATGGGGCAATGGATGCAGCAAATATTCTGAAGCCGGCATTGGCAAGGGGAGAACTAAGAGCGATTGGTGCCACAACTTTATCAGAATACCAAAAATTCTTTGAAAAAGATAAAGCGTTGGAACGCCGTTTTCA
>JBDSDN010000202.1:0-6158 GCA_039920545.1 Ferruginibacter sp. | reverse complement strand
ATTGCGTGGGGAATATTTTTTGTGTGGGATTTAATTATTTTTTTTAAATATGCTTACCGGGATATTGAAAAATATCACAGCTACAATTATATTTTCCTGGCTGCAAATGTAGCGGTACTTTTCCTAGTTGGAGTAATGCAGGCTTTTTCGACACCGAAAGAAAAAGACTGGATGGAAAGGAGCAGGGAAAAGGATGGGAACGATGAAAACACGGATGAATCGGATAGGGCGGATTTACACTGATTTTTTTTAAAGATTCTCCTTTCGCCTTCGAAAGGCTCAATCTCACTAACTAAAAACTGCTTTAAAATAAAATTCCCTCCCGAGAACAGGAGGGGATTTTCTTTTAACCCTTAAAACAACCAACATGAAATCAGTTGAGATAGTATAATGATATACGGTAGTATTGCAACTTTGGTTGTTAGGGTTTCTAAAAATTATGTTAATGCCAGGTCCAGTACCTGCTGCATTGTTTTTACGTAATGAAATTTTATTCCTTTAATAAACTGGGGGTTAATTTCGCTAACATCTTTTTCATTTTGAAAACACATTATTATTTCCCTGATCCCCGATCTTTTTGCGGCAAGCACTTTTTCTTTAATGCCGCCAACTGGTAATACCTGTCCCCGGAGTGTTATCTCTCCTGTCATAGCCAGGTAAGGCTTTATTTTCCTGTTGGTAAAAGCACTTGCCAGGGCGGTCATCATTGTAATGCCGGCACTGGGGCCATCCTTTGGCGTGGCACCTTCGGGTATATGAATATGGGCATCTTTTTTATTAAACAAATCCGGGGTAATGCCAATTTTTTTACCATTTGCTTCTAACCAGGTAAATGCAGTGCTGGCACTTTCTTTCATCACATTACCCAGGTTACCCGTGAGTTTAAGCTCACCTTTGCCCTCACTTAATTGCGTTTCTATAAATAAAATATCACCGCCCACATAGGTCCAGGCCAGGCCTACGGCAACTCCCGGCATATTTGCCATTTTATATAATTCGTTACTGTATCTTGGGCGGCCCAAAATCTTTTCTACATCATTATTGGTAATAGTGGCTTTTAATTTCCCTTTCATCACCATTTCTTTTGCCTGGTATCGCATTATACTTGCCAGTTGGCGATCTAATTCTCTAACCCCACTTTCTCTTGTATAGTCTGCTATAATTTTTTCCAGAACATTATCGCTCATTTTAAAACTTGTAGGTTTTAAACCATGCATCTCTTTTTGTTTAGGCAATAAATGCCGCCTGGCTATTTCTATCTTTTCTTCTACTGCATAACCGCTTAAATCAATCACTTCTAACCTATCCCTTAATGCCGGCTGAATGTTGCTCAGGTTATTGGCTGTGGCTATAAATAAAACCTTGCTCAGGTCATATTCAAGTTCCAGGTAATTATCGTAAAAGCTATTATTTTGTTCGGGATCTAAAACTTCCAGTAAAGCGCTGGAGGGGTCTCCACGGTTATCGCCACCCACTTTGTCTATCTCATCTAATATCATTACCGGGTTACTGCTTTTTACCTTCCGGATAGATTGTATGATCCTGCCGGGCATAGCGCCAATATACGTTTTTCGATGACCCCTAATTTCACTTTCATCATGCAGGCCCCCGAGACTTACCCTCACATACTTGCGGCTAATAGCTGCAGCAATACTTTTACCCAGGCTGGTTTTACCAATGCCTGGTGGGCCAATAAAACATAGAATCGGGCTCTTCATATCACCCTTTAACTTAAGCACAGCCAGGTATTCTAAAATCCGTTCTTTTATTTTATTCATACCGTAGTGGTCATGATCCAATACTTTTTTTGCTTTTTTTAAATCATATTGGTCTAAAGTATATTCTTCCCATGGAAGGTCCAGCATAAGATCCAGGTGGTTATAAACAACAGAGTAGTCAGGGGTAGAGGGGTGCATGCGTTCCAGTCTTTCAACCCCTTTGGTAAACATGTCTTTTGCCGGCGTGCCCCATTTTTTTAGCTCAGCCTTTTTCTGCATTTCCTTAACCTCTGCCACATTATCTCCACCGAGTTCATCTTTGATGGCTTTCATTTGTTGTTGCAAAAAATAATCCCGCTGTTGTTTATCCAGTTCGGCCCTGGTTTTATTAGTAACCTTATTTTTTAATTCTGCGTATTGAAGCTCTGTGTGCATCAGGTTCATTAATAATTCTGCACGGGCTTTAATATTACTTATCTCCAGCAGTTGTTGTTTTTGCTTAACATCACTGTTCAGGTTACTGCTTACAAAATGGATAAGAAAAGATGGGTTTTCAATATTTTTTAGGATAATTCCGGCTTCGCTGGGCAAGTTTGGGGAAAGGGTTATTATTTGTCCGGCTAAATCTTTAATGCTACCTACGAGTGCATCAAAATCCGGGTCACTATTAATTTTATCTTCTTCCAGTATTTTTATTTTGGCTTTAAAATAAGGATCATCAGAAGTTATTTCTTCTATCTTGAATCTTTTGCGCCCCTGGATAATGATCGTAGTACCTCCATCCGGCATTTTTATCAGCTTAACTAATTTAGCAATTGTTCCAACATTTTCTAAATCGCTTACGGTGGGCTCTTCAACATTACTGTCTTTTTGTGCAACAACGCCGATCAATTTGTCAGCCTTATATGCGTCAGTTACCGCTTTAATACTCTTATCCCGCCCAACAGTTATAGGAATTACGACCCCCGGAAATAGTACAGTATTTCTTAATGGAAGTAGGGGCAATTCTGCAGGGAACGTTTGCTCCTCCCCATTTGCATCATCATCTTCGTTTAAAGGGATCATTGGCATAAATTCCATTTCTTCCTCATTTCCCTGCATATAAAAATTTTTGTTCATGATCTTTTGTTGGTTCGCCAATATGGCAAATGTAGTGGCTTAAACGGGTAATTTTTTGTGGAAGCTACTATGGACAAGGATAGTGCCAACGTAAAGTTGAGAAATTTTACATTGTGGAGTTTGCCCAATATTATTGCATCTTGATAACCTCTAAATATCCTTGTTTCATGTCACTGCAAGATAATTACATCTTGGCCAGGCGTTATCTTTGCCTATATGGATATTAATTGTACAGGAAGGGAGGAGGTTATTTTAAAAAACATCGCAACTGCAGCAGAAAGCATTGGTACAGATTGTTATGTAATCGGAGGATTTGTGCGTGATAAAATTTTAGCCAGGGAAACTAAGGATATTGATATTGTTTGCACCGGCGATGGCATTGAACTCGCAGTAAGAACTGCAACTTATTTTACGCCAAAACCGGAAGTAAGTGTGTTTAAAAACTTTGGAACTGCACAAATTAAAATTCTTACTAATAATGATAAAAATTCAAAAGCTGCTACTTCAGAAAACCAGGAAATAGAATCAATAGAATTCGTAGGTGCCCGCAAAGAAAGTTACCAATATAACAGTCGAAAGCCCGTGGTAGCTCCCGGTAGTTTAGAAGATGATCAACACCGGCGGGATTTCACTATAAATGCTATGGCCATAAGCCTTAATAAAAGAGATTATGGTAAATTGATTGATCCCTTCAATGGCATTGCAGATCTTAAGAATAAGATTATTAAAACCCCCTTGCCACCGGCAGAAACTTTTAGTGACGATCCTTTGCGTATGATGCGTGCCATAAGATTTGCTTCGCAATTGTTATTCACAATTGAAGAGAAAACGCTCCAGGGCATTACAGAAAATGCTGTGCGGATAAAAATTGTAAGTGGTGAGCGGGTAATAGATGAAATTAATAAAATTCTCCTCTGTAAAAAGCCCTCAATTGGTTTCGATTTATTATATAAGACCGGGCTATTGCAAATTATTTTCCCACAGATGACCGCACTGGCAGGGGCAGAATATATTGATGGTATGGGTCATAAAGATAATTTTTACCACACTTTACAGGTAATAGATAACATAGCAGAAAATACTGACGATTTATGGTTGCGGTGGGCAGCGGTACTGCATGATATTGCGAAGCCGGTTACTAAAAAGTTTGAAGAGGGGCATGGGTGGACTTTTCATGGACATGAAGTAGTAGGAGGGCGGATGGTCCCCAAAATATTCATGCAGCTTAAACTTCCACAGAATGAAAAAATGCGGTTTGTTCGTAAACTGGTAGAGTTGCATTTACGGCCTATAGGCCTAAGTAAGGATACTATAACTGATGCGGCTATACGCAGACTTCTATTTGATGCAGGTGAGGATATTGAGGCATTGATGATTTTGTGTAAGGCGGATATTACCTCCAAAAACAAACAAAAAGTAAAGCAGTTTGTAGAAAATTTTGAATTGGTACGCCAGCGATGTGCAGAAGTAGAAGAAAGTGACCATATTCGTAATTGGCAACCACCCATAACAGGGGAAATAATTATGGCAGCATTTAACTTAGCGCCCTCCAGGCCGGTTGGCATAATTAAGGATGCTATACGAAATGCCATTCTCGATGGAGATATACAAAATAACTATGCTGCAGCCCATGCCTATATGCTGAAAAAAGCAGAAGAAATTGGAATAATAATTAAATAGTCAGCAGTTAATGGGTCAATGGTAAATAAATCATTTCAAGATAAAATAGCTGAGTACTTGGAATGAAAAATGACAAGTGATGATTGACTTAAAGGAAATAAAAAATTCTTAATTTTACAGCATGGCAATTTTACGATTCAGAACTTATTGGGAAGATGATGAAAGTATTTACCGGGACGTAGCTATCCGGCACACACAATCCTTTTTGGACTTATACAATGCAATATTAAAAAGTTACGAATTTGATAATAAGCACAAGGCTACTTTTTACCGCAGTAACGATGCCTGGAAACGTGGCAGGGAAATAAGCCTGGAAAAGTATGATAAGGATTATAAAGTTGACCCGCTAATTATGAGTGAAGTAACGATTGGCAGCGAAATAAAAGACCCTAACCAGAAATTTGTTTTTGAATATGATTTTAATAAGAACTGGCATTTTATGGTAGAGCTTATTAATGTAGATAAAGAAGAAAATAAAAAATTATCTTATCCCTGTTGTATCAGAACAGAAGGGATTTCTCCTTCTCAATATGGCACTAAGGGTTTGGTAGACAAACGCCTGGCAGAAATGGAGGAAAAATATGACTTACAACCAGATGCCCTGAAAGAAGGATATGGTCATGAAGGCGAAGGCGAGTCGGCAGATACAGACGTTGCGGACACAGAAGAAGGAACAGAAGACGTCAGCGACGGAAATGATGGGTTTTAAATAATAATGTATTATCAGAAGTTGCATTTCTGAAAACGTGATATTCTTATTTTCAATTCTTGATTAAATAAAGAATCATTTCATTGAAGGTTCTGTACAAGCCTTACAATAATGAATAACAAAACATGTATTATAATTGCGGGACCCACTGCCATCGGTAAAACCGCCATAGCCATTGAAGTTGCAAAAAATTTTTCTAGCGAAATTATATCTGCAGATAGTCGCCAGTGTTATAAAGAATTAAATATTGGCGTGGCAAAACCCTCAACTGCAGAACTTGCAGAAATTCATCATTATTTTATTAATTCTCACTCTATTCTGGATAATTTTTCCGCTGCAGATTATGAAATTTATGCCCACGAAGCAATCAGGGAAATTTTTTTAAAAAATAATACTGCCGTAGTTGTTGGAGGTACAGGATTGTATATAAAAGCATTTTGTGAAGGCCTGGATAAAATTCCTGCAATTGATGAAAACCTCAGGAAAGAAATTATACATGAATTTGAGCAAAAGGGTTTTTTATGGTTACAGGAAAAAATAAAAGCAACCGATCCTGAATTTTATAGCGCTGGTGAAATACAAAATCCGCATCGCCTGGTAAGAGCATTGGAAGTAAAATTATCAACTGGAAAATCAATTCTATCCTTTCAACGCAAACAAAAAAAAACGAGAGATTTCAATATTATTAAAATTTGCCTGGAAATGCCGAGAGCCTTATTATACGAAAGAATCAATACCCGGGTTGAGCATATGATGGCTATTGGTTTGGTAGAAGAAGTAAAAAATTTAATTCCATATCAGCACCTGAATGCGCTGCAAACAGTGGGCTACCGGGAGCTTTTTGAGTATTTTTCTAACGGGTCGCCATCCGTTTCTTTGGAAAAGACAACTCAATTAATAAAGCAAAATACCAGGCATTATGCCAAGCGCCA
>JBDSDN010000201.1:0-19797 GCA_039920545.1 Ferruginibacter sp. | reverse complement strand
CCTGTAACAAACCTTGTAATTTAAATGCAATGGTTTTATTATAAGGATAATCCTCTACCCCGGTAATATCTAACCAATCGCCATCTTTATTACTGCCCATTCCTTCCATAGCAGATGCACCGGTAAGTAATACCCAAAAATCCTGGTTATTTTTTGGAGCTATATTCCAATCGCCCGGTTTTGATTTAAATCCTGATTCATTATTTTGATACCTGTTCTTATAATCCAGGTAGAAGGGTGTATTTATAAAGACCAAATCCTTATCCCAGGTTTGCAAAGGACCTCCCTGGATGTATACAGAAGTATGAAAGCGGTGATATTTAATAAGAAAATAAACCCGGAACAGCAATTCGGTAATTATAAAAAATCCAAAGCAGGCAATAATGGTAAAAAGTAGTTTCCTCTTAAAAGACAATTGCTTTTTAATGTGCTGCATAGTTAGAATAAGCTATAAATAAATGGTGCCAAAGCTGAGCCGCCCGCAAAAACCAGTATTAAACCTATAATAACTATAATTAATAAAACTGGTGTAAGCCACCATTTTTTTCGCTCTTTTAAAAATAAAATAAAATCTTTAAAAAATTCCAACATCAAGTTTGTATTTAGTCTAAAACAAAATTATGTTTATTTTCAAGTTTGTCAGTTAATAAAGGTTGGGACTTCTTTTCAAAAAGGCAATTTTCTATGACCAGGTAATCCATCTCCGTTTCCATAAAACATTCATACGCATCTTTAAGCGTGCACACGATGGGCTCTCCACGCCGGTTAAAAGAAGTATTAATTAAAACAGCACAGCCTGTGGCATTGTAAAAAGCCTGCAATAACTTATAAAAAGCAAAATTGTCTTTTTTATTTACTGTCTGTACCCTGGCGGAATTGTCTACATGGGTTATAGAGGGAAGCGGGCTTCTGAGTCCATTAATCTTTTGCTGTATAGAGGCTGTATTATCGTCGACAACATCGTAAGCTTGCTTTACCGGAAAAGTAAACAACATAAAAGGAGACGGCATTTTTATTTCAAAATATTCTCCGGCTCTTTCTTCCATCACAGCGGGGGCAAATGGCCTGAAACTTTCCCGGAATTTTATTTTTAAATTCAGTTTTTTCTGCATGTCAGCTATCCTGGGATCAGCTAAAATACTCCTTGCGCCTAAAGCCCTCGGCCCGTACTCCATCCTGCCCTTGAACCAACCTGCAATATTTCCGTGGGCCAACAGGCCCGCAACTTTATTTGCCAGCTCATCATCATTTTCAATAAATCTGAAAGGCACATTTCTTTGATTTGCAAATTTTATCACTTCCTCATTAGTAAATGAAGGACCCAGAAAACAATTGTTCGCTATTTCGGGATTTGGCTCCAACCTGCTCTTTTCAAAATAAATATGGTAGGTTGCGAGTGCGCATCCTAAAGCACCACCTGCATCTCCCGCAGCAGGCTGCACATAAATTTCAGAATAAATATTAAGATCTGCTATGGCCTTATTAGCTACACAGTTGAGCGCCACCCCACCTGATATACATAAATTTTTGGAATGGGTTATCTCTTGAAGATGCGCAGCAAGCTTACATAATATGTCATTTATAATACGTTGTATGGCCATGGCAAGATTACAATACTGCATAGAAATTTCAGTTTCAGGAACACGTGGAGCAAAGCCCAGAAGATCGCTCCATTTTTTTTTATCAATCATCTTCAGGCCAGTAGAGAATGTAAAATAATGCTGATTGAGCTCAATGGAGCCGTCCGCATGAACGGTACAAAAATTATTTAAAATAATTTGCTCTAGTCTGTTTACCTCATTTATATCTGTGCCATAGGGGGATAAGCCCATGAGTTTATATTCGCCGCTGTTTACTTTGAACCCACAGTAATAAGTAACTGCAGAATAAAGTAATCCAACAGAATGTGGGTAATGAATTTCCTTTAAAATCTCGATGGAATTTTCTTTACCTATTGCCAGGGTGGTGGTTACCCATTCGCCCACCCCATCAACAATCAAGATAGCCGCCTCCCGAAAAGGTGAAGTGAAATAAGCCCCCGCAGCATGGGATAAGTGATGTTCTGTAAATACTATTTTTATGTTTTTTAAATCACATCCGGCAATTTTTTTTAATTCCTCCTTTATTATCTTTTTTAAAAAAAGTTTTTGTTTTGTCCAAACCGGAATTGCTTTTAAAAAAGAAATAAACCCCCTGGGAGCATTGCCAACATAGGTCTCTATTAATCTTTCAAATTTTAAAAACGGCTTATCGTAAAAGGTAATTGTATCTACTTCATTTAAATTAATCCCTGCAAATTCTAAACAAAAAGTAATTGCCTTGCTGGGGAAGGCGTCATCATGCTTTATCCTTGTAAATCTTTCTTCCTGTGCGGCTGCAATAATTTCTCCATTATAAATAATTGCAGCCGCCGAATCATGATAATACGCAGATATGCCCAGTATATACATTGGTTACTTTTTCAAAGAAATAATAATGGACGGGAATTTTTAAAGGGCAAATTTTTACTAATGTCTCCTGGCATCAGCTTTCAAAAGTAGAATAAAAATAAGGTGTCTTTGCTTCAAACTCAGCACTGCAGGTATCTACCATTTTAAATACCCTCATTAAACCAATTGCTTTTCTTTTCTCATATAATTCATCTTCTGTTCCATCATTCATTATACGGCAAATTTGTATATCGCTAAAGCCTAACCGCTTGGCTTCTTTCAGCAAATCACCAGGCAAAGTTTTTAAATCATATTTTGCTACCAGTTTTTCGCAATCGCAAATTTTTTGTATCTGGTAAATAAACCACCTGTCTATGCCTGTACTTTCGCAAATGCGTTTTACACTTGCGCCAGCCATCAACGCATCTTTTATCCTGAAAACCCTGTCCCACTTCGGAGTTTTGATATACTCAATCAACTCATCGGCATGCATCAAACTTTTACCATAATACCCCAACCCTACCGCCTCATTCTCCAGGCTCTGGCAGGCTTTCTGCAAGGCTTCGGCAAAGCTTCGGCCTATGGCCATTACTTCGCCAACACTTTTCATTTGAAAACCCAGGGTATCGTTTGCGCCTTTAAACTTATCAAAATTCCAGCGGGGAATTTTTACAATTACATAATCCAATGCAGGCTCAAAATAGGCTGACGTAGATTGGGTGATCTGGTTTTTTAATTCGTCCAAATTATACCCTATGGCCAGCTTTGCCGCCACTTTTGCAATAGGGTAACCCGTAGCCTTACTCGCTAATGCAGAGGAGCGGCTTACCCTCGGGTTTATTTCCACAACAATCAATTCCTCTGTCTGGGGGTTTAAGGCAAACTGCACATTACAGCCGCCCGCAAAATTGCCCAAATCCCGCATCATACGTATAGCGGTGTTTCGCATATCCTGGTAAGCGGTATCGCTCAGGGTCATGGCAGGCGCTACAGTGATGCTATCGCCCGTGTGTATGCCCATGGGGTCAAAATTTTCCACGGCACAAATGATCACCACATTGTCAGCGCTGTCCCTCAATAATTCCAATTCAAATTCTTTCCAGCCCAGCACAGCTTTTTCTACCAATACTTCATGTATGGGCGAAGCAGTTAAACCATTGTTCAGAGCTTCATCCAGCCCTTCTTTTTTAAACACAATCCCCCCACCCGTACCACCCAATGTAAACGATGGCCGTATCACCAACGGAAAACCAATTTCCTGGGCAAATTCTTTCCCCTCTAAAAAAGAGTTAGCTGTTTTTGCCGTGCAAACTGCAATGCCCATTTCTATCATCCAGTTACGGAATTTTTCCCTGTCCTCAGCCTTGTCAATGGCTTTAATATCAACCCCAATTAATTTTACATTGTATTTGTCCCAAACCCCCAGTTCATCAGCTTCTTTGCATAAGTTTAAGGCAGTTTGTCCGCCCATAGTTGGTAGAACAGCATCTATACTATTTTCCTCCAATATCTGTTCAATACTTTCTACGGTAAGTGGCAATAAGTAAACCCTGTCTGCCATCATGGGGTCCGTCATAATTGTGGCCGGGTTGCTGTTTATGAGGATAACTTTTACACCTTCTTCCCTCAGGCTGCGGGCAGCCTGGGTACCGCTATAATCAAATTCGCAGGCCTGGCCTATAATGATTGGGCCGCTTCCTATAATTAAAACAGACTGTATGGTATTGTCTTTAGGCATATTTAACAGGCCTTTTACGGCGAGCAAAACTACTTGTAAAAAAGATAATTAAAAAACAGGAAATAAATAAACCCAATCGGGGGCTGTAAGCAGCACATAATAATGTTACCCTTTTTCCGGCTGTGCGCTACAACCTTCGTTGTACTTCGGTTTCCACTGCCATCCTGCAGCCCTTCATCATCCGCTCTCTGTGGAACAGAAGCAGAGACGCTACGCCAGGGGAAAACTTTATCACCAATTTTTTCCTTTGCCCTCGCCCGGTTAGCTTTGCAGCCCATACAATAAGGTTCTTACATGTTCACTAAAAGGATAATCATTATTGCTGTTGCCACATTATTCTCATTCAACAATGTGGCATTGGCCCAGTTTTTTCCAGCAAAAAATTATCCGCAACATTATTTTCAATGGCCGGTGGATGCAACTATCGGTATCGTTGCAAATTTTGGCGAACTGCGCCCAAATCACTACCACATGGGCCTCGATTGCCGGACTAATCAAAAAGAAAATATGCCCGTGCTGGCAGCCGCAAGTGGTTATATTGCTAAAGTAAAAATTGAACCCTTTGGCTTTGGACGGTGCATTTACATTGATCACCCAAACGGACTTACAACATTATACGCCCACTTAAATAATTTTGCCCCGGTCCTGGAAAAATATATTACGCAACAACAATACAACCTGCAGCAATGGAATATTTTTATTGATTTACCTGTTGGCTTATTTAAAGTAGAGAAGGGGCAGTTTATTGCCTACAGCGGCAGTACCGGTGGTTCCCAGGGCCCACACACCCATTTTGAAATAAGGGATACTAAAACGGACAAAGTATTAAACCCTTTATTGTTCAGTATGCCCATTGCAGATAATATTGCACCCTATGTAATGCGATTAGCCGTGTACGATAGAACCAAAAGCACCTATGAACAAACTCCTAAAATGTACCCGCTTAAAAAAGTAAACGGCGCCTACACGACAGCCGGCGGAAAAATTATAACCACCGCCGGTAAGGTTAGTTTTGCCATTACAGCTTTTGACCGGTACACCGGTTCTACCAATCAAAATGGGATTTATGAAGCCACCCTTTTTGATAATGAAACACCCATTTGTGGTTTTCAGATGGACAGCATCAGCTACACGGAAACCCGTTACCTGAATGCCCATATTGATTATAAATTAAGAAGCGGTGGCGGCCCTTTCCTGCAGCATTTATCAAGATTGCCGGGTTATAATAATGGCATTTACAAGGGAGGTGAAAATGATGGGATAATAAGTTTAGAAAATGAAACCGCCCACTCCATAAAAATCCGGGTATCTGATGCAAATAATAATTCCACTGACTTAAATTTTACAATCACTTCGCAGGGTTCACCGGCAAATGATAATGGGGCTGTGAATAATGTTCAGAAATTTTACCCTGGTTATATAAATGTATTTGAAAACGCTGCTGTCAGTTTTTATTTGCCAGAAAACAGTTTATACGATTCATTCAGTTTTATATATCATGAAATGCCTTCTGCGACAGGCAAAACAATTTACCAATTACACAATACTTCAGTACCGTTACACACTTATTTTCAAGTAAAAATTAAAGATAATTTCCCGGTAACAGATACCGGAAAGATAGTAATGAAACGCTTTTACGGCGGCAAAGAAGATTATGTAAAAGCCAGTTATGAAAATGGCTGGTACAAAGCAAGTTTCAGGGAATTTGGAAACTTTCAATTGATGGTAGATGATGTTCCCCCAACAGTTATACCTATTGGTTTCAGGGAGGGCATAAATGCTGCCGGGCTAAAAAGAATTTTATTTTCGGTAAAAGATAATACAGAAGAAATAAAAAGTTTTACGGCTTTACTGGATGGAAACTGGCTGCGTTTCAGTAATGATAAAGGCAGGATTTTTGCCTATAATTTTGATGAGCATTGCCCGCCGGGTATACATGAATTAAGGGTTACCGTAGAGGACCAGGCAGGGAACATCACTCAAAAAAATTATCATTTTACACGATAGAAATTATAGAGCAATGAGCAAATTAATAGAAGGCAGCTGCGCACCGGCATTTAAAGGCAAGGATCAAAATGGGAAAATAATTTCTCTTGCAGGTTTCAGAGGCAAAAAGCTAATTCTTTATTTTTATCCGGAAGATATGACGCCAACCTGTACCGTGCAGGCATGTAACCTTAGAGATAATTTTGAGCTCCTCAAAAAAAATGGTTTTGAAATAATTGGCGTTAGCCCCGATGAAATAAAAAAACATAAAAAGTTTGAAGAAAAATTTGGGCTGCCTTTTACCTTAATAGCCGACTCTGATCATACCATCATTAATAATTACGGCGTGTGGGGAGAGAAGCAATTGTACGGTCGCAGATACATGGGCCTGCACCGCACGACTTTTGTAATTGATGAAAAAGGCATTATTAAAAATATATTTTTAAAGCCAAAAAGCAAACAACATGCAGAAGAAATAATTGCAGCCTGGGATGCCCTACATAATAAATAACCATTGCCCAAGTTAAATTATAAAATAAGAGAGAATTCCTGGCTGGCGGCTATTGCAGCCCGTAAACTTAGGACTGATAAAGTCGCCATGGTCCTTGGTAAAACCATTCACCTGCACAATAGTTCAGCTCCTGATTTTTTACAAAATACATCCTGGCTTAAGCATGAACTTTGCCATGTAGAACAATTTCGCCGACATGGCTTTTTAATGTTTGTAATAAAATATCTTTTTGAAAGTGTAAAAAACGGGTACTATAATAACAAATACGAAATTGAGGCCAGGGAAGCTGAAGGAGAATAAATTTCATTTTGTAGGATTACAAATATTTTAAATAATCCATTCAACCTGTCCAAATTCAAATTCTTTATTTGAAGCACCAGAGGTGAGCAATTTCCCCCGCTCATTAACACCATTAATAATACATTCAAAAACCTTATTTTCGGCTTTAAGTTTTACCGTGGAATTTAATTTGTATAAATAATGATTGTACTCGGCTAAAAAAGTAGAAAATGGTTTTGAGCCCATTTCTTCTACAGCAAGCAAAACTGCTTTATGAAGTCCTTTTGCCAGCGCTTCAATATCAAAACTTTTACCCGTGATCTCTTTTAAAGAAACCGGGTTTTTCAAACCTCCGGAAAACGACGTTTGATTTACATTTATCCCTATTCCTACAACAGCATATTTCCAGGTTCCCCCCTGCATTACGTTTTCAATTAAAATACCCCCTGCCTTTCTGTCACGCCAGTAAATATCGTTGGGCCATTTTATAAAAACTTCGCTACCTACAAAACCATTAATAAAATGGGTGCAGGCTAATGAAACCATTACTGAAATCTTAAAGACCTCAGGCGCTTTCAAACCTTTTGGTACTAATACAATGCTTAATGCAATATTTTCACCCTTGCCTGATTGCCAGCTTTTCCCACGTTGGCCTTTACCCTTAGTTTGCTCATGTGCAAACCACGCCATACCATGTTTCGCCAATCCTGCATGAACAATTCCCATGGCATAGTTGTTGGTACTATCCACGCTATCTAAAATGCTAAATAATCCGTTTTCGGGCATATTCATCTTAACAGGTAAAAAAGAAGTATTACTTTTGAGCTAAGTTGCAATCTACAATTTTAAGCATTGTATATCAAAGCAGTTTACATGTAATTATTTAATACAAAATGACTTTAGTTTGAACAATTTGACCGCATTGGAGAGCCGAAAAAAAAATACGGTTACCCGCCTTACCCGAAACAGTAAAATCTTCAAAACTATAATAAGTGCTATCCAGGAGAAAAAAGGTGAAAAAATAGTAAGCCTCGATCTTCGTAAAATTCCAGAAGCCGTTTCTGATTTTTTTATCATTTGCGAAGCCAGTAATAATACCCAGTTAAAAGCAATTGCAGATTTTATAGAATTCGATGTAAAACAAAAGTGCGATGAATCCGTCTACAAGCACGAAGGACGGCAGGCACAACAATGGATACTTATAGATTATGTAAATGTGGTGGTACATATAATGCTTCCCGAACCAAGAAAATTTTACCAGTTGGAAGAAATGTGGAGCGATGCACCGGCCCTGGAACATTTAGGATAAAAATATTTAAAAAACTTCTCAGAAATTTAAGCGATGGCACTACCAAATATGAATCAACAAAATAATAAAAGAAAGGTTTCCCCTGATAATTTGCCCCCAAACGGGGAAGATCCTCAAAAGAAAAACAGGTTTAACATCTATTGGATATACGGCATTATATTTTTATCAATTATTGCCTATAATTTTTATCGTGGCGTAAATAGTGCCGGCCTGGAAACAGACCAGCAAAAGTTTTACGAAATGGCTAAACAAGGGGATATTGAAAAGATAAAAACCATCCGGAATAAAAAGCTTGTCCGCATTTTTATCTATCCCGATAGCCTGAAGAACAAAGCGGGTTTTTACCGTGCTGCATTAAATGATAAACAGGATGAAAAAAAGTATGATGCTGCAGTTAAGGCCCTTCCGCCCCAGCTATACTTCAGTATTATAGATGACAAAACTTTTGCCACCCAAATGGGGGATTTTTATACAAAAAATCCTGCCATAGCTCAAATCCCGGATTCGCCGGATGATGAAGGAGAAATGTTTGGCCAGATCATCAGCACCCTGTTGCCTATTTTACTGATAGGGTTATTGTTTGTAATGATGATGCGTAAGGTAGGTGGGCCTGGCGGTAGCGGCGGTCCCGGCGGTATTTTTAATATTGGAAAATCTAAAGCTACTTTGTTTGACAAAGGTACCAGGGTAAATATAAACTTTGGAGATGTCGCCGGCCTGGATGAAGCAAAAGTAGAAGTGATGGAAATTGTAGATTTTTTAAACACCCCCAAAAAATATACCGCCCTAGGCGGGAAAATTCCTAAAGGAGCGTTACTGGTAGGCCCTCCCGGTACCGGTAAAACGCTGTTGGCAAAAGCTGTTGCCGGAGAAGCACAGGTTCCTTTTTTTAGCCTTAGCGGTAGTGATTTTGTAGAGATGTTTGTCGGCGTGGGCGCAAGCAGGGTAAGAGATTTATTTAAACAGGCCCGGGAAAAAGCACCTTGTATTATTTTTATAGATGAGATAGATGCCATCGGCCGGGCAAGAGGAAAAAATGTAATGATGAGTAATGACGAAAGGGAAAATACCCTGAATCAATTACTGGTGGAAATGGATGGTTTTGGTACAGATCTCGGCATAATTATTCTGGCAGCTACAAACCGACCCGATGTATTGGATAATGCCTTACTCAGGCCGGGGCGTTTTGACAGGCAGATAACAATTGATCGCCCGGATCTTGTGGGTAGGGAAGCCATTTTTAAAGTACATCTTACCCCAATAAAAATTTCTCAAAAATTAGACATACATAAGTTAGCAGAACAAACCCCGGGCTTTGCGGGTGCAGACATTGCTAATGTATGTAACGAAGCTGCTTTAATTGCCGCCAGGAAAAATAAAGAGGCTGTAGACATGAGTGATTTCCAGGATGCTATAGACAGGGTTATAGGTGGCCTGGAAAAAAGAAATAAAATTATTTCCCCGGAGGAAAAAGAAATTATTGCTTACCATGAGGCCGGCCATGCTATATGCGGCTGGTATCTTGAACATGCATATCCCTTACTGAAAGTGACTGTTGTGCCAAGAGGAACGGCGGCTTTAGGTTATGCCCAGTATACCCCAAAAGAACAGTACCTGTACAATACCGATCAATTAATGGATCAGATATGTATGACCCTTGGTGGCAGGGCCAGCGAAGATATCTTTTTTGGAAAAATAAGCACGGGTGCAAGTAATGATCTGCAGCAGATTACTAAAATTGCTTATAGCATGGTTACTGTTTATGGCATGAATGATAAAGTGGGGAACATTAGCTTTTATGATCCTAACCAGGACAATACTTTTACAAAACCTTTCAGCGAAGAAACAGGCAAAATCATTGATGAGGAAGTAAGAAAACTTATTGAAAGCGCCTATGCAAAAACTAAGAATTTGCTTACTGAAAAAAGAGGCGATGTAGAATTGCTGGCAAAAGAATTATTAAGGAAAGAAGTATTGTTTAAAAGCGATGTAGAGGCCTTAATTGGAAAGCGACCTTACGAAGAGAAAAAAATATTAGATATAGAACCTGAGATGGCTGTCACAGAGGAACCCCCTTTATCAATTCCGGAAGAATTAATAAACCCACCCGCTATTTAACAGCATCAAATGTCAACCTTGCCAGCAAAGGAAAATATCTTAAAAAAAATACGGCAGGCACTGAGTAATCCAGTGCCTTTGCCATTTCCGGATAGCGAAGGAGTACAAAAAGTATACAAAACTTCAGGGGAGGATGAGGCAGTTATTTTTGCAGAAGAATTTACAAAACTGCAGGGGAAATTTATATTTTGTGCCGATGATAGTGATTTACAGGTGCAGCTTCAGGAATTAATACAGCAAAGAGGCTGGGTTAATATTTACTGCAAAGAAGAAAAATTTATTTCTTTACTCACCGCAGCTTCCATAACCCCATACCCCGGCCTGGCTTCCTGCGATGTAGCAATCACAGGCTGTGAATATTTAGTTGCCCGTACCGGCACTATTGTAATGAGTGCTGCACAGGTGAGCGGGCGTACGGTTAGTGTTTATGCTCCGATTCATATCTGCATTGCTTATAATAGCCAGATGCTGTATGAGGTAAAAGATGCTCTCCTTTTTTTAAAAGAAAAATATGCAGGTAATTTTCCATCTTTTGTAACTTTTGCCAGTGGCCCCAGTCGTACCGCAGACATTGAAAAAACATTGGTAACCGGTGTTCATGGGCCAAAAGAGGTATATTGTTTTTTAGTAGAGGGATAATCTTTTTCTTTAATTCTAATCATCTGCCCCCTTAGTTATTATAAAAATATTTGTTTATGGATACAACCACCTATCAGCTTTTTGTTTATGGTTCTTTAAGAAGCGGATTTCATAACCCCGCCTATGCTTACCTCACAAAATATTTTCACCTTTTGGGAGAAGCGGTAGTAAAAGGGAAATTTTATGACAATGTAACCCACCCGGTGGCGGTGCCTTGCAATGAAGATAGTTTTATTACCGGTGAATTATATGTTGTCAATAATCCGGATGAATTTAAATGGGTAGTAGATCAGTTAGATGATTATGAGGGGCTGAATGTAGAGGCGGGTGAAACCCCTTTATACAGGAGAGAAACTGTTCAGGTATTCCAGGAGGGCATGTCTTCAGCGTCATGGATATACTGGTATAATGGAAGCGTGGCGCAAATGAAAGAAATTACTACCGGGGATGTATTAAATTATCTTCAGCAACAAAACAAACCATAATTTTTTGAATGATAGCTGCTTCAAAAAAAATATATTTTCTTTCTGATTTTCATCTAGGAGCGCCTGATGCAACCAGAAGTCTTATAAGGGAAAAAAAAATCGTTGCATTCCTTGATGGGATAAAATCGGAAGCGGCAGTGATTTTTATCGTAGGCGACTTATTTGATTTTTGGTATGAATACAGGCAGGTTGTACCTAAAGGTTATGTGCGGATACTGGGCAAACTTGCAGAACTGACAGACGCAGGTATTGCGATTCATTTTTTTGTGGGCAATCATGATATGTGGATGAAAGATTATTTTAAAAAAGAATTAAACATTCCCGTTTATTTTGCGCCCACTGTTTTTACTTTTTCAGGCAAAACTTTTTTAATTGGGCATGGGGATGGCCTGGGACCCGGGGATCATGGCTATAAGTTTATAAAAAATATTTTCAGAAATAAATTTTGCCAATGGTTATTTGGCATATTGCCACCCAACGTTGGCATGGGCATTGCCCACTACTTCAGCAGAAAAAGCCGGGCGCAAACCGGGCAGACTGATGAAGTGTTTTTAGGGGAAGATAAAGAATGGCTGATATTGTATTGCAGGAGTATTTTGCAGCACACCCATTATGATTACTTTATTTTTGGCCACCGGCATTTGCCCATTGATTTTAAATTAAATGATCCAGGTGCCGATCGGGAGAGCAGGTATATTAATTTAGGTGACTGGATAAAATATTTTAGTTACGCAACATTTGATGAGACCGGCCTGTCATTAAAATATTACAAAAATTAAATTTGAAAAAACTTCCGCTATATTATTTTTCCATCTTTTGTATCTGTAGCATCAACAGCAATGCACAGGTTAAAAATATTTCAGACTCGGCTTTTCATTCTGCTGCAGGCAACGATAGTGTTTTTCAACATAAAAGCTTTATCCCCGGCAATTATACTTATATGGAAGTAGATGTGCTGGATAATATTTATTTAATAACAGCCGGCAATCAATTGAAAAAAATAAATACCAACGGCGATTCTGTGGCAGTATACAATGATGTAAAAAAATATGGCAATCCTTCTTTGATAGATGTAAGTAACCCTCTTAAAATACTGGTGTATTATAAAAATTTTTCCACTGTTGTAATTTTGGACAGGCTGCTTACCTTTCGTAACAGCATCAATTTTAGAAAAATGGGCATTTTTTCAGTTAAAGCCCTGGCTACCTCTTATGATAATAATTTATGGCTATTTGATGAACAGGATTTAAAACTGAAGAAATTAGATGATGATGGTAAAATTTTGCAGGAAACTACAGATCTGCGGCTGCTTGTGGACACTGTGCCATCACCTTCACAAATAATAGACAGTGATAATTTTGTGTATCTATATGATGAAAATAAAGGCTTTTTTATTTTTGACTATTATGGCACTTTGAAAAATAATTTACCTTTTTTGCATTGGGAACACCTTGCCATCTCTGGTAAAAACCTTTATGGTTTTGTAAATGACAGGTTATATAATTACGAATTAAACTCGTTGAATTTAAAAAGCTATTCACTTCCTTTTGGGTTCGCAGATAATATCAATGTAAAAGCGATTAACGGGAAAATTTATGTCTTAAAAAAAGATGGGGTCGAAATTTATACCGTTAAGTAATTTTACGAAACTACAATTCGATCAACATGGATTTTTTAAATGAGGTGTATTTTGGCAATACTATAAAGAGTTACGTGGCGGTAGCCATTACTATTTTAGGCGTACTGCTTTTTCGGAAAATTCTTTCCCATTCAATAGCCACTCTTTTATACCGCTTTGTAAAAAAAACCTGGAGCACCATTAATAAAGAAAACTTTGTTTCTCTTACCGTAAAACCTTTAGGCTGGTTCCTGGCAGTTTCTGTAGCCGTTTTTGCAATTGATAAATTAAATTTCCCGGGGGAATTCAATTTCAGGATCTACCATCATTCTTTTAATGAAATACTTCAAAAGGTAGGTGTAGTTTTTATTATTCTTTCCTTTATACGGCTGGTGCTGCGCCTCATAGACTTTATTGCCCTGATATTGCATGAGAAAGCCAGTCATACCAATACCAGGAGTGATGATCAGCTTGTTACTTTCTTCCGGGATTTTTTAAAGGTTTTTATTAATATCATTTGCCTTTTTTTAATTATTAAGGTAGCATTTAATCAGAATGTAGGCACACTCCTTACCGGCTTAAGTATTGTAGGGGCAGCGCTGGCCCTGGCCGCCAAAGAAAGCCTGGAAAACCTAATTGCATCTTTTATTATATTTTTTGATAAACCCTTTTTTACCGGTGATACCTTAAAAGTGAATAATGTGTTGGGCCGGGTAGAACGGATAGGTCTGCGCAGCACCAGGATCCGTACTACAGATAAAACCCTGGTTACCGTACCTAACAAACAAATGGTTGATAGTATCGTTGACAATTTAAGTCTCCGCAACCAGCGCCGGGCCGAAATAAAAATTGAAATGTCAGAAAAAACGCCGCTGGAAGATGCGCAGGCATTTATAGAAGCAGTCAAGAAAATGATGGACAAGAAAAAGGATAGTATAGAAAGTTTTACTATTTTTTTAAGTGACTACAATAAAAATGGAATTACAGCTACCCTTGAATTCTTCACGGGGCATATAACAATGGATGATTTTAGTATGGTGAAGCAGCTCGTAAATATTGAGCTGATAAAACTGCGAACAGCCCTAAACGTTGAATTCCCAGCCTCTTCACCCAGTGTGAATATATTTAATAGCGAGACTGATGCGGGGGCTCCGAGGAATAACAATTCTATTATATAATCATTGATTGATATTTTCGCCCTCTGCAATATCGAGGAATAATTTTTTATTAAAAAGCGTGCAGTATATCTGAAAGCTCCTTATCCCATTTTCCCGTTTTGCCGTATTCCACCACCCGGCCCACTTCCTGGCCGTCCTTCATGACAATGATAGTTGGAACATTAATAATTTTAAATGCAGCGGCCAGGTTGCCTAAGGTTTGTTTCTCCCGGTTTACCCCAAAAAAACTTATCCTGTTGTCTGCCACTCCTGCCTGTTCCTGGAGTTTAAAAAATTTTGGCAAAATGAATTGTGTATCCTCACACCAGGTACCCCCAAAAATTACAAACTGAAATTTGTCCTTTGCAGTTTCCATATCATTTAATATTGCAGTTTCCGGCTGATAAGCTTTTTGGTTAGCAGCATACCAGGCAAAAGAAGAATCATTTTCCAGGATATATTTTGAGATAACGCCTTTAAGAATTGTCATCTCAGGGTGCTTTGTATCCTTATCCGAGGTATAAGGGGTTTGCGCATTTATTAAATTGATGCCGGTGGCGGTAAAAGCCAATAGTAATAAAATCTTTTTCATGTATAATTTTCTTGTTTGTTTCAGGGTGATTCCCAATGAGTACTTCTTAATTTATATTCGTTCGCTTAAAAGTGATAGGGCAAAAAAATTAATGAGCAATAAAAGCCAGTTTAAAAGTTGGCTTTAAATTCATTTAAAAATAATTTTATTTTTTGCAGTGCTTCTATTACCTCAAATTTTTCATCTGCTTTTTTATTCTTTTTTAAAAATTCTTTTGCCCCTTCAATTGTATATTTCTTTTCTCTCAGCAAATGGTAGATTAATTTCAAGTTTTTAATATCCTCAGGCCGGAAATGCCTGTCTCCTTTTCCATTTTTTTTTGGCTTTAAAATGTCAAATTCATTTTCCCAAAACCGTATGAGCGAAATATTTACTTTAAACATCCGGGAAACACTGCCAATACTATAATAACTTTTTTTAAATAAATCCTCGTCCGCAGGTACGTCTATTAAATCAGCCACTGCGTTCATCTCACTCAACTTCATCCTGCCCCGTGGGCGTCTTTTTATTTCCTGATTGGTTAAATCTGATGCCGGGTCCGAAACAATAAAATCTATCTCCAGTATTTCTGCAGATTCATCTGTACCTGTTACTATTTCAGGCATGGTGCCCTGGCTATCATTTTTTTGTATGGGCTTTTGCTCAGCATCGGGTGCAGCATCCACGCCTGCATGCAAAGATTTTTCACCCTGCGAAGTTTTACCCGGTACAAAATTAAACGCTGATTGTTCAAGTGCCATATTGTAAAATTAATCAAAACTTTTTGCACTACCCGTGGCGGCAATTTTAAGCAACCGGTCATACTGTTCTGCATTCAGATCATTATAAAAGAAATAAACAGGGTCTACCGGGTTACCATTAATGTGAACTTCATAATGGCAATGGGGTCCGGTACTTTTTCCTGTACTGCCAACCCACCCTATTACTTCACCTCTTTTTACACGCTGCCCGTTTCTAACTTTTACTCTTACCATGTGGCCATACAAAGTTTCGTAGCCGTAGCCGTGGTTAATTATAACATGGTTACCATAACCATCTGCCGTATTGCCAGCCGTGTTCACCGTTCCATCTGCCGTTGCGTAAATAGGCGTTCCCTGCGGAGCCGTAAAATCCAGGCCCTTGTGCATTTTAGGAGTGCCATAAACAGGATCTATACGCATTCCGAACCCACTGGCTATACGGGTAAGCTCCTTGTTACTTAAAGGTTGTATTGCGGGGATACTAGCCAGTTTTACGCCCTGGTTTTTAATTAATTTTTCAATGGCATCATAACTTTGAAACTGATATGCTACCCGGGATGCAACATTGTTTAGTTGGTTGCTTATGTCTTTTCCAATAGTATTATCGCTGATAACATTCACTTTTTCTATCTCCTTTTTCTTATCTATTTCTTTTGCCCGGGCACTATCCGGCAATGGGTTGGCTTCAAAAATAGACCGGTAAACTTCATTATCCCTTTTTTCAAGAGCGGCCATCTGCGCCTGGAGTAATTTTACCCTGTCATTCATTGCCCCGTAGTTTTCTTTAACAACCTCATATTTTCTCCTGCTTTCAATTTCAGTAGGTTTGGGTAAAAAACGGTTGTATAAATAAATAACAATAGCAGAACTCACCACTAGGCCAGATAAGAAGCCGAAAAAGCGCAGGAGTTTTACCCTTAAGGGAGTGATCAGTTTTTCATACCTGAGAGAATGAGTATTATAATAATATTTTATTTTTTTCATAAAATCAAAGCGGCCAGAGCTGCTTTAAAACTCATGCTTAATTATTAAATTTGCTGCAGGGATAAGGTTTAACTATTATTTTTTTTACCGGCCCCTGTAACGAACCTCATCTTCATGGGCAAGTATATCCTGAGGAACGGAGGGCACTCTTGTACAAATACCATTATTCAGCATTTACAGAAGCGCACAAATATAAACCGATAAATTGCAATAAGCAACCCATTCAAACAATTGAAAATATGATGACGGCTCCGGAGATCAGGCAAGCGTTTTTAAATTTTTTTAAAGTAAAAGAGCATCGCATTGTGCCTTCAGCACCGATTGTTGTAAAAAATGATCCTACCCTTTTGTTTGTCAATGCCGGTATGAACCAGTTTAAGGATTATTTTCTTGGCAATAAAATTGCCCCCTTCCCACGCATAGCAGATACACAAAAATGTTTGCGTGTCAGCGGTAAGCATGACGATCTGGAAGAAGTGGGTGTAGATACTTACCATCACACTATGTTTGAAATGTTGGGCAACTGGAGTTTTGGAGATTACTTTAAGCCAGAGGCTATAGCCCTGAGCTGGGAGTTGCTTACGGAAGTTTACAAAATCCCCAAAGAGCACTTATACGTTACCGTTTTTGAAGGCGACGAAAAAGAAACCCTCCCAAAAGATGAAGAAGCCTTTAACGAATGGAAAAAATATGTACCCACAGATCATATTATTCCGGGTAATAAAAAAGATAATTTTTGGGAAATGGGGGACACCGGCCCATGCGGCCCTTGCACAGAAATTCATGCTGACTGCCGCACAGAAGAAGAAAAACAATCAGTAGCTGGTGCTTCATTGGTAAATAAAGATCATCCCCAGGTTATAGAAATATGGAACAATGTATTTATCCAATACAACCGGAAAAAAGACGGTTCATTGGCCCCTTTACCTGCTAAGCATGTGGATACGGGTATGGGGCTTGAGCGCCTGGTACGTGTACTTCAAAATAAAAAAAGCAATTACGACACTGATATTTTTAGTGGCACTATTCAAGCAATAGAAAATATTGTTGGTAAAAAATATGATCCTGATACAACCCTGTCTTTTACAACTTCTGCCTCTATACCCAGCCCTTCGGTTGAGACAACGAAAGGTTTGGATGAGCAGTGGAAACAAGCAGTGGCATTCAGGGTTGTTGCCGATCACATTCGTGCCATTGGCTTTACTATTGCTGATGGCCAGTTGCCTTCGAATACAGGTGCAGGCTATGTTATACGGCGCATACTGCGTAGGGCGGTTAGATATTATTATTCTTATCTTGGTTATAAAAAACCTTTACTCTACCGGCTTATCCCTGTAATAGCAGACCAGTTTGTAGCTGTATTTCCGGAGTTAAAGCAACAGGAAGATTTTGTAAGCAAGGTAATTATGGAAGAAGAGGAAGCATTTTTACGAACATTGGAAAAGGGATTAAAGAGAATGGATAATATTATTGCAACTACCACAAATAAAACTATAAGTGGTACAGATGCTTTTGAGTTGTTAGATACTTTTGGTTTCCCTATCGATCTTACAAGGCTGATAGCAACTGAAAACAATTTAATGGTAGATGAAACAGGTTTTGAAATTGAAATGCAGCAACAAAAAAACCGTTCCCGTGCGGCTACGGCTTTGAACCTGGAGGATTGGCAAATTGTAAATGAAGGAAACAGTAAAGGGTTTGTAGGTTACGATTCTTTAGAAATAAAAACCAGGGTATTAAAATATAGAAAAGTATCAGGTAAAGGAAAAGAGCAGTTTCAAATTGTGCTGGAACAAACTCCTTTTTACGCTGAAAGTGGCGGCCAGGTAGGCGATAGCGGCATTATTTTTCTACCCACTTCCGGGGTAGAAGGGCCCGGTTTCAGGCTTAACATTATTGATACAAAAAAAGAAGACGGACTCATCATACATTTTGCGGAAAATATTCCTGCTGATTTATCAGGAGAGGTAGTTGCAAAGGTGGAAAGTAGCAGGCGAAAATTAATTGCTATTCACCATAGCGTTACGCATCTAATGCATGGAGCCTTGCGCCAGGTACTCGGTACGCATGTTGTACAAAAAGGGAGCCTGGTAAATGAAGAACATTTACGCTTCGATTTTTCTCATTTTGCAAAAGTTACTGATGCAGAACTGGCTCAGGTAGAAAAAATAGTGAATGAAAAAATAAGGGCAAATATCCCAGTGACCATAAAAAATATGAGTAAAGATGAAGCTATAGCTCTTGGCGCCATGGCTTTGTTTGGAGAAAAATATGGCGATATCGTTCGTGTGGTATTGATGGACCCAAAATATTCTATTGAACTTTGCGGCGGCACACATGTAGTCAATACCGGGGAGATCGGCTATTTTAAAATAAAAAGTGAAACCGCTATTGCCGCCGGTGTGCGGCGTATTGAGGCCGTCAGTGGTTATGCAGCAGAGCAACTTATTAATGATGTATTCATGGAAATAAGGGTAATTCGTGAGCTGCTAAAAAATCCTAAAGACACTAATAAAGCGATAGAAAATTTACTAGCCGATAATAGTTTACTAAATAAAAGGATTGAATCATTAGAAGCCAGGCAATTGGTCGGCATCCGGAATGATCTCCTGCAAAAGGATGAAATAATAGATAACGTTAGCTTTATTGGCCAGGTAGTAGAGGTGCCAAATGCAGAGTCACTAAAGAAACTTTGCTTCGATTTAAAACATCATTTACATGATCACCTGGTAGTGTTGTGTGCTAATATTGGGGGAAAGGCGTATGTCGCCATCGGAATAAGTGATACGGTTGCAGCTGCTAAAAATATTGACGCAGCTAAAATTGTAAAGGAAATTGTAAGCCCTGCCATAAACGGGGGCGGGGGCGGACAAAAAACCCTCGCTACTGCCGGGGGCAGTAATGTAAGTACCTTCCAAACCCTGGTAGAAACCGTAAGAGGATTGATTTAATTATTATTTGCTGCTGTTTCATCTATGAGTTTTAATTTAAAAAATGTAGACTGTATACACAATTACCGGGCTTTTTAAACTTTTGTTTTCACTTATACCCCCCGGTTATATTTTCATTGCCCATGCAAATTGTTTTTGAAACCCCAAGGCTCATGTTACGTCACTTTACTGATAGCGAAACAGATGCTGACCTGGTATTGCAATTAAACAGTGATGATGAAGTTGTAAAATATCTACATGAACCCAGGTTGAAAAATAAGG
>JBDSDN010000200.1:0-4949 GCA_039920545.1 Ferruginibacter sp. | reverse complement strand
ATAAATTTTCTTTACTTTATTATGCAGAAAAAATTGCCATACTCTCTGCTCTGATGCTTGCCACTTGCCAGGCATTTTTTTTAATGAATCATGATGTAAGAACGGATACAATTTTAATGGGTTTCGTAATTTTCAGTGTTTGGCAATTGGCCGCCTGGTATCTTAATAACAGGCATTATCATTTTATTTTGGCTTTCATAGCTATTGCTGGTGGAATGATGACAAAAGGGCCAATTGCATTATTAATTCCGATCTTTTGTTTTGGCACACAGTTTATATTAGAGCGGCGTTTTTTTAAAATGTTATTTCGCTGGCATTATATTCCAGGTTTGTTCATTATTGGTTTAATGTTAATTCCGATGTGTTATGGGTTATACCAGCAATTTGATCTACATCCGGAAAAAATTATCAATGGCGCAACGGGGGTATCCGGGTTACGTTTTTTTTTCTGGACACAAAGTTTTGGACGCATTACCGGCGAGTCTGGGTGGAATAATAATCACAATATTTTTTTTCTTTTTCAGAATATGTTGTGGGCATTTTTACCATGGATCGTTTTTTTTATTATTGCTTTTTTCCGGGAAATAAAAAAAATAATCGCTCAAAAATTCCGGTTGCTGGCAGGCCAGGAATGGATTACGACCGGCGGGTTTATTCTTACTTACCTTTCGTTAGGCTCCAGTAAGTACCAATTGCCTCATTACCTGTTTGTAACATTTCCTTTCGTAGCTGTTGTTACCGCAAAATTTTTGTTTGAATTAATTTATGCAAAAAAATTCCCGGAATTATTCAAATTTTTAACGTGGTTCCATTTTGTCGTATTCTCACTGCTTTGGCTTGCCTTAGCTATTTTATTATATTGTTTTAATGCAAAAGCTATGTTGATGGGTACAGTTGTCTTATTCTTTGCAACTTACCTGATAGTATATTTTTATAATTATTCTTCAGGAAAAAATTTTCTTACCATTTCTTTATTTACAATCATAGGCATTAACTTATTCTTAAACGGGTTTATTTATCCTGCTCTTTTAAAATACCAGATGGGCAGCAACGTAGGTAAGTATATTCACCAAAGTCATGTTCCTGAACAAAACTTTTATGTTTACAAATATGAAAATCCATGGTCACTGGCATTTTACAGCCGTGCTATTATTAACACCCAGGATACTCTAAATAATATTTTTGCTGGTAACTATATTATAACCGCTCAAAATCGCCTTCGGGATTTTGATAGCTCAAAAAAAATATATGATATTGTGTACAAGGGGGAAGATTTTCATATTTCGGGTTTAAAATTGAAATTTATAAACCCGGTTCTCCGTAAAAATCAGGTAAAAAACTATGTGGTTATTAAGGTCCGTTAAAAGCATTTAAATATGACCCTTTATATTTGCCGGTAAATTTGTCTAATTAAAATCAGTATTTACACTAAGAAAACATGCAAGACATATTAATTTTAATGTTGTTGATATTTGTGAATGCACTGTTTGTAATGAGTGAGATTGCCCTGGTAAGCGCCCGCAAAGGCAGGCTTGAAACTCTTGCAAATAAAGGCGATACCAAAGCAAAAGCAGCACTGGAGCTTGCCAATAATCCCGAAAAATTTTTGAGCACTGCCACTATTGGCATTACACTTATAGCCATACTTACGGGTGTATATGCAGAAGATAAATTCAGCAAACAGCTGACGCCGTTTTTTCAACAGTTTGCACTTACGCAAAAATATGCCGCTGGTGTAGCTACTTCGGTAGTAGTAATAGTTGTAACATTTCTTTCCATAATTTTTGGTGAGTTGATCCCGAAAAAATTTGGCCTGTTACGGGCAGAAAAAATTGCCCGGGTTGTTTCCATCCCAATGAATTTTTTATCACTGATAGTTCATCCATTTGTATGGCTGTTATCAGGCATCACAAATATTATTTTTAAAATATTTAATATTAAGAAAGCTACAGACAGTGCCGTTACTGAAGAAGAAATAAAAGCGATGATATCTGAAGGCAGTGAACATGGATCTATTGAAGAAGGTGAAAAAGAAATTATTGAAAGAGTTTTTCATTTGGGGGACCGTAATATCACTTCTTTAATGACGCATCGTACAGATATAGTCTGGCTGGATATGAATGATACTGTGCAGGATGTGAAGGATAAATTACAGGATATTGTTTTCAGTACTTTTCCGGTGTGCGATGGCTCAATTGATGATATAAAGGGATTGGTGTATGTTAAAGACCTGGTGAAGGCTTCCCCTGAAACTCCTTTGCACAAATTGGTTAAGCCAGCCTTATTTGTGCCGGAAAATAATAAAGCCTATATCTTACTGGAAAAAATAAAATCTACCAAAATACATACCTGCTTTATCGTGAATGAATATGGCACCATGGAAGGGATGATAACGCTGAACGATATAATGGAAGCCATTGTTGGCGATGTGCCGCAAACAGGGCAGGAAGAATACGAAATTGTAAAAAGGGACGATGGCAGCTTCCTGGTAGATGCCCAAATTCATTTCTACGATTTCCTAAGTTACTTTGACAGGGCTGATTGGATGAATGAAGGAGAGCACGAATTTGATACCCTTGCAGGTTATGTTTTGCATGAACTGGAACATATCCCCACCACGGGCGAAAAGTTTGATTGGCGTGACTTTCATTTTGAAATTATTGATATGGATGGGCAGCGGATAGATAAAATAATGGTTACTATATCCAGGGAATTAAAGGAACAGCTGGCAGAAAATGATTAATGGTAGTTAACCGGTATTATAGATCCACATTATATTAGTATACTAAAATTCCATTGCCACCTTCTGATCAGGGTTATTAAGTTTTGTACTCTTACGGTTACCATTAACCGTTATGTGCAACAAACTTATCTGCTGCTCCTGGTACTCATATAAAATATTATCAGTTACTGATATTTTTTTTACAGTGTTGATATTATCAGCCTGGAAATAGCTGTATATCCCTTCATCTACTTGCTCATAACCTAGATATTTTAAAACAACAGGTTTTCCCTCAACCATAATCTTTAAATGATTTTGAACGTAGGCATTTACCAATTTTTCCATGGCCGGCTTATCCTTTGCCTGTAAAAGATCAACATGCGTATTATACGTTTTCCGAAGGGTTTTTTCAAAGTCATCCGTAAAAATTTTACAACTTACCTCCAGCGTTTTAGCTTTCGCATTATGCTCAATTTCTGTCACACTTACAAATATCGGGTGACGGGCAAAGCTGCTTCCTAAATACAGGATGGGAATTAAAAACCATTTATATAATCTACTGACCATTTAACATAGAGATAAACTTATAAAATAATAATTGAAGATATTTGATTAAACGAAAGTAGACCAAACTATCGGGGCAGGGCCACCATATGGATGATTTCACATTTTATTTTAAATTAGGGTGGCAGCATATTCTGAATTTGCAGGAGCTGGATCACCTGATGTTTCTAACCACTTTGTCGGCTGTTTATTTACTCACCGAATGGAGACAGGTATTGATTTTAATAACCGCATTTACCATCGGGCATTCTCTCACCCTGGCCTTAAGTACTTTTGATGTAATTAGAATTAATTCAAATTGGGTAGAATTTTTAATTCCGCTAACAATTATCATTACTGCTCTTACCAATTTATTTCAAAAAAATACCGCCCAAAAACGGTTACAGGTAAATTATTTTTTACCCCTATTTTTTGGGCTTATTCATGGGCTCGGCTTTGCCAATAATATCCGATTTATGCTCGCTAAGCAACAACATATTACACTCCCTTTATTGGGATTTAATTTAGGGATCGAAGCCGGTCAGATGGTAGCTGTCCTTATAATTCTATTGCTCAGTTTCATTGTTGTAAATAAAATAAGATTACCAAAAAGATGGTGGGTACGCATTTTATCAGGAGCTGCGTTGTCCATCGCCATAATTATGTGCATAGAAAGATGGCCACTGAAAAATTAAAGTTTAATGAATTTTTATTTTTGAAAAATAAATTTTTGAAAAAAACCAGGAAGACAAAACAAATCTGGAAATGTACTTTTCAGTATTTATACTTAAATCAATCATTAGTGGTGAACATAAAAAAATTATTCGTTCGTGAGAAACCATTTCCCGCCATTACAACTAAATTTCAATAATTTTATACCTCTCATAAAAATAAAATCTGATATAATGAAACAACTGATTAGTGTGTTTGCATATGTAATGCTGTGCTGTTACTGCCAGGCGCAGGATATCAAAAATAACCCCGGCAGCAATCATGGAAACCGGTTTGAGCAATTAGGAACTATTTTACCAACACCAAATGAATACCGAACTGCCAGTGGCGCCCCCGGGCCAAAATACTGGCAGCAGCGTTGTGATTATGATATTACCTGCGAACTGGATGAGCCTAACCGGCGGTTGAATGGAAAAGAAACGCTCACCTATTACAATAACTCCCCTGACAACCTTACTTATTTATGGTTGCAGTTAGATGAAAACGAGCATAGTGCTAAAAACAATTCCGGGTATCAAACGGGCAGCGTTATGCAAAAAAGCATCACTGAACAGGGCCTTTCCACCAAGTTAGATAAGGAATATGGTGATAATATTTTAAAGGTCACCAACGCAATCGGAGGTTCATTAAAATACACGATAAACAAAACAATGATGCGGATTGAACTGCCGCAGGTTTTAAAACCGGGTCAGCAATTTATATTTAAAGTAGAATGGAATTATAATATTATTGAAAGAACAAGATATGGTGGCCGGGGTGGCTTTGAATTTTTTCCGGAAGATGGAAATGATTTGTATACGATGACCCAATGGTATCCCCGCCTTTGTGTGTACAGCGATTTTCAGGGCTGGCAAAATCATCAGTTTGCCGGAAGTGGAGAGTTTGCCTTAACCTTCGGAAATTTTAAGGTGGCGATGACTGTTCCCGCTGACCATGTGGTAATGGCTACCGG
>JBDSDN010000199.1:0-5544 GCA_039920545.1 Ferruginibacter sp. | reverse complement strand
CTTTGTAAAAATTTTATGCGCTGCTTTATTAAGTCTGCCATTTTTTTCAAGTGCACAAAAAAAACAACCGGCTGCAGAATTTTATAATATCACTATTTATAAATTTAGTAGTGCGGCACAGCAGGTTACAATTGAAGATTTTCTGCAGAGTGCTTACCTGCCGGCATTGCACCGGCAACATATTAAATCAGTCGGGGTATTTACTCCACTAAATAATGATACTGCTTCTTCAAAATCACTTTATATAATTTTTCCCATAAAAACATTACAGCAAGCAAACGATCTTGCCGAAAAAATAAGTAAGGACGATCAGTTTCTTATTAACGGAAAAACTTACTTGGAAGCAGTTTACACCGATGCACCTTTTAAAAGAATTGAAAATATCCTTCTGAAAGCTTTTCCGCTGGCACCGATATTAAACACTCCAAAACTGGCAGCAGCAAAATCGGAAAGAATATATGAGTTGCGCAGTTACGAAAGCGCCACCGAAAACATTTTTAAAAATAAAGTAAAGATGTTTAATGAAGGAGGAGAAATAGATTTATTTAAGCGGCTTAATTTTAATGCTGTTTTTTATTCATCGGTAATTGCCGGCAGCCACATGCCCAACCTGATGTATATGACCAGTTTTGAAAACATGGCGGACAGGGATGAACACTGGAAAAAATTTGTTGCCGATCCGCAATGGAAAAAATTATCTGCTATGCCGGAATATCAAAACAATGTTTCTAAAATTGAAATTACATTACTGAAGCCTGCATCTTATTCTGATTATTGATTTTTCCCTGGCATTCACCTGTTTTCCTTAACCATAAATTCATTTCAGGTTAGAATGTTCAACAACTATTATCAATACTTTTATCTTATGTATTTTTATGAAATCAACTCTAAATTCGGCTGCTGTAATTTTTTTAGTATTTGTATTTATTAATGCAGGTGCACAAAATAATATCACGCTTCCCAACGGCTGGAGCTTATCCCCGGCAGGTACCAGTTTACCTTTGGGTGATTTGCCGCTTAACATTGCCGTTAGTCCGTCCAAAAAATTAATGGCTGTAACCAATAATGGGCAAAGCAAACAAACACTTCAGCTCATTGATGTACGGAAAGAAAAAGTACTCGATAATATTATTGTTGCGAAATCATGGCTGGGCTTGCAGTTCAGCGCAAATGAAAAATATTTGTACGCCAGCGGCGGAAACGATAACTGGATACTTAAGTATGCGATATTAAATAATAAATTAAAACTCGCCGATAGTATTAAGCTTGGCATTAAATGGCCCAATAAAATTTCGCCTGCCGGGATTGCGCTGGATGAGGTGAAGCAGTTGATTTATGTGGTAACTAAAGACAATAATTCACTTTACATCATAAGCCTGGTAACAAAAAAAATTACTAATAAAATATCTTTAGACGGCGAAGCATACACCTGCCTTTTATCACCTGATAAAAAAGAATTGTATATCAGTTGCTGGGGCTGCGATAAATTGCTGGTCTTTAATACGGGCAAAAAGATCATTAGCTCACAAATACCTGTAGGTGATAATCCCAATGAATTATGCCTTTCTAAAAATGGAAAGTTTTTGTTTGTGGCCAATGCAAATGACAATGCCGTTTCTGTAATTAATATCAAAGCAAAAAAGGTTATTGAAACACTAACTGCTTCTTTATATCCTGATGCCCCACCGGGGTCTACCACCAACGGCCTGGGGCTGAGCACTGATGAAAAAACGCTCTATATTGCCAATGCAGATAATAATTGCCTGGCAGTATTTGATGTCAGCAACCCCGGCTTTAGTAAGTCAAAAGGATTTATTCCTACGGGCTGGTATCCTACCTGCGTAAAAGTTATCGGCAAAAAAATATTTGTCGCAAACGGAAAAGGGTTTTCTTCTTTTGCAAATCCCAAGGGGCCCAGCCCGGTTAAAGCAAAAGTTAAATACCAGGCAGATGATGAAGATGGGCCACAATATATTGGCGGACTTATGAAAGGCACGTTGAGTATTATTAATGAGCCTTCACGAAAACAGTTAAGCGTTTACTCCCAACAGGTATATACCAATACTCCGTATTCTAAAACAAAAGAATTATTAAGCGAGGGTGTGGAAGGAAATCCAATTCCAAAAATAATTGGCGATCCTTCGCCCATAAAACATGTGTTTTACATAGTAAAAGAAAACCGGACTTATGACCAGGTATTGGGAGATATAAAAGAAGGAAATGGGGATACCAGCCTTGTTTTATTTGGAGAAAAAGTAACCCCAAACCAGCACCGGCTGGCAAAAGATTTTGTGTTGCTGGACAATTTTTATGTAGATGGAGAAGTAAGTGCAGATGGCCACAACTGGAGCCTGGGCGCTTATGCAACAGATTACCTGGAAAAAAACTGGGTAACAAGTTATGGTGGCCGTGGTGGCACCTACGATGCGGAAGGCACCAGAAATGTGGCAAATAATAAAGGCGACTTTATCTGGGGCAATTGCAAAAAAGCCGGTGTTAGTTACCGCACCTATGGAGAGTTTGCTGATGATTACAAAGCAAACATCCCCGTGCTGGAAGATCATTTTTGTAAATATTATACCAGTTGGGACCAGGCCGTAATGGATACCACGAGGGTGAAGCAATGGAAAAAAGACTTTGACTCACTGGTAGCTGTAAACGCTTTGCCTCAACTGAATACACTCCGGCTGATAAATGATCATACAGAGGGAATGCGTAAAGGCAGGCCTACCCCATTTGCTCATGTGGCAGATAATGATTTAAGTGTTGGGATGTTTATTGAGTACCTGAGTAAAAGCCCGGTATGGAAAGAGAGCGTGGTTTTTATTGTGGAAGATGATGCACAAAACGGCCCCGACCATGTAGATGCACACCGCAGCCCGGCGTATGTAATAGGCCCTTATGTAAAAAGAAATTTTGTTGACCACACTCCTTATACAACAAGTGGTATTTTGCGTACGATAGAATTAATTCTGGGCTTACCGCCTATGAGCCAGTATGATGCAGGCGCTGTGCCCTTATGGAGATGTTTTACGCCAAGGCCTGATTATACAGGCTATTCCGCCTTGCCTCCAATGGTGGATATCTCTGAAAAAAACCTGGTATGGAATGAATTATCAAAGCGTTCTGCTCAATTTGATTTTACTAAAGAAGATAAAGCGCCGGACCTGGAATTTAATGAAGTAATCTGGAAAGCAGTCAAAGGAATTGATGCAGTAATGCCTGCGCCTAAAAGAGCTGCGTTTATAAAAGTTGAGGAGAAGGATAAGGATTAAATTGATTTGTTAGACATCTCCTTAATAGAAAATCACACAGAAATCCTGTCCGTTGCGAATATTAATATTATCATTATATGTGAATGGATATGAATTTAAAATGCTGAAGTCACTGTAGTACAAAAGCTTCATAACAGAACTATTCCGACATCAGCCTGTCTACAAAAATTATTACTTAAGTTAAAACAAGAAAAATTAAATCTATTCCTTGTTTAATAATCATACACTCTTTTAAACATATTTAACCTTACTCCTGCAGTAACAATGGTAGTGTTATTGGTTCCAGTTACATTATCAAATTTATAATTTCGCTGTTGCGCAGAAAGATCTAAAAATAAATTTTGCTTTACTTCGTAAGAAACCTGCAACAACGCATTTAAGACTTTTATTTTTGCACCGCTCCCTACTTCAAATCCATTATCCTTAGTGCGGCTGGTATAGTCTTCAAAGATATTTCCGCCAAAGTTTTCGCCAAAACTATCCAGGCCCTTGTAATAATAAATTCCTTTTGCATAAATGGTCCACTTGGGTACAGGCTGGTAATTAAGGATACCAATAAACTCCTGGAAGTTTGCCCCCAGTGGGTGCGCCAGCGGCTGATTATAATGTGTATAATTTGCAATGGTATCATTATGAGAATAGGTAAAAGGCCTTACCCTGTTGGTTTCTAACTGCAGGTCCAGGTTTTTAATGCCAAATGCATCTATATATTTGGCACCTGCCTGTATGCCGAATTTATTTACCCAACTTGTCGGATTATTTTTTACCTGCGATAATATAAATTCATCTAACAGAAACTGTCCGTAAAACTGGAGCCTGTGTGCTACATTGGCTTTAAAATCAAATCCTGCCACTGCATTATCCGGGCTGCCTACCGTACCTTCTATATGCCTGTAAAAAATAATCGGGTTCAGGTATTGAAAATCAAAATGGTTTTGCCTGCCAAAGATTACGCCTTCGAATAAACCAAGATTCAGCCACTTGGTTACGTTCATACTTAAATGGTGCATGGCTGCATATTTGCGTGGCAATAAGGAATCGCCGTTCTTTTTAAATTGTGGCATCAGCTCCATAAAAATATTCTGGTAATTGAGCTTCCATATTTTTGTATTCACTTTTAAAAACAGGTAGCTGTTGCCCCAATCACTTAAAAATAAACTCCGGTAACCATTACCAATAAAGTTTTTATCGTACCCAAACTGGAAGTCAATAAATTTTGCGGCATTAAAAGTAAGATAGCCCCGTGCATCAAAATAATCTACCCCGGTTTTTTTAAATGTTTTATAGAAACCATTCCCGGGCACGGCTCTCGATGAAGCCACTTGCTGCTGAAAGAACTTTGGCCCACGCTCCTGGTTATCTGTTATAAAAGATGAAAAACCTACTTTTTTTCCAATCAAACCCCTTACACTTACACCTCGGGTATTTAAAAAAATAGTTTCGCCGTTATTCGATTCTTTTGAAAGGTTTAGTTGGGCTAAAGGGTTTACAGCCAGGAAAAAATCCGGGTTATTTACTTCTATCAAATTTGCTTTTGTTTTGTAAAAAACACCGAACAGGGGTTTCCTGCTTAGAAAATCTGCCCTCGGTGTAGTTACCCATTCGCTGTTGTTCATCAGCAGGCTTTTCATGTTGTATTCATCTACCGCACTCAGGCCCAAATCTGTCCAATCCTTAAATTTATCTACGCCTGTAGAGTCGTGGTAACCCATACGGGCACTGTCCAGAAATTCTACTTCATTCACTATAAATTTTCTGCTGAAGGGTTTCAACGTGGAGAAATTAAGATCGGTATTTGTCTGTTGCTTTATTTCCAGCCGCTCTACAAAACGGCTTTCTTTTGCTCCCTGGTTTAAATAAGTAGATTGTGCAGAAGCTGCCACGGGACAAACAAAAACAAAAAGTTTAAGTAAGCTTTTAATAATTTGCATTGAGTTTCGGTTAATGTAAAAAATCTTTGTAATCAAGTTATGCAAAAATATCTTTTTAAGAACATACTTGTTGTAAATGAAGGGAAAATAAAATACACCGATGTATTGACAATTGACGAAAGGATTGAAAAGATTGACAATAATATTAGTGAGAAAGGGAATACGAAAGAAATTAATGGCGAAGGGCTTCATCTTTTACCAGGTGTAATAGACGACCAGGTACACTTCAGGGAGCCCGGCCTTACACATAAAGCAAGTATTTATAGCGAAAGCAAAGCTGCTGTGGCTGGTGGTGTAACCAGTTTTATGGAGATGCCAAACACCATCCCGAATGCGCT
>JBDSDN010000198.1:0-4005 GCA_039920545.1 Ferruginibacter sp. | reverse complement strand
TAAATTATATAACCCTGAAGCAAATGCTGAGAATGATATTGCGGCTGCCGTAAAAAAAGCAAAAGCAGAACATAAATTTGTCTTAATTCAGGCGGGTGGAAACTGGTGTAAGTGGTGTATTGAATTTGCCCGGTTTGCCAAAGCTGACCCACAGATAGATTCAGTTATCACATCTTCTTATGTTTGGTATCATTTGAACTGGAGTAAAGAAAATGAGAACAAGGTCATGTTCTCCAAACTGAGCTATCCCCAGCGTTTCGGATTTCCCAGCTTTACTATTTTAAATGAAAATGGCCAGCGCATTCATACCCAAAACAGCGAATACCTTGAGGATGGAAAAAACAGTTACAATAAAAACAAAGTACAGTCTTTTTTAGAGATGTGGAGTCCGCATGCCCTGGATCCACATGTATGGGGAGATAAATAACTTATAGTATTCCCAGGATTTAATATTTTAGAGCCGTTCTAAGTGAACGGCTTTTAAGTATCTATAAGATTTACCCGGCAAACAGTTTTGCTGCCATTTTTTTTCATACTTTCCCGGTTACTTTTAAATAAAAATAATGCATAATAAATTTGTAGAGTTGGTGATGCATCCTTTCAGATTCAGGCTTTTCCTGTTATCTAAATTGCCCAGTGCATTTTTCAGCGGGGTGCGGGTAAGATATGTAGATGAAGAAAAGGCCGTGGTAACGGTGCCGTATAAATGGTTTAGTACTAATCCTTTCAAGAGTACTTATTTTGCGTGCCTTTCCATGGCAGCGGAAATGAGTACTGGTGTGCTAGCCATGGCGCATACGTACCAACAAAAGCCATCTGTAAGTATGCTGGTCCTAAAAATTGAAGGTAATTTTATCAAAAAAGCCACGGGCATAACAAGCTTTATTTGTGAAGAAGGCAGCCGCTTGTCGCATATGATAAAAGAAGCAACGGCTTCCGGCCGAAGCACAACAGTAACTGTAAGGTCCGTGGGAAAAAATACCGCCGATGAAATAATTGCAGATTTTGCAATAACCTGGTCTTTTAAATCAAAAATCAAATAATAAAAGGGGTAAAAAAATACTCCTGCTAAATAGTGTAAATTGCATTTTCAAAAAATGTTGAGTAAAGTTGTTGACTAATAATCCTGGCTTGATGTTATAATAACGGGACTCGCAAAAGACAGTACCAGAAACAACGACGTTAAACAGTAAAAAAACTGACTATATAAATGGCTTTGTAGTTTTTACTGAAACATTTTTTTTGATCAAAGTATTATTATGGCTACAGAACTCAGTAAACAACAGGCGCTGGAATATCATTCCAAGGGGCGTCCTGGAAAAATTGAAGTTATACCTACTAAAGAAGCAAAAACTCAGCGGGATTTATCCCTGGCCTACTCCCCTGGCGTAGCAGAACCATGCAAAGAAATAGCTGCTAATCCTGACGATGTTTATAAATATACTGCTAAAGGTAACCTGGTAGGCGTTATAAGTAATGGCACTGCAGTATTGGGTTTGGGAAACATTGGACCCGGTGCAAGTAAGCCTGTAATGGAAGGTAAGGGGGTATTGTTTAAAATATTTGCAGATATAGATGTCTTTGACATAGAAATAAATGAAACTGATCCGGTAAAATTTGTACAGATTGTAAAAGCACTGGAACCTACTTTCGGTGGTATAAACCTGGAAGATATAAAAGCCCCTGAATGTTTTTATATTGAGCAGGAACTAAGGGCGCAATGCAACATACCGGTGATGCACGACGACCAGCATGGCACTGCTATAATATCTGCAGCAGCATTATTAAATGCGTTGGAAATTCAGCGAAAAAAAATTGACAAAGTAAAATTTGTAATAAATGGTGCAGGCGCCGCAGCTATGGCATGCATCAAACTGTATGAATCTCTCGGCGCAAAGGCAGAAAATTTTATGGTGTTTGACCGCAAAGGTATTTTATATAAAGGCCGTACGGAAATAGAAGACCTGAAACAGGATTTTACCGTAGAGGCCAAATTTAAAGATTATGATCTGGCGAAGGCTTTGAAGGATGCAGATGTATTTGTCGGCTTGAGTGTTGGTAATGTTGTTACCCCGGCAATGATAAAGTCTATGGCAAAAAATCCTATAGTATTTGCTATGGCAAACCCGGATCCGGAAATTACATACGAGGCAGCGGTGGCCAGCCGAAAAGATGTAATAATGGCAACGGGCAGAAGCGATTACCCCAACCAGGTAAATAATGTACTGGGCTTCCCCTATATTTTTCGTGGAGCCTTGGATGTAAGAGCCACCCAGATTAATGAAGCCATGAAACTTGCAGCGGTTAAAGCCCTGGCGAGCCTGGCCAAAACAGCCGTGCCGGATATTGTAAACCTGGCTTATAACGAACAGCATATTTCGTTCGGAGCAGATTATATTATTCCTAAACCGGTTGATCCAAGATTATTGGCAACCGTAGCCCCGGCGGTGGCAAAAGCGGCAATAGAAAGTGGAGTGGCCCGCCAGATTATTACCGATTGGGAAGCATATGAACTTGAACTAAATAAGCGGCTGGGGCTGGACAATCAATTAAGTCGTGCCATAGGGAATAAGGCACGCAAAGACCCTAAGAGAGTAGTTTTTGCAGATGCAGAAAATGTAAAGATTTTAAAAGCTGCTCAATTGGTGCTTGATGAAAAAATAGGGTACCCTATACTGTTAGGCGATGAAAATGAAATAAGAAAAATGGCCCTTGCAAATTCTGTTGATTTAGAAGGCATACCCATAATAAATCCCAAGGATGATGAAACGGAGGAATTGCGCAAACAGTTTGGAGATCTTTTTTTTGAAAAACGCAGGCGCAGGGGAGTAAACAAATATGAGGCTTATAAAGTAATGAAAGAGCGCAATCATTTTGGTTGCATGTTGGTGGAGACTGGGGTTGCAGATTGTATGATCAGTGGCCTCAGCCGTAATTACCCGGATGCTATCCGCCCTGCTATCCAGATAATAGGAACCGAACCTGGCGTAAAGAAAATTGCGGGCATGTATTTATTATTTACCAAAAGAGGCCCTCTATTTTTAGCAGATACTACCGTGAACTTTAACCCTACGGCCGAGGAACTTGCAGAAATAACTTTACTGGTTGCAAAGGAGGTAAAACAATTTAACGTGGTCCCTAAAATAGCCATGCTGTCTTACTCTAATTTTGGCAGCAGTGATTCTCCCGAGGCAAACCTCGTAAGAAAAGCCCGTGAAATTGTAAAAGCCAAAGATCCCGGTTTAATTTGCGATGGGGAAATGCAGGGAATTCTGGCTTTCAATAAAGAAATTCTAAAAGAAAATTATCCTTTTACAGAACTGGTAAATGGCGAAGCTAATACACTTATTTTTCCAAACCTGGCGGCTGGTAATATCGCCTATAACCTGCTACAGGAAGTAGGCGGTGCAGATAGTATAGGCCCAATACTGCTCGGCCTTAATAAACCGGTCCATGTTTTACAATTGGGCAGCAGCATCCGGAGTATTTATAATATGGTTGTAATTGCTGTGGTAGATGCCCAAGGCAAAAGCAAAACAAATGCAGTAGAAGAAATGAAAAAAAGTAAATGGTGGAAACGCACCTCAAAATAAATAATGGCATAATTAGTGGTAAATGATAGTATTTAAGTTATAAAAATACTGAGTGGGGGGTGGCCATAGGATATGTTTTTAGCTTTAATCTTTTTTATTATTAAAAGATCAAAAGCCTGGGCCTGTTCACAAATATTTTATACTTATACTACTTCCCCAGGGGACGGTATTTATAGCGAGCAACTTTTTTTAAATAAACTGGTTTAAATTACCGGGTAATTAACTTAACTGCAATGAATTTTTTCTCCCATTTTGGCAGGTATTTATTAATGCTTACAGGCATGGCCCGCAAACCGGAAAATGCAAAAGTTTACTGGAAAGAATTTATGCACCAATGTGCAGATATTGGGATTGGTTCCCTCGGCATTGTAAGTATAATTTCTCTTTTCATGGGAGCCGTAAGCACGGTACA
>JBDSDN010000197.1:0-23051 GCA_039920545.1 Ferruginibacter sp. | reverse complement strand
AAGGCAGGCTGGCAGCAATTTTTAAAGTTTCGACAGCTTAGCCTAAATTGTTTATTAAAAACTTTTAAACGATTATACCGTTTTGCATTCTGGTAAACAAGAATGTTAAATAGTATTACCTGGTTTTGAACAAACAAATTATACGACCTGTGGTATATATTCTTTTGCCATGCCATTGAGATCATCATCACTCACTTCTTTTTTAATATCTGCAATCTTTAAAAATGCATTATATAAGGTATCTACGTCATTCCTGCAAAACTGGAAACCCAACTTTTGAAAACGAAATGCCAAAGCACTTCTACCACTCCTTGCCGTTAGTACAATTTTTGAACTGTCTGCGCCAACTTCCTCCGGATTAATAATTTCATAAGTAAGCGCATCTTTTAAAAAGCCATCCTGGTGTATGCCTGAGGAATGAGAAAATGCATTACTACCTACGATAGCTTTGTTTGGCTGAACGGGCATACGCATCACATCAGATACCGTGCGACTTAGGGGGTTTAACTGCCTGCTGTCAATATTGGTATAAAAGTTCAGGTCTTTATGTTGCTTTATAATCATAGCCACTTCTTCCAGGGATGTGTTTCCGGCCCTTTCTCCAAGACCATTGATAGTACACTCTATTTGCCTGGCTCCATTGATGATACCCGCAATAGAATTAGCAGTGGCCAAACCAAGATCGTTGTGGCAATGGCAGGAGATAATGGCTTTATCAATATTTGGTACGTTGTTTACCAGGTAAGCAATTTTTTCTCCATATTGATGGGGCAGGCAATAGCCTGTAGTATCTGGAATATTAACGGTAGTAGCGCCGGCTTTTATAACGGCTTCTATTACCCGGGCCAGGTATTCGTTATCAGTACGCCCCGCATCTTCGGCATAAAACTCTACGTCATCAACGAAATTTTTTGCCCACTTAACCGCCTGAATAGCCCGTTGTAAAATTTCATACTGGGTTGCATTGAATTTAGCTTTTATGTGCAGGTCGGATGTTCCAATTCCCGTGTGGATGCGGGGGCGCCTGGCATATTTCAAAGCTTCAGCAGCTACTTCTATATCTTTTTGTACCGCACGGGTAAGGCCGCAAACAGTCACATTTTTTAAAGCCTTTGATATTTCATTTACAGAACTAAAATCACCAGGGGAAGATATGGGAAAGCCCGCTTCTATAACATCAACACCCAGTGTCTCCAGTTGAAGTGCCAATTCAACCTTTTCATTGGTGTTTAATTTACATCCTGGCACTTGTTCTCCATCTCTTAAGGTGGTATCGAAAATGACAATTTTATTTTGAGCCATCTGTAAAATATTAAAATATGTAATGCAAGGCCGGTGCCTTATTTTTGAAGGAATGTGTAAAATATCCCGGATTAAGCTGGAAAAGAAATTATAATTGCGAAGATTTACGGCTTTTGATTTGACTAAAAACCTCTGATAGTATTGTAAACAGGGGATTTATTAAAGTTTACCTACGATGTCAAACTACTTAAACGACCCTCTTTTTTTATTGATAAAGTCGCTCACCGGTGCTGAAAAACGACATTTTAAATTATACATTTCCCGTCACCAGGTTAACGAAGATTCAAAATTCGCCAAATTATTTGAAGCGATAGATTTTGCAAAAGAATATAGTGAGGAATTTATTTTTAAAAAATGCCCCACTATTACTAAACAACAATTACCAAATATTAAAGCGCATTTATACGGAGAATTGTTAACTGCATTACGCTTATTACACAGCCCGAAAAACAGGGAAATACAAATAAGAGAACAGATTGATTTCGCAAAAATTCTCTACAATCGTGGGTTGATATTGCAGGCGTTAAAAATTTTAGATAAAGTAAAATTATTGGCCAAAGCTAATAGTCATTTTATTCTTACCCTCGAAATATTACAATTTGAAAAAGATATTGAAGCACGTCATATTACAAGAAGTTTAAAGGGGCGTGCAGGGGAATTAATAGCCGAAACTAATTTTAGTATTAAACAGGTAAATGAGGTTACCCTTCTCTCTAATGTGGCATTGCGGATGTATGAGCTTTATCTTGAAACCGGGCATGTACGTAACGAGGAGCAAAGCATTAGGATAGAGAAAATATTCAGACAAAATATTGAAGGTGTAAATGAAACTCAAATAAGTTTTTTTGGAAAAGCCTACCTGCACCAAAGCTATTGCTGGTATTATATAATACAACTTGACCTTACAAAATATTACCGCCATGCCCGCAAATGGGTAGAATTATTTGTAGCGCATCCCGAGGCAAAAAAAGAAAATCCCTTTTTGTATGTAAAAGCTGTTCATAATTTATTAAATGCCCTTTTTCTCATTGGAAAATATAATAAGATGAGTAAAGAGTTGCTAGAACTGGAAAACTTTTATGCCAATGCAGGGGCCTTCAACGAAAACCTGGAGATACAGACCTTTGTCTATTTATACACGGCAAAAATTAATAAACATTTTTTAGAAGGGAGTTTTACGGAAGGGTTGATTTTAGTGACTCCTATAGAAGAAAAATTACAGCAATATCACCTATATATTGATACGCACCGGGTGTTGATATTTTATTACAAAATAGCCAGTCTATATTTTGGGTCTGGCAATAATGAGCAGGCTATTACTTATCTAAATAAAATTATCAATTTAAAAGTCGGACAGTTAAGGACCGATATACAATGCTTTGCCCGCTTGCTTCACCTTATCGCTCATTATGAAATGAGCAATATGGACCTAGTTGAATACCTTATTAAATCTGTTTACCGCTTTTTAGCAAAAATGGAAAACCTTGATGCGGTACTGACAGAGGTCTTTGCATTCCTGAAAAGGTCTCTATCTTCAAAACCCGGTGATATGGAAAAATCTTTTACCCAATTAAGAGATACCCTGGCAACAGTCTCGACAAGTAAGTACAACCGGCGCTCTTACCAATACCTGGATATTATAAGCTGGCTGGAAAGCAAAATTAATAAAGTGCCTGTCCAGGATATTATCAAAAAAAAGTTTTTAGAAACCCGGTCTATATGAAGTGTAGGAAACAACCAGCTAAATATCCGTTCCAGCATTTTTCTTAAGGAATACATTTTATTTGCTAATTTATTTCAGCCTGCTTAGCAGGACTTTATTTTCTTTATGTACAAACACCAGGTCCCCGGGCTCATGGTTTTGTATGTCAGCAAAAGGTTTTAGAATATTATTTTCCAAATCATATTTTTCATAGCCGGTTTTCAAAAGGTATGCTTCTACTTTTGGTTTATGAGTACCCCAGGTTTCTACCTGTATCACAGGTTTATATTTGATGATTAGGTCGTTAAGTTCCGGTAACACAAATTCTTCGTACCCTTCAATATCACATTTAATAAAGTCCAGCCGGGGAATGTGGGCAAATAAATCGCTACCCTTTTTCATCTTTGCCTCAAAGGTAAATTCATGTGGTGTGTTTAATTCATTGTGCTCAATAACATGCGCCAACCCTGTTCTTAAATAACCAAAATTATCCGGAGTTGCGAGTACCACATCCTGTTCTTTGTCACCCAAAGCATAGTTGTAGACTTCAATATTTCTGTATTTTGTAGCAGCCCATTTTATAACATTTGCAAAATCTGTTACAGGTTCTACAGCATAAACTTTACCCGTGGTACCAGTCCACTTAGCAAATAATATTGTATAATACCCGAGGTTGGCCCCAATATCTAAAACTGCATCTCCCTTACGAATAAATTGTTTATCAAAATAATGGTATTTGTAAGTATTATTTTTTTTTAAGAGATTAAGGGAATAAAAAAAATGGAAACTTTTGTGTAATAATCGTAAATAATTTTTTAGGCCTAATATTCTAAACAGGTTTTTTTTGATGATAACCATTTTTATAATTTATATTTTACAACCCTGCAAATTTTTGCAAGACCTAAATGGCCAGATAAGTTGAAAGGGAAGTTTAATCTTTCAAAGGTAAATAAACGCATAGACGCAAACAACTCCTTAGATTACCGCATTTACACTTTTAATAATTTAATTTATGGAAAGCAGGTTCAGAATGAAGTAAAACATATTGCAGGCCAAGAAGAAATAAATGAACAAAAAGTTGAAGCAAAACTATATAGACGAAATGTTTTAAAATTTTACATTTAATTTAAAACACAGTTTTATGCCAACAAAGATTTTCATAAAATTACGAGTTACAGAATTAAATAATTCCGTGGCTTTTTACAAAACTCGCTTAAACATTAAATCCTCATTTATAGTGGAGCAGGGTACATGGATGTATGTTGCGGATGATAAATTCGCAATGTTTTAGTAGTACTGTTTTTCAGATCCTCTACTAGAAAGAAATAGTTGATCTACCCAAAAGAACTGAAATGATATTCTTGAGCATTTTCCATTCTGCTGCATAAATTTTGACCAGGAGTATTAAGAATATTAGAGTAGACGGGAAAAATATTGCATCATAAAAAATAAATTCATTGATACATTCAAATAAGTTTCATTGAAAGGTTCTAGGGGATAGAGTTACATTTCCATTTCCCGATAGCGCTTTGAAATGGTCTATTGGATATTAATTTTTTTGTAGTTTTATATCAAAAAAAATGAATACAAAAGAAATTGCCACACGACTAGCAGAATTGTGCCGTCAAGGCCAATTTGAAACAGCACAGAAAGAATTATTTGCAGAAGATGTAGTTAGTATTGAGTCTTTTGCTACCCCTGATTTTGAAAAGGAGACAAAAGGTTTAGAAGCTATTATTCAAAAAGGCCACAAGTTTGAAGCCATGACACAAAGTATGCACAGTCTTAGTGTCTCCGAGCCCATACTGGCCGCACAAAGTTTTGCCCTTACTTTGAGGATGGACATTACCATGAAGGGCAAGGAGCGTATGGACATGACGGAGTTATGTGTATATAAATTAAAGGATGGGAAAATAATTTCTGAAGAATTTTTTATGTGATTTTGTTCCTGGTTATTTTTGAACATTACTTCATGGAGTAAAATTACAAACGCCCTTAAAAAGGGCGTAGGAAATCTTAAAGCTATACTTAATTTGTGTTATGCATATCTTCTTGCACGGGTTGAGCTTTTACGCTGACGTAGTATATTCCACATATCTACTGAACTGAAGATTTTTGCACTGGTACTAGCTGTAGCTAATGTTTCTGACACAACCTGGGTCAGGCTTTTTACTTCTTCTTTACTGATTGGTACAAAAAGATTTTTTGATTGAGTGTTCATGATTTAATTTTTTATATTTTTTAAAATGTTGTTTATGCCTGGTAAAAAGTTTGTTATTTTTCTTTATCCCTTTGACTCTGTAAAGATAATAGAATACTAAGTACTATACAACACATAGTACTTAGTATAGATTTAGTATTTGGCATTATTTTTAAAATTATATCACTTACTATTTTGATAATCAAGTATTTATAATTTAAAGAATCCTTAGAAAATTAAAAATCAGAATTACATAGATGGGTTTAATAAAGGATAAATGGCGGTTAGAACATGTTTTACAGGAGATGATTATATAAGTTTGTAATTTAAAAAACGAAAAAAGCCGCTCTTTTCAGAACGGCTTTGTAAATATTATAAGGTTAACCTTAAATTCTAAAGTGAGCAAATGCTTTGTTTGCTTCTGCCATACGATGCGTGTCTTCTTTCTTTTTGTACGAAGCGCCTTCGCCTTTGCTGGCTGCCACAATTTCGTTAGCTAATTTATCAGCCATGCTGCGTCCGTTTCTATCCCGACTATATTTCACCATCCATTTAATACTCAACGAAACTTTACGGTCGGGGCGAACTTCTGCAGGAATCTGGAAAGTGGCTCCCCCGATACGGCGACTCTTAACTTCTACACCAGGTGTAATATTGGTCAAGGCTTTTTTCCAAACTTCATAACCATCTTCACCCGTTACTTTTGCAACTTTATCTAATGCTGTATAAAATATATTATAAGCGCCACTTTTTTTCCCTTCCCACATCAGGTTATTGACAAATCTTGTAACTAATTTATCATTAAACTTAGGGTCCGGGGCTAAGGGGAGTTTTTTCGCTTGTGCTTTACGCATTATTCTTTATTTTTTTATCTGTATTACTAAAATGAAGTTGTACTATTTTTTTGCCTTTTTAGTTCCATATTTGCTCCGGCTTTGCTTACGGTCTTTTACGCCGGCAGTATCCAGGCTACCCCTTACTATATGATAACGAACTCCAGGTAAATCTTTAACCCTTCCGCCACGGATAAGAACTATACTATGCTCCTGAAGATTATGCCCTTCACCTGGTATATAGGCTATTACCTCAATTTTATTAGTCAATCGCACTTTTGCAACTTTCCGCAGTGCTGAGTTAGGCTTTTTTGGGGTTGTAGTGTAAACCCGGGTACAAACTCCCCGACGCTGAGGGCAGGCATCAAGTGCTCTTGATTTACTCTTAGCCTTAATAATTTCTCTTCCTTTTCTTACTAATTGTTGAATAGTTGGCATTTAATAGACCTTTTTTTTCGGACGGCAAAGGTAAGTATTATGATTTAAATATGAAAAATTAAAATGCAATTTATTCACTGCCCTAAGTTGGGCATTGAAATCAATACAATAAAGGTTTTCCCCGTGTACTGCCTCAGGAGAGGTTTATACTTTTATCATCCACCCATGATTATCAACTAATTTGCCATAACGGATTGCATTAAGCCTCTTTTTAATACCAGGTGCGGTTTGCCAAAGATTTACATCGAATTCCATAACATAATCTTTATACCGCAATTCTTTTATTAAAGAAATTGTAGCAGCAGTGCCCGTTCCGAAAACTTCGTATAACAGTCCTGCTTTATGTGCATCAATAATATCATCTATACTTAGGGGGCGTTCTTCTACGGTGAAACCAATTTCTTTTAATAATGTTATTACACTTTCCCGGGTAATACCGGCTAAAATGGTACCTGCCTCCAGGTTAGGGGTTATTGCAGTATTGCCTATTATAAAAAATACATTCATTGTACCACATTCCTGAACATACTTGTGTTCAAAAGCATCCGTCCAAAGTACCTGGTCATAGCCCTTCTTTTTGGCTTCGGCTGTGGCAAACATAGCTGCACCATAATTACCAGCTGCTTTTGCATAACCAACTCCACCCGGTACAGCCCTAACAAATTGTTCCTCTACATAAATACGCATTGGTGCACTATAATACGGACCGGTGGGGCTGAGGATGATCATAAATTTGTACTTATCGCTGGGTTTTACGCCAATGGTTTCATCGCAGCTGAACATAAATGGGCGAATGTATAATGAATGATCTTCCTGGGAAGGAATCCAGTTACTATCCAGATTGACCAATAGCTTCATGCCTTCCATAAATATCTCTTCCGGCACGGCAGGCATTTGCATTCTTTCAGCAGAAATATTGAAGCGTTTAAAATTATCAGCCGGACGAAATATGTAAGGCTCTCCTTCAGGATTTTTATAAGCTTTAATACCTTCAAAAATTGCTTGCCCATAATGAATAGCGGCCAGTGAGGGTTCTAGTATTAATGGCTGATAGGGTTTTATCTCCGGGGTCTTCCATTCGCCATCCTCGTAATCAACCTCAAGCATATGGTCAGAAAAGTATTTACCAAATGGAATATTCTCCAGATTAATATCTTTTAATTTGCTCCGTTCTACCTTCCTAATATTAAAATCTGCAGCTGCTATCATATTTATTAATTTTACTACAAAGAAACGAAAAATATAGGCTTTAAAGTATGGATTTATGAGTTTAGACAATATTCAAATGACCCCTGAATTAGTTGTGGATTTATATAAAAAATCCCTGGTGGATGTTGTGATTTCAAAATTAAATACTCATAGACTAAAAGACGGGCGATGGCCTTTTTGGGGTAACAATGAAAAGAAAATCCTCATAATAGTAAATGAAAAAAATCATGATGTTGTTTCGGATAAAGAATTTAAATTCCTTAAGACAATACTTTCTGCCTGTTCTTTATCAGTGGCGGATATTGCGTTGGCGAATTTTTTTACTTCTCCGGATATGGTCTACCCTACTCTTATGGATACTTTTTCCCCACAAAAAATTATTTTTTTCGGTATTGAACCCTCGACCCTGGGTTTTCCACTGCAGTTTCCTTACTATCAAATACAGAAATATAATGACCAAACCTATTTATCTGTCCCTTCTCTGGGCAAAATTGCGGCAGACATCACACAAAAAAAACAGCTTTGGAATTGTTTGAAAACCTTATTTTCCAGTACCTAATATAATCTTTATGCCCCAGGCGTTAATTTTTGCCACCAATAATCAAAATAAAGTACAGGAGATTAGATCTGTCCTGGGAAATAGTTTCCAGATCTTACCTCTTAATGAAGCCAATATAAATATTGATATTGCCGAACCTCATAATACATTGCAAGAAAATGCACGGGAAAAATCATCCATAATACATAAACTAACAGGGAAAAATTGTTTTAGTGAGGATACAGGGCTGGAAGTTAATGCTCTGAATGGCGAGCCTGGAGTAAGGAGTGCCCGATATGCCGGAGATACGGCGAATTTTAAAAAAAATATTTTAAAACTTTTGAAAAGCTTAAATGGTATCCAGGATAGGACAGCCCAGTTTAGAACTGTAATATCGTTAATCTTAGATAACAAAGAATACCAGTTTGAAGGTACCTGCAACGGCTATATAACAACTGAAGAAACCGGCATTAACGGGTTTGGGTACGATTCGGTTTTTATACCCGCCGGTAGTACCAAAACATTTGCAGATATGGAGATGGCAGAAAAAAATATTTACAGCCATCGTAAAAAGGCAACTAAGAAATTCATTGATTTTTTAAAGGAATATTATGGCCAGAATTAAAATAATTATTCCTGGCAAAATAATTTTTAGTGTAAAAATACCCGTAAGGATAAATGACATTAATTATGGTAACCATTTAGGCAATGATGCCTTGGTAGGAATTATACATGAAGCCCGGGTGCAATGGCTACAGCATCTAACCCATTCAGAACTAAATATTGATGGCGTTGGATTAATTATGGCCGCCCTGGCGGTTGAATATAAAAAAGAATCATTTTATGGCGATATACTTGTAATAGACATGAGTGCAGATGAAATCTCAAAAGTCAGTTTTAATTTATATTATTCTATATTAAACCAGCAAAATGTATTAATCGCTAACGCTAAGACTGAGATGGTTTGTTACAATTACTCTAAAAATGCAATAGCAGAACTGCCTGAAAAATTTAAACAAATGTTGCAGCATGAAAGCAATGGTTAAACCGTCGTTCCGGTCCAGATTTTCCAGTTTTCCTCAGCTTGTATAATCAGCATTTCGTACCCATTTTTAATTAATGCTCCATTTAATTCTCCCAAATTTAAAAATTTAGTTTTTGCAGGTTGGTATACTAAATCATACAGGAAATGCTTTGAGGTAATAAAATGATATGGGAGCGATGGCATAAAATCTTCATTTGGCTCCATACCAACCGGCGAACAATTAACCAGAATAGTGTATTCTTTCAAAAGCGAATTATTGATTTCGCTGTATGAAATTTCAGTGCCCGATGGGGTACGGGAAACAATAAGAAAGGGAATTAACAGCTTATTTAAAACATATTGAACAGCTTTTGAAGCGCCGCCGGTGCCAAGCACCAACGCTTTTTTGTGATGTGGCAGTAAGAGAGGTGCAAATGATTTTTCAAACCCAATGATATCAGTATTATACCCAATCATTTCTGTGGGTAAAACACGGATACAGTTTACTGCACCCACCTCCATTGCATGCTCATTTACACTTTGCAAATAAGGCATTACGTCCTGCTTGTATGGAATTGTTACTGCCAGTCCTTTTAAAGCAGATTCACTTTTTATCAGTTGGGGAAAATAGCAGATATCCTCAATCGGAAAAAGTTCAAAAAATGAATCCTTTATTCCTTCGTTAGCGAATTTGTCTGTAAAGTATTTTTTAGAAAACGAATGCCCGAGAGGATATCCTATCAAACCATATAAGTTCATCAAATCTTTATTTATCTAAATACAAATCGAAGGTATCGCCCCGCAGCCCTATTCGCATGGCTTCCAGCGCTAATGCTTCATGAGGAGCAATATTTCCCAGGTTTACGTTGCAACCTATCAACTCCAGGAAATATAATTGCTGTGCTTTTTGTGGGGCCTCCCAAAGAATTTGTTCTTCCGGTATCTGGGTTAAAATTTCCTGTACCAGGCCTTCCCTTACTTCGCCGGTCCCCCGGTAAATTCCTACATTGCCAGCTTCCCTGGCTTCGGCAATTACGTAGGCAGATCCTGCACTTAGTTCTGCCTTCATCAATTCTATCCATTTGTATGGCGGTATAATATGTGCTGCATCTTTGCTGCCTACCTCACTTAATACTACTCCATGTTTGCACAATTTTTCTATGTATCCACATTTTTCTGCATGAGGGATAGTAATGGACCCATCACTTACTTCCATGTAACTTACTCCATACTCCTTACATATTCTTATATAATCATCAAACTGATTCCTTATTAAAAATGCCTCAAATAAAGTACCGCCAAAATATACAGGCATATTGTGAGAACGGTATACTTCTAATTTTTCCTTTAACCTGGGCGTTACAAATGCGGTTCCGAAACCTAACTTTACTATATCTACGTGTGGGCTGGCCACATCCATAAAATTTTGGGCTTCCTGAATGCTTAACCCTTTGTCCATTACCATTGTAAGGCCATGTGTACGGGGTTGTGCGGTACGTTCAGGAATTTGGGAAAGATTAAAATTCATTTTGCTTATTTCTTTTTTTAGAGCGCAAAGATAAGTTTTGAATTTAAATAAGTAAACCAGCTATGTTTTCTGTAAAACAATAAAATCTGCTGTTGAAGTCAGGAAAAAAGGTGCAGGTTATAATGATTTCTTTTTCTTATATCGTGCTATTAATTCTACTACCTGCTGGTGTTGCAAAATAGAAGGATTAATCTCTATGAATTTTTTAATGAGCTTTGGGTTTGCAGCCATCCCGTTTTCCAGGAGTAAAAACCCTTCTTTAAATTTACCCTCTGCATAAAGGAACATACTCTTATAAAAAATAAATATTGGTTTGCCATCTGTTTGTTCTAATGCAAATTGGGCATATTCCATTCCATCTTCATACATAGCTGCATTATAAAGGCATTTAAGTAACTCAATCCACCCATTAATATTTTTTGGTCTCACCCTAACCACATTGCCAAAATAGGTAATTGCTTCATCAATATTATTTAATTGCATGTAGCATTGCCCTAAGGCAAGATTATAGTCCGGCTGCATACGATGAAGGCGTGTTGCGGTTTGAAGATTCTTAATTGCACTTTGCCAGGAACCTTCATTCATGTAAGTACAGGCAATTTTGTAATACATCTGCCCATCCTCTGCATTTAAATGGCTGGCTTTTTTATAATTAAACCTGGCTTGTGGATAATTGAATAGTTTATCATAGCAATGGCCGATGGCTTCATAAATTACAAATTCCGGCCTGCCGAGTTCTAAAACTTTTTGTAGTGATTCGATAGCATCTTTATACTTTCTCAATCGTAAATATGCGTCGCCGAGATTTCGGTAGGCGTAGTCAAATTTTTCGTCTATAGCAACTGCATACAAGTAAGCATCTATAGCTTTTTCATGTAACTTAATTCCCTGGTAGGCTGCTCCTAAATTAAACCACGCCAGTTCATTGAAAGGATATTCATCCAGGATTTTTTGGTGCAATTTTATGGCCTCTTCATTGCGCCCGGTAAAATCTGTCCAGAAGCAGATTTTATACAGGGCTTCTTCGTTATTGGGATCCATACCTAATATTACTACCAGGCAATCAAATACTTTTTCAAAGTTTTCATAATCGTCATATACGTCAGCAAGTTCAAAAAGCAAATCAATTTTTTCTTCCCCTTCAAAGTTTTCGAGGGCAGTTTCGAGCACTTCCGCAGCTTTTTCCTGGAGATCAAGGGCCAGGTAGACATCCGTTTTTAAGATATAAAGGGTTGTATCACTTGTATCCAGCAGTTCGACCTGTTCCAGGGTAATTAGGGCTTCCTTATATTTTCTTAAAACAATTAATAAATTTGCTTTTAGTAAAAGCAAGGAGCCAGAATAGGGATATTGCTCTATTGCATACTGTGCAGCCTCAAGAGCCTGGGGTATTTGCTCTTTTTCATCAAAATAATCAATAACTCTTTCAAAACCATCTTCTTCAATAAAAGAATTAGGCTTACCTGCCTTTAAATTTTGATATTGAATCAATAGCGTTTTTAATTCTTCTCTATCCTGGCGGTAGGGGTATTTACTCATGGGATTGTAGTAGGTTATTGTAATTTAAAACTTTTCTATTAAAAATAATGTTATTACATACTAAACCTATAAAATAAACGTTCACAAAACAAAGAATAATTATATTTTGATAAATGGTAAGCGTTTGTTAAAATAATCTAATATATTTGTACAAAAATTATTATTCACACCTACAATGCAAAAGATAACCAAAATAATACTTCTGTTTAGTATTCTGAATGGGTTATTATTTACAACCTTTGCAGATAGAGGAGTAGGTAAGAAGATTAAAAATAAAATAGTTCTTAATATTAAATCCAATGGATCATTTACTAGCACCCTGGGTTTTAATTTAAAAACAGGTCTTACTTATAAGGGCTCCCTGCTCAGTAACCAGACGAGTAAATCATCCATACTTACCAATAATTTTGTAACATATCAAAAAGGAAGTACTATATATATTGTTCCTTTCAAACAAAAAGTGCTTGTTCCAGAAATTCACCAGGGGTATACTGGTATGAAATTAATAATCAGGTCAAATTAAGTAACCCTATTTATTTTCTATTCTCCTTTTTTCAATTGCTGATTTTCTTCGTACGTCATCATCCTGAATCCTGTTTTAGGAGCTTCAAATTTTACTGCAGAAACAGGCTCATAACTCAGGCCAGTTAGGGTATAGGTAAAAATTAAATTTCCGGATTTTAGTTCGTACTGTACCGGCAGCCCGGGCAATTGCTCAAACGAATTATTATATTTTTTATTAGAAAGTACAATATCTGGTGCAAAATACACGGTAAAACTCTTTCCATCCATAGTAGAACTTACTGCTTTTTTACATTTGTAATCTCCAATTTTTTCAAGCTCCTCTGACACGACAAATTTCATATCATCATTCCACTGATTTTTTTGGGCCCAATTTTCTTTTGTAAGGCTGATTAATAATTTTTGCCCGCTATATTCTTTTAAAATAAATCCTTTTTTAACGCTATTATCGTAAACGTTTGTCTCTGTTCCTAAGGTGCTTTTCATTTCAGATCTACTTTGAGAAGGTTTTAGGTAAACATTGAGTTCAGCGCCATTTAAGTTGCTGTTTACAGGTTTCTCATTTTTTGCAGATTGAATTGAAATAATGTAGGTAAGGGTGCCTTCAGATAATTGCTTCTGGCCAAAACAATACTGCATCGTTGCAAAAAAAATTAATGTCAATACAATTTTCGGTAAAATTTTCATCGGTGTTATTTAATTAATAAAGATAAATAAACCCATTTCAATAGACGTACCAGACATGTTAAATAAAAAACTGCACCTTTTAAGAAGTGCAGTAAATCTCATCACGATTATAATTTAATTTCTTGAAGTTTTCCTTTTAAGTTCCTGCATCTTTTTTTGTGTTTCCTGCATAGCCTCCATACGCTCGGCCAGTTTAGATTTCTTCACCGGTTTTTTCCTGTTCTCACCTATCTGGGCTAATATTTTTTCATGATTTATGATATATTTCTGAATAACAATCTGCAGTATCAAAGTAATTGTATTAGAAACCGTATAATACCAGGTTAGTGCAGCCGGTAATTTATTAAAAACGCCTAAAAGCAATACCGGAAATATATAGGGCATGTACTTCATCAGCGGGTTACTATTATCCTGCATGTTGCTCATGCTATAAACAGAAATTAATAAACTGGTAATTACTGCTGTTAAAGTAAAAAGACTTACATGATCACCATAAAAAGGAATCTCAAAAGGAAGTTTGGCAATAGAATCGTAGGACGCAAGATCTTTTGCCCATAAAAAGTTTTTGCCTCTTAAATCAATATTTGACTGAAAGAAATAATAAAGGGACATAAATATAGGAATCTGTAAAACAGCCGGTAAACAACCACCAAGTGGGCTAACACCTGCAGTACGCCACAACTTCATTTGTTCTACACTGAAAGCCTGCTGATCCATTTCTTTTGTTTTAGGATCGGTAAATTTTAATTTTAAAGCATCTACTTCAGGCTTCAACACTTTCATCTTAGCCCCGCTTAAATAACTTTTGTATAAAATTGGAGAAGTAATAAGCCTTATTAAAAGTGTAAGGAGTAAAATAACAATGCCCATACTGGCAATGTGTTTCTGCAAAAATTCAAACACAGGCAATAGAAAATAGCGGTTAATATATTTTACAAAGGCAAAAATACCGCTGCCATAAGGCACCATATTTTCCATGTTATTACTATACTTTTTCAAAATATTGTAGTCACTGGGTCCATAGTAAAGTTGAAGGGAGGCTGATGCATCAGTACCCGGCTGCAAATTTATTTTTGCATTTGTAGTGGCTCGGGCCAGATAAGAATTTGTATCAGAAGGTATTTTCCATTCTGTAGTAGCAGAAGCAAATTTATTTTTCGCCAATAAAGCCGAAATAAAAAACTGCTGTTTAACCCCTATCCAATCTACAGGCTTGCTAAAAGACTTGCTATCTCCTTTACCAATATATTCAAAGTCGTAGCTGTTATCTTTTACATAAGAAATATGCGTTTGCGTAATTTCATATTTATGATCTTTTTCTATTTGTTCAGCTTCAGTTTGCCATAAAAGATTGAGTGTATTCTGCGTAAAAAGATTATTAGCTCCCTTGGCTATTATGGTTAAATCAATCATATAATCATCAGGCCTTATAACATACTGATGGGTTAGCTGTTTTCCTGTAGAATCTCCTGAGGTAAAAGTTAATGTCTGGCTTTTATCAGCATTTATAACAATGGGTTGGGCGGCAAAAATAATTTCTGACGATTGAGCGGTTTGATTTAAGCCGGCATTAAGGGTATAAGAAAGTTTATTAAAATCACCCGCTTCTATAACTACATCGGTACTGTCAAATTTTTTATACTTTTTAAGAATGATATTTTTTGGCTGGGCTCCCTTAGAATCAAAAGCCATTTTCATTACGTTGTTTTCCATGTTTATAAGCTGTGCAACCGCAGTAGGTGTCTGAAAATTATTTTGCGGTCCTGCATTTTTGAGCGTATCTGCCTTTAAAGAATCTGCTTTTGCCAATGCTGGGTTCTCTTTCGGTTTAGATGCTGCAATGGAATCTGCTACTCGTTTTTGTTCCCCTTCATAGGCCAGGCGGCTTTTACTGTTTATTATAAACATTCCTATCAGGAGGGCACCTATCAGCACAAATCCAATCACGGTATTTTTATCCATTCCCATTTTCAAATATATTTTAAGTGGGCAAAGTTAATTAAGTTTATACTTGCCATAATTTTGCTAATAAAGAATGCCCTTTTTCAAGGGCATTCTTTTCATTTATTATATTAAATTATTTTTTAGCCGGGGTAGCGGGAGCAGGTGCAGCAGCAGCGGGTGCGGCTTTACCAGCCGGGGCTTTAGGAACTGAAGCTTCTTCCTGTTTTAACTGGCGGGTCATTGTAACAGATGCAATAGGAATACGTGGAGAGTTTAATACTTCCATATTCTCTGCTTTTATATGTTCTACCCTTATATTTTCATTTAGTTCCAGGCCGTTAATATCAACTTCAATAAATTCCTTTAAATATTTGGGTAAGGTTTTTATTTTAATGTTTTTCATTTTTGTTACCAACTTTCCTCCGGCCTTTACACCAGTTGGCGTTCCAACATATTTCAGGGGAAGAGAAGCAATAACTTTTTTATCTTCAACCAATTCCAGAAAATCTACATGTATAAGGGAATCAGTTACTTTATTAAATTGTAAATCTTTTAATATACACCGGTAAGCCTCGCCGCCTACTTTAATTTCGGTCAGCATAAATTCAGAGGTGTAGACTATTGGCTTAAATGCTGTTGCAGGCGCAGAAAAATTAATTTCGGTTTTACCACCGTAAATTACACCTGGCACAAGTTGCTGAGAGCGAAGTTGGCGGGTGGCTTTTTTTCCGCTTTCGGTCCTCAGTTGTCCTTCGATAGTAATCGTTTTCATTATTAATGTTTTTTTTATGAGGCGCAAAGGTAAGGCAAAAAGGGATAAATGCGGCGGATAAATGAATCAGCTGTTGTAGCTCTATTGAGGAAGTTCTCAGCAATATCATAATATAAGTATCGGGCCGGCAAAACTTCTGCGACTGAAGGTTAGAAACTTTCTATTTTCTGCTATTCAATCTTCCCCTGATAAATAAGCTGTTAATACTTTTATTTTCATAAGCATTCCTTAAAGCCACGGCAAACAATTCATCGGTGCTTAGCACTTTAATTTTATCGGAAATATTTCTTATAGGTATTGTATCACAAACGACTAATTCCTCTAAGGCACTGTTTTGAATGTTTTCGTAAGCATTGCCACTTAAAACCGGATGGGTGCACAGCGCCCTTACACTCCTCGCTCCTTTTTCTTTCATTAACCCTGCACTCTTAGCTAAAGTGCCGCCAGTATCGCATATATCATCTATGAGTACAATATCACGGTCAGTAACATCTCCAATAACTACCATGCTGGCTATTTCATTTGCTCTTTTGCGGTGTTTATCACAAATGACCATCTCACATTCAAAATAACTGGCAATTTCACGAATACGGTTTGCACTGCCTACATCCGGTGCAGCAAAAGTTAGATTGGCAAGTTGAAGGTTTTCTATATAAGGGATAAATATTGCAGAGGAATCCAGGTGATCTACAGGAATATCAAAATACCCTTGTATTTGCGGTGCATGAAGGTCCATGGTTACTACCCTGTCTGCGCCGGCAGCCACCAACATATTAGCAACCAGTTTTGATCCGATTGCAACCCTTGGCCTGTCTTTTCGATCCTGACGGGCAAAACCATAATAGGGCATTACAGCAATTACTTTATATGCAGAAGCTCTTTTGGCAGCATCTATCATGAGTAATAATTCCATTAAATTATCTGAGGGAGAAAAAGTGCTTTGTATTAAAAATACAAATCTTCCCCGGATACTTTCCTGGAATTCAACTCCAATTTCCCCATCGCTAAATCGTTGTATATTTACTTTACCCAACGGTTCTCCAAATTTTTTGGCTATTTTTTCAGCCAGGTATTGCGAGCCCGTACCGGAAAATATTTTTGCATTAGATTCCATAAAGTTCTTATTGGATGGTGAAATATGAGCGAAAATACAGTTTAGTTTACAGCAAATAATTTTGATTTTATGGAAAATTCCAATAAGCCATCGACCTCAATTAAAACATGGGCTGTAGATGATCGTCCCCGGGAAAAAATGCTTGCGAAAGGATCAGCCGCCCTTAGTAATTCAGAATTGTTGGCTTTGCTGATAAACAACGGAAATAAAGAAAAAACTGCTTTAGATATAGCCCAGGACATTTTAAAACTCGGGCACAATAACCTAAATGAACTCGGTAAGCTTTCTTTAAAAGAAATACAAAAGATAAAAGGAATTGGTATTGCAAAAGCTATTACTATTACCGCAGCCCTGGAATTAGGAAGGAGACGTCATACAACTGAAATACTTCATAAAAAAAGTGTAGCTACCAGTAATGAAATTGCAGATTATTTAAAACAACTTTTAAAGGATTACAGTTATGAAGTTTTTGCCGTTGTATTTTTAAACAGGGCTAATAAAATTAAAAGTTTCCAGATTATTTCCAATGGAGGTCTGACCGGCACGGTTGCCGACCCCAGGATAATTCTTAAAAAAGCTATTGAAGAAGAAGCCACCTCAATTGTTTTATGTCATAACCACCCCTCCGGGAATTTGAGGCCAAGCAGGGCAGATGAAGACATCACTCATAAAATTAAACAGGCTGCTGCCTATTTAGACATAAAAGTAATGGATCACATTATTGTGAGTGAAGAAGGGTACTTTAGTTTTGCAGATGAGGGGATTTTATAGAATGATGGTGGTGCAATATCCTAATTGCCAATTATGAAAACATTTATCAACTATCACCCCTCAACTATCTCTTTTAAGCCTGCGCCGCCGGCCCTCCAAAATTAAAAGGCAGTTCAACTGTTTCTATGTCCTGTATTGTGCCATTAGCATTCTCAAATTTTTGAACATTATCTATCATTGCCTTCATTAAGCGCTTTGCATGAAAAGGGGTCATTATAATCCTGCTCTTCACTTTACTCTTAGGAGTGCCAGGCATTACATTTACAAAATCAATTACAAACTCAGCGTGGCTATGAGTTATGATGGCGAGGTTTGCATAAGCACCTTCTGATACTTCTTCTGAAATTTCTATATTGATTTGGTTGGGGGCCGCTTGATCTGGCATAAAAAAAGTTTAAAATAATTACATTTTCCAAATGACATCAGAAAATTGGTTGAATAAAGAATATAAAAGTAGGCGATTCTATTGCTTAAGCTAAAAAAATCTGGAGAAGCTTGAAAGTTCAGCGCTTAAAAAAATAAATTTGAAGGAATAAATATTAAAATAGTTACGTTAAAATCTATACATCACCTGTAGTTTGATATCTGTTTTATGGTTGTTTTGAATTACATCCAGGCCGGACCCTATAGTTTTTTGGCCTGGGTAAATTGTCTTGGCCAGCTTTGCCCAGAAAGATACTTTTTTTCCAAGGTCATAATTAAGGTTTACATAATACCGGTAACCTTTATTATAAAAAACTGGAATGGAGTAACTATATAAAACATCACTTTCATAAGCATATAACCGACTGTTGTAATCATCAGTTTCAAAATATTGTAATCGAACATTTCCTGAAAAGTGGCTTAGCATAGGTTTATAAATCACATCCCAGTATAAGAGAAATCCCTGGGAGGCTGCGGCACCATTTTTATCAAACCACACCATTTCTACCCGGCTTCTTAAAGTAATTACTGTATTTATTTTATATGAAACCTGGGTTCTCCAATTTTTTTTGGGCTGGGGTATTACAGGATTTAACGTTAAATCATTAGGATTGTAATCAATCGATTTTGTTTCTGATTTAAACCGGGTATAAATTTCCAGTTGTTTTGTAGGTTTATAATTCAACTGTATTAAAAAATCAGACCCTGCTGTTGGTGCATCTACCCTGAATTTGAGGAAGGGGAATTTATACAAATCTACGTAGGCATCAATGCGCCAGAAATTTGTAGGACGTATGGTTATTCCTGTAAACAAACCTTTTTCATTCGTAGGCAGGGTGTTCTCAGTAAAAGCATTCGTATAAAGGGACTGGTACCCTTTTGAAATATTTCTGTATAGAAAACTCATGTCTACATTGTTTGCGACACTTATTAATAACCCGTTTATAAATGCAGGATATTTTTTATCGGTAACAGCAGCCTCGCCAAAAAAATGCAGGTTTTTAAAAGTGAAGCTGTAATCTGTACTGTAATTACCAAAATTTTTTCCTGTGAGCGCATATAAATTATAAAGCTGGTTTTGCTTTATTAATGGGTATTTAAAACTATACTGTATCGCATTTATACCAATATGCACCCTATTTAACTGGTAACTTAAATTACCTCCAAACGCCAACTGACGTTGAATTCCTTTATCCTGCACTTCACTTTTTGTGCGGTGGTAGCCCGAAGTTTGAAGCGACGACACAAATTCATCAAAAGATTGTAAGCTATCTGTTGCAATAAAATTTGCGTCTACGTTCCTGTACGAACCAAACAAAGTGGCCTCCCAGTGATTTTTTCCTAAGGTAAGACCTGCTCCTCTGTGAAAATTAATTTCTCCTGCAGAATTATAGGGTCGCAATACTTGTGATTGCCTTTTTATTGCCAATACATCAGGGCCTTTTTTAAAAGCGAGGTTCATCCATTGGGTGAGTCCCTGACCCATATTTACGGTAAAATCTCCTAACGCCAGCGCTTTTACTATCCCCGCATTCCTTAAAAAGAAATGTGCAGAATAGAAGTCAAATCCTTGCCTTTGATGTCCCCTGAAAAATTGTTCCCCGGCGTCTTTTTCTGCAACTAAACCGTATTGTAATAAATTTTTATAAATGTACTTATACCTTACAAATAATTTCTGCGGCGATCCGGGGTAAAAATTTGTAGCTGAGTTGGAATCTAATAAATATCCCCTTGATTGCTCAAGCGTTTGACTTAGCCTTATCAGCACATTGTGAGTGCCATTTTTTAGCCTGGCACCCAGCGCATCAAAGAGTTTCTCTGTGGAGCTAACGGTTACGTATAACTGTATTTTTTGTATGGTAGCAATATCCCAACCTGGTAAGGCCTGAAGCTCATGGATATTAATTAAGTTACCAAGGATAGCCCGGTAAGAAACAAGGTTCTGAATCTGGATGGGCGTTAATAAACGCAGCTCTTTTAATTGTGACTCATTTACTGTATTAAGATTAAGGGGATTTCTTTGAAACTGAACGAGCTCCTGCAGATAAGAGTCATCTTCTGTTTCAACATCTTCACTATTTGCCGTAATATTTTCTAGCTGCTGTTCTGTGTTAGTATTAACCGGATTTTCTTTTACCTGTGCTTTACTCTGCGTAAAAAAAATAATTAAAAACAAAAAAGCTAAAGATTGTTTCATTTATTTTTAGCCTTAGAATTTACAATTAATAATAACCCCGGGGAAAATCCTAATTGGGGATGATAACTGGCAGAAATATCTAAACGTAAATTATTCCATCCAACCCCTGCTCCGGCGAAGCCACTCCCTGTCTCACTTAAAAAACCTGCTCTTGCAAAAAATTGTTTTAGAAAACGATATTGAATGCCCCCCACTACATTTAGGGGCTTATCCTCCTCCTTTATTAATTCCGTACTTACATAAAAATTATCAGAAGCATCATAACCCAGCCCGAATTTATACGCTGAGGCTAATTTTTCATCCCCTGATTTACCGAGCTTACCTCCAACCGGGTTGTATACGTGAATACCTGCATTAAGTTTCTCAGTGAGGTGTAGAATGGCACCAATTTCAAAATTTACAGATGAAGCACTATTATAAGCCGGTATTCGGTAGCCGTAATAATTAAATTGAACGCCCAAATCTAATTTATTGCCCAGCGAACGGGCATACGCTAAACCTATTTTATTTTCTGTAAAATTTTTAAAGCCTGCGTAATTTGCCTGTACGCCAAAATTTCCCAAACCCGTAGGAAATACCAAAGCGAGTCCATATACCGTATTATCTGCTAATAAAAAACGCCTTTCACCATACACGCCTGCAGCGATAGATTTTACCTGGGCTAAAGCCGCCTGGTTATTTGTAAATGCAAAGGGGTCGGGTTGTTTAGTTGTGTAAGCGCCTAAACTCAAATAAGGAAGGCTCAGGCTATAACGAAGTGATTGGGAAAAAGTTTTACTGCAAAATAATGCGATGTACGTAAAGGTCAAAAGTGCAGGTAAATATTTTCTCAAAATAGTATTATTTTATACGAATTGACAAGTTAAGTTAATTAGTGAAAATAAGTTTAGGCACTGGAAATATAGATCGAAATCAACAATAGTTTAATACTTTTGCAAAATGCAGATTTTAGATGGAAAATTGGTTTCCCATGCCCTAAAAAAAGATTTAAAAGAGAAAACCGCAATACTAAAAAAAGAAAATCGAAAAACACCGCACCTTGCAGCCATACTGATTGGCAGCAATGGCGCCAGCGAAACTTATGTAGCCAGCAAAATAAAAAATTGCGAGGAAGTCGGTTTTAAAAGTTCCCTTTTGCGTTTTCACGAGACTATACCCGAAGAAGAAGTTATAAAAGCAATTGAAGGCCTCAATAATGATGCGGATGTTGATGGAATACTTGTTCAGCTTCCGTTACCAAAGCATATCAATGAAGAAAAAATAATAAACCTTATTAACCCGGTAAAAGATGTCGATGGTTTTCACCCCATCAGTGTCGGAAAAATGGTTCAGGGCCAGCCGGCATTTATTTCAGCCACTCCATATGGGATTATGCTATTATTAAAGCATTATCAAATTGATACCGCAGGAAAACACGCAGTTGTAATAGGCAGGAGTAATATTGTGGGGAGGCCGATAAGCATTTTACTGAGCCAAAATACCAAGCCAGGCAACTGTACGGTAACGGTATGCCATAGCCGCACTTATAATTTAAAAGAAATTTGCCTACAGGCAGATATTATTGTAGCAGCATTAGGAAAACCCGCTTTTCTAACTGCAGATATGTTAAAAGAAAATGCCGTAGTAATCGATGTGGGCATTACCCGGGTTCCGGATGCTTCCAAAAAATCAGGATATGCACTTAAAGGGGATGTTGATTTTGAGAACGTAGCGCCAAAATGTAGCTACATCACCCCGGTTCCCGGCGGGGTAGGCCTAATGACGATTGCAGCATTGTTATTGAACACGTACACCGCCTGCATCCAGAATAATGGAAAAAGTGGGGAATCTAAAATTTAAAAATAATCATTGAATTCTATTAATATAGATACTACAAAAATGTTACCTGTCATGGAACATTTTTATACCATACAGGGAGAAGGGTATCACCAGGGAAGAGCTGCGTACTTTATAAGGCTTGGCGGTTGCGATGTAGGGTGTGTTTGGTGCGATGTAAAAGAAAGCTGGGATGCAGACATGCATACCCTGGCATCAATCAATTCATTATTAACCGAAGTAAAAAAAACACCGGCAAAATTAATAGTTATTACAGGTGGCGAACCACTAATGCATGATCTTACAGCACTCTCTTCATTACTTCAGCAAAACGAATTTGAAATTAACATAGAAACGTCCGGCTCTTCCCCGCTTAGCGGAAAGTGGAACTGGATTTGTCTTTCCCCCAAAAAATTTAAAGCTCCTTTACCCGAACTGGTGGCGGCAGCAAACGAATTAAAGGTTGTCATATTTAATAAATCTGATTTTGCCT
>JBDSDN010000196.1:0-6278 GCA_039920545.1 Ferruginibacter sp. | reverse complement strand
CCTCTCCCCCTCATCCGCCCTTTGGGCAACTTCTCCTAAAGGAGAAGGAAATTTATAGTGGTCATTTCTAGGAGCTGATGTCGTCCAGATTGCACCCTTGTGCTCATCATAAAACAGCCGCCAAAGCTTACGTAAAAAACGGTGAACACCTTCGATGCCTTTGGTATCCCAGGGTTTACTTTGCTCTACCGGGCCAAGAAACATTTCATACATGCGGAAAGTATCGGCGCCGTATTTATTTACCAAATCATCAGGGTTAACTGTGTTGTATTTTGATTTAGACATTTTTTCGGTTTCGGAACCGCAGATATATTTCCCATCTTCTAAAATAAATTTTGCATCTAAAAATTCACCGTTCTTCCATTTTTTGAATGCTTCAATATTCAATTCAACACCATCCACAATGTTTACATCAACATGGATTTGATTAATCATAATCTCTGCACTTTCCAAGTTCATTGAAGTAACGAATACATCGTCAACCGAAAAAATCCTATCAAGTAAATTCCTCATGCTTAATTTATTTTCTAACCATTCTTTGTATATATTAAATGAAACAAACATTGGGCTTGGTTTGTCGTTACCTACGTTCAATACACTTATTCTATATACAAACCTACTACTCCCCTGTATCATCCCCTGGTTTACCAATTTTTTAAACGGTTCATCAAAGCCAATTAAATTTAAATCGTAAAGCACTTTCGCCCACATGCGACTATATAATAAATGGCCGACGGCATGTTCAGTACCGCCGATATATACATCTACCTGGTTCCAATAATCGCTGACATTTCTATCGCAGAATGTTTCTGTATTTTTTGGATCCATATATCGCAGAAAATACCATGAAGAGCCCGCATAGCCGGGCATGGTGGAGGTTTCCCTCACCCCCATCCCCTCATCCGCAGGCGGAGAGGGGTGACTAAATTCAGAACTCTTTGTGTTTTCGTTGTTGCGTCGGATTCTTGAAATTTGAAGGGCTTCTTTTATTTTGGAGAGGACTGATTGAGTATCGTTTAATATTTCGTAGTTGGTAAATCTTATAACGGTAAATCCAACTTCATTTAAAATACGGTTGCGTTCTTCATCATATTTTTTTTGTTCTTCTGATTCATGATAACCGCCATCTGCTTCTACAATAAGGGCATGATCCAGGCAAATAAAATCTGCTATATAACATTCTATTGGATGTTGTCTTCTGAATTTTACATTTAATTTCTGATCACGCAGTTGCTGCCAGAGTAAATTTTCTGCTTCGGTATATTCTTTACGCATACCTTTTGCCAGCTCATACTGCATGGGCGATCGTACTTTATATTTTGGCACCAATGCAGCACCCTTCGCCTCTATCTCCGCTTCGTTCTTCGAAACACCCTTCTCCACCCGTGGAGAGGGGCTGGGGATGAGGGTCCACTCTTTTATATTTGCCAGCGGACCTTCGCCTTCCGGGCCCGGGCCATATTTTTCTACGAAAGGTAATTCCAATGGCAGTTCTTCTGCATCCAACGGGAGGGCAATGCCATCGCTCCAGATGATAGGAAAGGGTTCGCCCCAATAACGCTGGCGACTAAACCCTGCATCACGCATCCGGTAATTTACTTTGCGTTTGCCAATGCCTTCTTCTTCAATTTTATTTATAGCCACAGCAATGGCATCTTTCATCAGCATGCCATTTAAAAATCCGGAATTCTGTAACACGGCATCCTTGGTAGCATTTGCTTCTTGGCCATTGTAATGATGCCCAATAATATTGGTAATAGGAATATTAAAATGTTTGGCGAAAGCAAAATCACGCTGGTCGCCGCAGGGCACTGCCATGATTGCACCTGTACCATAACCTGCCAGCACATATTCTGCAATCCAGATGGGAATAAGCTTTCCATCAAAGGGATTTGCAGCATACGCACCAGTAAAGCAACCGGTAATTTGTTTTACCTCTGCCATGCGTTCCCGGTCGCTGCGGCTCTTTACATAGGTGAGGTAATTTTCTATTTCTTGTTTTTGCCCGTCTGTTGTAATTTTTGAAACCAGTTCATGTTCTGGTGCAAGCACTAAAAAATCTACGCCAAAAATGGTGTCAGGCCTGGTGGTGTAGACCCTCACCCCCTGCCCCTCATCCATCATGACATTTATCGGGCGAGAGGGGTGACCTAAATCTGTATCCGTTGAGTTTTCTTTGTCGCTTTGGGTTCCTAAAGATTGAGATAAGTTTTCCGCATCCATCTTCGTTTCTGTCTCCGTAAAACCTTTCTCTCCCGATAAATGTCGGGATGGCGAAGGACTGGGGATCAGGGAGAAAATCATCTCCGCTCCTTCACTTTTCCCTATCCAGTTCCGTTGCATTTCTTTCATCGCATCGCTGAAGCTCACTGTTTCCAAGCCTTCAAGTAGTCTATCAGCATATTCGGTGATGCGTAAATACCATTGGCGCATTTTCTTTTTCACTACGGGATGGCCGCCTCTTTCGCTCACACCATTTACTACTTCATCATTTGCCAGCACGGTGCCTAATGCCTCACACCAGTTTACTTCTCCATAAGCGCTGAAGGCCAGGCGACGTTTCATTAAAATATCTTCCCGCTCTTTTTTTGTAAATGACTTCCATTCTTCAGCAGTAAAATGTGCTGAGCCTTTTGTCTCATATTTTTCTACCAACAAAGAAATAGGCAAAGCTTTTTTCTGGGTATGACAAAAATAGTTTTTGAACAACTGTAAGAATATCCATTGCGTCCATTTATAATACGATGGATCGCTGGTACGAATTTCCCTGCCCCAATCATAACAAAAACCTATTTTATCTAATTGTGCTTTAAAAGTTTCAATATTTTTTTCAGTGGTTGTGGCTGGATGTTGCCCGGTTTCAATGGCATACTGTTCTGCAGGCAAACCAAAACTATCAAAGCCCATCGGGTGCAAAACATTAAACCCTTTTAAACGTTTGTAACGGCTGTAAATATCACTGGCAATATAGCCCAGGGGATGACCCACATGCAGGCCTGCGCCACTTGGGTATGGAAACATATCAAGCACATAATATTTTGGCTTGTCAAACTCTTTGCCGGGTTCCGGGTTGGAAACTTTATAAACCTCGTCATCTTTCCATTTTTTTCGGCAGTCTTCTTCAATCTTTCTAAAATCGTATTCCATTATTTTTATTTACTAGAATTTTTTATTTTTAAAGATGGAAGTTCTCTCCATCTCATTTAGTAACAGCCTGCTTTTTAAAAATTTAATGGGCAAAAAAATATTTTAACAAATAAATAAGCAAGCCTGATACAGCATTAAAAATATATTTGGCGGGCAATCGTTTTTAAGCAGATAGCAAAAATAAAACAAACCATTTAAAAATCTATATTTTTGCCCCGATTTGAAAAGGATATTAAAAGTTTGTGAAGGTGTGAATTATGTTGATTGAATTTTTGTAGCCGATGGGCTGCCGGATAGCAGCGGAAAGCGGAATGTAATGACGCTTGCAGCGAATAGCCGGAACAGAAGATGAACCTGGGTATATTGTTGAAAGCCCCAATACAATAAAATACAGATAAATAATTTGTTTATGGCTCAATTTGGAAAAGCATCCAGCAAAAAAGGAAAACCTAATTATATGGGTGCTATCATTGGTGTGGCGTTGGTGTTGTTTTTATTCGGCATTGTAGGCTGGTTCTTTTTAAACTTACGTAAAACTGGTGATTATTTTAAAGAGAGCATACAGGTTCACACATATTTAAACAGGGATGCTTCCCAAAAACAAATTGATAGTCTTACAGCATACATCTCAGCTATACCGTATGCTAACAGGGTGGAACATGTGACCAAAGAAATGGCCATGCAAAAATGGAACAATGAAAATGATACAACCTGGAAAAAATTTCTGACCAATAACCCCCTTCCGGAAAGTATTGATTTTTATGTAAAGGCCGACCATGTAGAAAAAGACAGCCTGGACATTCTCGCCACGAATTTACAAACTGCTTACCCAGGCCTTATTTCGGAGTTTCAATTCCCGACTGAAACAGTAACTAAAGTTAGTAGTTATGTTAAGACCGCCGGGATTATTTTTTTAATAGCTGCTTTTATTCTCACAATTCTCGTAGTGTTTTCTATAGACAATACTATCCGGTTGGCGATGTACAGTAATCGTTTTTTAATTAAGACCATGCAAATGGTAGGGGCTACACGGTGGTTTATAGCAAAACCAATAAATCAAAGAGCTTTAATAAATGGGCTGGTAGCATCCTTAATTGCAATTGCTGCAATATGGGGGTCGGTACTTTTAATTGAAAGATATATTCCCAATTTTAAATTACTGCATGACAATAATGGGTTAATGTTGCTTTTCCTAATTATCATTATTCTAGGCATCACCATTACTTTGGTGAGTACCCACCGGTCAGTAATAAAATACCTCCGTATGAAACTGGATGATCTGTATTAAGTTTAAACAATTTTAAGAAATTTATCCCTTTTATAAGTCTTTAAACCCTGGTAGGCTCATAGATCCTTTCAATCTTTGGAACCTTTCAAACATTCAATTATATTGCAGCCTTAATTTATTCTATGCTCAAAAACAAAAAAGAACCCGCCACAAAAAATACGCTTTTTGACAGAGAAAACTTTAAATGGATGCTGATTGGTCTCGGTGTTATTATCCTGGGTTTCCTGTTGATGGCTGGTGGTAAAAGTGCCGACCCTAATGTGTTTGATGAAAAAGAGGTTTACAATTTCAGGCGCATAACCCTTGCACCTTTCCTTATAATTTCCGGCTTTGTAATTGAAATTTTTGCAATAATGAAAAAGCGCAAAAACATTTAATTTATAATCTCTTTATCTAGCCCAATTTTAAAGTTTTGGAAATATTATTTAGTCTTGTAAATTTTTTTGCAGGTCTATGGTATTTGTTATTTTTTAATTTTGCTACCTCCTAACCCTCCTCAATATGAATTTTATACAAAGTGTGATTATAGCGATTGTAGAAGGCATTACAGAGTTTTTGCCAATATCCTCTACCGGTCACATGATTATTACAGAAAAATTATTGAAGGTAGCGGATAATGATTTTACAAAAATGTATACAGTAGCTATACAATTAGGGGCCATACTCGCAGTTGTAGTTCTTTACCGCAAGAAATTTTTTGAACCAATAGTTACCGGCTTTAAAAATTGGCAGTTTTACTTAAAATTAATAGTGGGCGTAATACCGGCTCTAATACTGGGTTTTTTATTTTCAAAAAAAATTGATGCTTTATTGGAAAGTACAACCACTGTTTCCATAGCACTTTTTGCCGGAGGAATTATTTTACTTTTTATAGATAAATTATTCACCCGCCCAAGCATTCAATCAGAAAAGCAGGTTTCATTTATTAACGCATTTATAATCGGGCTGTGGCAATGCCTGGCCATGATACCAGGGGTAAGCAGGAGTGCGGCTTCTATTATTGGGGCCATGCAGCAAAAGCTTACCAGGAATGCCGCCGCAGAGTTTTCATTCTTCCTGGCCGTGCCTACGATGATTGCCGCTACAGCATATAAGCTTTATAAATATTATAAAGTGGCGGGCGGTTTTTCCGCTGAGGAAATAAAATTATTAGCCATAGGAAATCTTGTGGCTTTTGGGGTAGCTATACTGGCCATAAAATTCTTTATAGAGTTTCTTAAAAAGCATGGCTTCCGGGTATGGGGAATTTACCGGATTGTTTTAGGTCTCATTTTATTTATGCTCATTTATTCAGGACATATAAAGCCATAAATGAAAGTAGAGGAAGTGTAAGGTGGTGAATGTAATTGATCATAATTAATGTAATCTTAAATTGATTTAGTATTTTCAGGTCTCATACTTTCAACATGCAGACTGCTTCAAAAAAAGTAATAAACGGATGGGCCATGTATGATTGGGCCAACTCTGTTTATAACCTTGTAATCACCACTACTTTTTTCCCGGTAATGTTTAATATGATTACGGGTCCCGATAGCAAGTTTAAAGGAGAAATTCCCTTTTTAGGACGCACATTTGTAAACACAGCATTAAAAGATTATTCACTTTCTTTTGCATACCTGGTTATCGTTTTATTGTTTCCAATACTTTCTTCCATAGCGGATCTTAAAGGAAACAAAAAAACCATGATGCGGGTGTTTTGTTACCTGGGTGCAGCCAGTTGCAGCCTCTTATTTTTTTTTGATGAGAATCATATCACTCTTGGACTGGTATGCTTTTGCCTGGCTGCAATTGGTTTTTATGGCAGCCTGATATTTTATAATTCTTACCTGCCTGAAATTGCAGC
>JBDSDN010000195.1:0-6332 GCA_039920545.1 Ferruginibacter sp. | reverse complement strand
ACAACTTCTGAGGTAAGAGAAGGGTTAAATTTCTGCTTGCTGTAATTTTTTTTGATAAGCACTTTATTTACAAAAGGATTAAGGTAAAACCCTGTCCGCATCACATCCATAACCGCCCTTTTAATTTCTGCAGGGTCTGTGCTTTTAAGTAAATACCCGGCTGCGCCACAATCCATTAAATGCCCTACAAAGCGTTCATCCTCGTACATGGTAAGGATAATGACCCGTATAGAAGGAAAATTTTTAGTAATTATTTTTGTAGCATCGATACCATCTTTTATAGGCATTTTAAGATCGCAGAGTACCACGTCGGGCTGTGCTTCAGGAATTTTTTGTATCAGGTCTTCCCCATTATCGGCCTCCATTACAAAACGAATATTCGGATAAGGCCTCATAGAAAGAATTACTCCTTTTCTAAAGATCTTATGATCATCGGCTATGGCTACTTTTATTTGCTCGGGGGACATACTTTAATAGTAAAAATAAGAACATCTTTACAAGAAAAGAACATTTAAAAAATTTGAACTAAATACTAATTTAAACCAAGAGGTTCTTTGGGAATCTCAAGTGTTACTTTATAATAAGTCTGGCTGCTGTCTATTTCAAAAAGTATGCGGCCATTGAGTACCTTCATTCTACTGGCTATGTTTTTAAGCCCCAGGCCGTGAGAGTAATAATTTAATTTATCAAATTCTGCCTGCACAATCCCTTTTCCATCATGATGCAGCCTTATATAAATATTGTTATTGCTGGCATTTTGAGTAAGGTGAATAAATGCTGCATTGCTATGTTTGATAATGTTATTTACCAGTTCCTGTATCACCCGAAATACGAGTAACTCCTGGTCTACTTTTAATCTTTCCCGGTAATCGTGGAACCGGGCGCTGGCATTCAGGCTGCCGCTACCGCTGATCTTTTGAAATAGATCTGTTGTGGCACTCTCAAGGCCGAAATTTTTGAGGGTGGGAGGCATCAGGCTGTGGCTGATATTTCTTATCAACAGAATGGCATCATCAATAATCTGTTTTGCACTAAAAATACTTTGCAGTTGCTGTGCCTTCTCCTGGTTTACCAGGTTTTCATTTAGGTAAAGCCGGGCAGTAGCGAGTAATGGGCCGGCATCATCATGTAAGTCTGCCGCAATCCGCTGGCGTTCTTCTTCCTGGAAGCGGATGCTGGCATTAAGGTAAATCTGTTGTTTTTCAGCTTCCAGTTTCTTCATCTGAATATGGTAGCGGATCACTTTACGCTGATGCATTATTACAAATACAATAATGCCTACTGCAAGCGTAATCATGCCGATTGAGCCCACAAACATTAGTCTGGAAACATCAGAATTATTAGCAACCTGTAGAAAAATCATTCTTATTTACTGATTTTTAGCATTAGTTAGGGTAAAATCATCCAGGTTTATATCAGTAGGTATATTAAGGACTTCATCATTTTCCTCAACGGGCTCGCTTGCCAAAAGAGCGCAGCAGAGCAGAATATTTTTAGTGATGGTGACAATGCCGTAAATAATCAGTAATTGCTTTATAAAATTGGGGTCTTTAGTAGTATTGCTAAACAGAAAAAAGAAAAAGTTGCCTGTGAAATAGATAAAAAAGGCCACACATATCCAGAATGTAATACTTTGATACAGCGGGTACATTACAACAGTCTGCATTTTCTCATAGAAAAAGTAGATGATGAAGATTATAAATAATAAAAATTCAAGAATGGAAGGATAAGTACTGAAAATTTCAGGGGAGATAATAAGATAGTAACTAAGGGCAAATATTACGAAAACTGGAATTGAAAATTTAAGAATGGACTTTACAAGTGGTTTTTTAATAATTGCATTTAAAAAAAGGGCAAAAATGGAATACTCACAAACTGTGTAAAACTTCAATAAGAGGAGATATGCTATCCTGGATTTAAAATAATAGGAGGCTATATAAGTGGATGTAACAAATACAGCCAGTAAGAGTGCATAAATAAAAAAAACCTTTAAAGCCCTTGTATTTAATTTTCGAAAAAATATAATACAAAAGATTAAAGGTAGTAATTCAGTAAAAAAAATTATATAAGTTAAATTATTATTGATAAGCAGTTAATTTTTAACAAATCTAACTAACTGAATTCCAAAATCAAAATATACTTATAAATTTTCGAGCAATAACTTAATGATCTGATTTAGTAAAGCGAACATAATAATAAATCATTTAGTGGTTTGTGATTAAATATCTATACAAACTTGGCTATATTTCTTTCTTCAGACAAGGGCGTTTATACTAGTAAGGAGTCATTTTTTTCTTAAAACCCAATGCCCTGCTGCGTTTGAGTCAAAAAACCAGTTTCTAGATAGTTAAAAGTTTTGGTAAATGTACGAATTTAAAATAGTAATTTTACTACTCAATCAACTCGTATATATACCTGCGTAAAATTACTAAATGTGGATATGTGGATAAACTTTGTTCCTTTTTGCGGGTGTTGATTACAAATCATGAGATAATTTGAACCCAGGATTTCTATTTAGTCAAAGGGAGTAAAATGAGGCAGAATTTGCAAAGAATATTGATTTACAGAAGCAAAAATAAAAAAAAACTTTTTTAGGAAATATATTAATTTAAACGGGCTCCAGGATATTTTGGATGAATAAATAACTTTATTGCCCCGATCAATCAACTGATACAAAAATATGTTTGAAAGTTGATAGCCGCAATGGGATGTATGCCTTTTTTTAAGTTTGTAAAATTTACGATGTTTATTGGGAATCTACAAAACTAGTAAGTAATTATACGTAGAAATAAAATAGTAATTATACTAATTCCATGGATGATATGTGTTGACTATCAAATTAATAAATCGTAAATTCTATATTTTATGGTAGTAAACATTACAATTTTTCAACTGAAAAATGTAACTTGAAGATTCTTATGACTAATCCCCAATACTAACCAACAATGTCTATTGAAAATCAAATTAAAATCGCTATTGCAGATGATCACAAAATTTTTCGTGATGGTATAAAAATGGCTCTCTCGGGCAAGTTAAATCTCAAAATGCTGTGGGAAGCGGAAGATGGCAAAGATATGATGCATAAAATTGCCATTAAAAAGCCAGATGTTTTATTGATGGATATAAGAATGCCTGAAATTGACGGCATTAATGGTATTCAACTTATCCGCAAAGAATTTGAAGAAATAAAAATTATTGTGCTTACTATGTATGATGATCAGCAAATGATAAGTAAAATGATGGAAATGGGTGCAAATGCTTACCTGACAAAAACAACTGATCCTGAAGAAATTTATGAAGCTATATTAACCTGCATGAATGATGATTTTTATTTTAATGAACTGGTAAATAAAGCGGTAATGGGCCGTCTAATGCAGAAAAAAAATGTACGGCAGCATTATGGAACGCACACACCCGTAAATTTTAATGAAAAAGAGATTAAAATATTACAGCTTCTTTCAGAAGATAAAACTACTGAAGAAATTTCTAAAATAATTTTTCTCAGCCCAAGAACCATTGAAACCATTCGCCAGAATATGAAAACTAAGGTTAGTGCAAAAACCATAGGTGGCCTTATCATGTATGGTATGAGAAATAAATTAATTGAATAGGATTTTTCTTTCCCCCCCAAACTAAAATCCGAAAAAGAGTATTGTGTGTGTTACCCCTGAACTTTATAGTAAAATCACCATGGGGCTTATAGGGTAATTACACGCTTTATTTTTTTTACCAATAATTTGATATTGCAAACAGCGTTTGACTATCGTAAACTTACTATTCAAAAAAGCATTATTTTCACCAGAGTATTATGAAAAAAGATTCCTCAGACCCCATTCAGGTTATAATAGCAGATGATCACGTGCTTTACCGAGCAGGAGTAAAAACAGCACTGAGTGCAAAAAAGGATATAAAAGTAATTGCAGAGGCAGACAATGGTATGCACTTGCTAAATCTCATAAAATCAATTCCCCCTGATGTAATCCTTTTAGATATCCAGATGCCGATAATGGATGGAATCACCGCCCTGCCAGAGATAAAAAAGATTTGCCCCCAAACTAAAATTATTATGCTCACCATGATGGACGAACATAGCATGATAACGAAATTAATGGAACTTGGTGCTAATAGCTACCTCTCCAAAACCAGCGATAGTGAGATAATTTACGAGGCCATTAAAACCTGTTACGAGCACGAATATTATTTTAATTCACTTACCAATAAAGCTTTGCTGACTAATCTTAAACAAAGAAATGCAGCCCCTCCGGCACATCTTATGCCCCAGGAAGTACATTTAAGCGATAAAGAAACGACCATTTTACGCCTGATGTGCGAAGAAAAAAGTACCAAAGAAATTGCAGATATGGTAGAACTAAGTCCCCGGACTGTAGAAGCCATAAGAGACAAATTAAAAGTAAAAACTGGTGCTAAAAGTACCGCTGGTCTCATTATGTATGCGGTTAAAAATAAAATTATAGAAGAGCTCTAAGAACATTAAGTTTTTCAAGTAAAATCCCCGCTTTAAGGGGATTTTTTATTATTAAGATTATGAACTATTATAATTATAATGGAAAGATTTTATCAGAAAGCACTGCTGTTATAGGAGCAAATAGCCGGGCATTGAGATACGGCGATGGCGTTTTTGAAACAATAAAATTAAATAACCACCGGCTTATCCTGTCAGACGAACATTTTTCCCGTTTGTGGAAAGGGATGCAGCTGTTGCAGTTTGATATTCCTAAATTATTTACCCCGGAAAAAATTATATCTGAAATCCTAAAGATCTGTGCAAAAAACGGCCATACCACTGCCAGGATAAGGTTGGGCATATTCCGGGGAGATGGAGGTTTGTATGATTCAAAAAATAATTTTCCGAATGTAATTATTCAGTCCTCGCCTTTGGCAGAAAATAATGGCAAGCTAAACAGCAATGGACTACAGCTATGTATTTTCCGGGAGGCTCAAAAAAACTGCGATGCCTTCAGCAATCTTAAACACAATAATTATTTGCCTTATTTTATGGGAGCCCTGGCCGCAAAAAAGCTGCAATTAAATGATGCGGTAATCCTGAACAATCACCAAAGAATTTGCGACAGTACTATTGCCAATATTTTTATGGTAAAAGATGAAATTATTTATACCCCGAAATTAGAGGAAGGTTGTGTTGCAGGAGTAATACGAAAATTTTTAATACAACAGCTTCCTTCATTAGGTTACCAGGTTTATGAAACAATCATAACGGAGGAATTGCTACTGACTGCAGATGAAATATTTCTCACTAACTCTATTTACAATATCCGTTGGGTTGCGGAACTGGAAAGCAAAAGTTATTCAAATAAACTTACCCAAAAAATTGTGGAGAAATTACAGCAAACAAACCCTGAAGTATTTTGTTAGATTTAAATTTTACTAACAGATATTATGCACAAAAAAATTAATATTTTTTGGTTTAGAAGGGATTTGCGATTGAAGGACAATGCAGGCCTGTACCACGCTCTTAAGGAAGGAAATAACGAACCTGTTTTACCGATATTTATTTTTGATAAAAATATCCTGGATAAGCTTTCGACAAAAGAGGACAGGCGGGTTCAATTTATTTATGAAGTATTAGAAGAAATGCAGGTTCAATTAGTAAAAACAGGCACCAGTTTGAAAGTGTTCTATGATAATCCAAAAACCGCATTTGAAAAATTATTAAAAGAATACAACATTGGCAAGGTCTTTACCAATCATGATTATGAGCCTTACGCCAAAGAGAGAGATCAGGAAATTGCAGGGCTTTTAAAAAAGCATAAGGTCTCAATGTTTACCTTTAAAGACCAAGTTATTTTTGAAAAGGATGAAGTGATAAAGGATGATGGGAAACCTTACACTGTGTTTACCCCTTATAGTAGAAAATGGAAAGCAACCCTCACTGACTTTCATGTAAAACCATACCCAACAGAAAAATACTTTTCAGCTTTTCTTCCGCAGAATGAAATAAAAATTCCCACTTTAGATAAATTAGGATTCAAAGAAGTAAATAAATCTTTCCCCGGCAAAGATTTAGATGAAGTTCTGGTAACACACTATGCACAGCAAAGAAATTTTCCGGGGACAAAGGGAACCTCAAAACTTGGCGTCCACCTCCGTTTCGGCACTATCAGTATTAGGCAGTTAGTAAGTAAAGCAAAAAATTTATCAGAAACATTTTTGAATGAATTAATATGGCGGGATTTTTATCAAATGATTCTTTGGTATTTTCCACAGGTAGCATACGGGAAATCTTTTAAACCTGCATACGATCATATTGAATGGCGGAGAGATAATGGGGAATTTGAAAAATGGTGTCATGG
>JBDSDN010000194.1:0-4565 GCA_039920545.1 Ferruginibacter sp. | reverse complement strand
TGATTCAGTATTGGTAGATAAACCCGAATGGGAATGCCCAAATCCTGATTTTAATTATCTTGGAAAATACCAATACAGTTTTGCCAGCTTTGTATTCAGAAAAATAAAATAAGATGACCGCTATAATTTTTGGAGCCAATGGACAGGATGGATTTTATTTAAATGAATTGCTTATACAGCAAGGCATACAGGTCATCGGGGTAAGCCGAGGCGGTAATTTTTTACGCACAAATATTTCTGATTTTGCAGCAGTGAGTAACCTGGTAAAAGAACATCAACCGGATTTTATTTTTCATCTTGCTGCAAACTCTACCACCAGGCATGTTGCAATGTTTGAAAACCACCAGACTATTGCAACCGGCACTTTAAATATCCTGGAAGCGGTTAAAAGTTTTTCTGCCCATACAAAAGTTTTTATTTCGGGTAGCGGCCTGCAGTTTAAAAATGAAGAAAAGCCCATAAAAGAAACAGATGCATTTGAAGCACGGGATGCTTATGCGGTAAGCCGTATTCAGAGTGTGTATGCGGCCAGGTATTTCCGCAGACTTGGTATAAAAACTTATGTGGGTTATTTTTTTAATCATGATAGCCCATTACGGTCGGAAAGGTATATCGCCAAAAAAATAAGTGCTGCTGCAAAACGTATTGCCGCAGGCAGCGAGGAAAAACTGGAGATAGGAGATATGTCTGTAGTTAAAGAATGGTCATTTGCAGGTGATATTGCACAGGGGATATGGAAATTCATCAGCCAGGATAAAGTTTATGAAGCCAATATCAGCTCCGGCCTTGGCTATTCTATCAAAGATTGGGTAGAAGCCTGCTTTACAATTTCAGGAAAAAATTATGCAGATTATGTGATTGAACGAAATGATTTTAAAGCAGAATACAAGCAACTGGTTTCCGATGCTTCACTTATACAATCCATAGGTTTTAAACCAACCGTTTCGTTTTATGAACTTGCACAAATGATGCTGAATAATGATAAGTAACGATCCTAAAAAAATATTATTCGTTCAATTATTTTCTAATGGAGATTGCTTGTACGCAACTGCTGTTGCCCGCCAGGTAAAAAAAGATTTTCCGAATAGTAATCTTACCTGGGCCATTGCTACTTTCTGTAAAAATATTATTGCTTTAAATCCTTATGTAGATGAGATACTGGAAGTAGGTGAAGTGGCAAAAGATGATATTATTGCTTTCAGAAAATACAAGAAAAAAGTACTGGCAGAAAAAAAACAAGGCATATGGGATGAAGTGTTTGTTACCACTAATATGGATGATAACCTTGCACTGTATGATGGTACTATACGTGGAATGATATTAAGAGCTTACCCTTACCCGATAACTGTTCCCTTGCAACCGGTGTTGGTACTCTCTGAACAGGAAAAAAATAATGTTGCAGTATTCGCAGAAAAAAACAGGCTGAGTAGATTTAAAAATGTAATTCTTTGGGAATATGCACCGCTAAGCGGACAATCGGTTTTGGAGTTTGATTTTGTAATGAAGCTAGCCAATAAAATTTCAGCAATTTCTTCTACTTGTGTGATTTTATCATCTGCAAACAAATTTAAAAGTTCTGAAAAAGTAATTGATGCAAGTGTATTAACCGTACGGGAAAATGCAGCGCTTACGCATTACTGTAGTTTACTCATTGGCTGCAGTAGCGGTATTACCTGGCTTACCACCAGCAGTGCAGCAAAATTTTTGCCCATGGTACAGTTACTAAATCCCAATACTATTTTTTTAAACGCTCCTTCGGTAGACTTTAACCGTTACAAAATTTCAACAGAAAATTTAATTGAAATAACGGCCATAAATGAAACCAATATCATTAAGTGTGTAGACACCATTCTTACAAAAAACTTTTCTGCAGCCAAAGAAATATACAACCAGGCGTTGCCGTTACAATTTAATACAACCCGAAAAATAGTTTATAATATGCTGTGCTACCTGCAGTTTAAATCTATTGCAAAACATTATAGGATCATGGTAGCGCTGTACGGGAAGCATAAACTCTTTTTAAAAGCTTTTTTTGGTGGGATTGTCAGCTTTCCCGTTATTTTGATTAAAAACTTATGGAGAAACCAAATGAGTAAGTAAGCTGAAATTAAAGAACATTTTTATTTTTTTGCTTGAAATTTTATTTCATCCTCCATCATTTCTTTTATCATCATCTGCAGGTTATACTTTGGTTTCCAGCCAAGCTGGGTATAGGCTTTAGTAGCATCACCGATAAGCAAATCTACTTCTGTAGGCCTGAAATACCGGGGGTGAATACCTACTACCTGCCTGCCCTTGGGTAATTGAAATAATGGGTTACTGCAATCTGCAACAAATGCTTTCTCTTCTTCAGCCTCGCCAGTAAATAACAATGTTATTCCTACTTGTTCAAACGCCATTACGATAAAATCCCTTACTGATGTTGTTACACCTGTTGCCAGTACAAAATCTTCAGGTTTATCCTGCTGCATCATCAGCCACATACCTTCTACATAATCTTTCGCATGGCCCCAGTCTCTTTTTGCATCCAGGTTTCCTAAAAGAATAATATCATCAAGACCCATGGCTATCCGGGTTACTCCAATAGTAATTTTTCTTGTTACGAAACTTTCGCCTCTAAGCGGACTTTCATGGTTAAATAAAATGCCATTTACCGCATACATATCATAAGCCTCACGATAGTTTACGGTAATCCAGTAGCCATATAATTTTGCTACACCATACGGAGACCTGGGATAGAAAGGGGTAGTTTCTTTCTGGGGTATTTCCTGCACTTTACCATATAATTCCGAGGTAGATGCCTGGTAAAAGCGGGTCTTTTTTTCGAGCCCTAAAATGCGAATGGCTTCCAAAATACGAAGCACCCCTATTGCATCAGAATTGGCAGTATATTCCGGCGTTTCAAAACTAACCTGTACATGACTTTGTGCTGCCAGGTTGTATATTTCATCAGGTTGTGTTTGTTGTATAATTCTTATTATATTACTGCTATCAGTTAAATCGCCATAATGAAGATGAAATTTTTCTGCCAGGGTTTTATCAAAAATAAGATGGTCTATCCTGTCAGTATTCATTAAAGAACTGCGCCTTTTTATGCCATGTACATTATAGCCTTTGTTTAATAATAATTCTGCAAGGTAGGCGCCATCCTGCCCTGTAATGCCCGTGATTAAAGCTGTTTTCATTAATCTCTTTTAATTTAATTATTTTCGCAAATCTATTATAAAAAACATGAAGATAGCAGTCAATTGCTGGATTTTGCGCAATAAACAATTAGATGGTATCGGCAATTTTACTATTGAAACATTAAAACCTTTAATTCAGGCACACCCGGAAATTGAATTCCAGATTTTATGTGATAGAAATTTTACCGAAAATTATTTTGATTTTCCCAATGTAACCAGGCACCCGATTTTTCCTGCTTTGCGGCATCCAATTCTTTATGTTTTTTATATGGAAATTGTATTAGGATTATTCTTAAGAAAGCATAAGCCGGATTTATTTTTAGGTATGGATGGCTTCCTGTGCCTGAATACCCGTATAAAACAATTGCCTGTTATTTATGATTTAAATTTTGAACATAACCCCTTGGATCTGCCTTTTAGAAATCGTATTTATTTCAGGACATTTTTTAAACGCTTTGCAAAAAAAGCCAGGCGTATTGCCACAATTTCTGAATACAGTAAAGAAGATATTGCAAAAACTTATGGCATAAACCCGGCTATTATTGATAATGTTTCCTGCGGTATAAAAGATAAATTTCACCCTTTGACAGAAGATATAAAATTGCTTACCAGGATGAAATATTCAGCAGGAGAGGAGTATTTCTTTTTTGTGGGATCTATGCACCCCCGAAAAAATATTATCCGCCTTTTCCAGGCATTTGATGCTTTTAAAAAACAAACCCAGAGCAAATTTAAATTAGTACTGGCGGGGCATATTCTGTGGGACGATGAAAATATTAAAATAGTGCTGGACTCCTTGCAATATAAAAAAGATGTAATTTTTACCGGCCGGGTAAGTGACGAGGTTTTAAATGAAATGCTTGGATCTGCTTATTGCCTTAGTTTTGTTCCCATATTTGAAGGCTTTGGCCTCCCTATTGTAGAAGCTTTTCAGGCAGGCGTTCCCGTTATATGCAGTAATGTAACCTCTATGCCCGAAGTAGCCGGTGACGCCGCTTTGCAGGTAAACCCATTTGAGGTGGCATCGATTGCAGGCGCTATGATAAATATCTTTTACAAGCCCAGGCTCAGAAACATTTTAATTTCTAAAGGCTTTGAACAGAAAAACAAATTCACCTGGCAGCAAACTTCCACACTTTTTTACGAGTGTATATTAAAAAGTCTACATTAATTTTTTGATTGCCAGTAATGCATCAAATCTTTTAAACTCTGTTCCATAGGAATGGTTGGTTGCCAGCCCAATTCGTTTTTTATTTTTTCAAAGGAGCCTATAATTTTTTTATTTTCTGAAGGCCGGAAATTTTCCTGCTTAATTTTATAACTGATGCTGGTGGAGGTGAGCCTGGAAAAAGTTTCAATTATTTCTTTGAGAACATATCC
>JBDSDN010000193.1:0-16204 GCA_039920545.1 Ferruginibacter sp. | reverse complement strand
GGATATAGATTTTTCTGATAATTTTTTATGAGACAACAGCAGTTTATTGTTGTAGAACAATGAAATACTATCACCATCAATTTCACCATTATCGTATAGGTCCACCTTAATAGTTTCGTTTTCAACTTCTATCGTTTTTAGGAGCGTATTATTTCTTTTTTCAAAACTCAGGGAAGGAGCATTTATTTGTTGAGATATATCTTTTGAATTCATTTCTTGTTTGGAAAAATTATCCGTATTTGGGGAAAGGACAACAGGTTTTTTCTGAGATTTAGGAGACGTTTTACCAGCTTCTTTTGGAGTTTGTAAATTGTTTTTTACAATTTCCGGTTTAGACTTATTAAATGGTTTCGTCGGGGCAGAAATTTTCGCAGCAGAACTATTAAAATCAGGGAAACTGGTTTTTAAATTTCTTCGGGTTAGCAAAGTGCCACCGAACCCGCAATTGCCACCCTGGTTAGGAACCGGAATCCAGCTGCCCTGTAATGTTTCCTGGTTGTCAATTTTAGCATAACTCAGGCGGTGTATCTGGAAACAATTTTTTACTTCATCTGGTACATTTGTTTTGGTTCTCTCTGTTTCTTTTACCTCGATGTATTTTTTTCGCTGATCTAAAAAACCTTCTAATTTGCAGATTGTATAATATCGCCTGCCACCATCACTAAAGTAAGTGTAAGAATACCCTGTCACCATTTTCCCCTTACATTCCAGGTCTAATACATAATCACACTTGTCGCCGCCAAACCCGACAAATGAGACACTTTTATCTAAAAATGAGCCCTTCCATTGGCCACTGAAATTTTGAGCCGGCAGGTAAGTCGAGAGAAATAAAAAAGTAGAAATACAAAGTAGCCTTAGTTTCATATAAGAACCGGTTTTTTAGTTATGTCGTTTCCAAATCAAAGATATTTTACATTAGTTTTCGCTTAGCTAAGAGTTCGTTAAATTTGCAATTCAAAATAAGAGATCAGATTTATTATTATGATTAAAATAACCTTACCAGACGGCTCTTTAAGAGAATACAATAAGGGGACAACTTCATTGGACATAGCAAAATCTATAAGTGAAGGCCTGGCCCGAAAAGTTTTAGCTGCTAATATTAATGGTGAGACCTGGGATGCAACCCGGCCCATCAATGATGACGCAAGTTTAAAACTATTAACCTGGGATGATCCGGATGCTAAAGCCACCTTCTGGCACTCGACCGCACATTTAATGGCTGAAGCAGTAGAATCCATTTTCCCTGGTGTAAAATTCTGGGTAGGTCCTGCTGTTGATCATGGATTTTATTATGATATGGATCTGGGGGACAGGCAAATGGCAGAGGAAGACCTGGTAAAGCTTGAAAAAAAGATGAATGAACTGGCAAAACAAAATAATTCCTACCGGAGAAAAGAGATTTCTAAAGCAGATGCTGTAAAATATTTTAGTGATAAGGGAGACGAATATAAGTTAGATTTACTGGGAAACCTTATTGATGGCAATATCACACTTTACACACAGGGCAACTTTACCGATTTGTGCCGTGGTCCTCATATTCCAGCTACCGGGTTTATAAAATCTGTTAAGCTCACAAGCATCGCTGGTGCTTATTGGAAGGGAGATGAAAAAAACAAACAACTAACAAGGATATATGGAATTTCATTTCCTGCTCAAAAAGAACTTGATGAATATTTATTAATGCTGGAAGAAGCAAAGAAAAGAGATCATCGGAAATTGGGCAAAGAACTTAGCATTTATACTATGGATGATGATGTGGGCCAGGGTTTAATTATGTGGATGCCAAACGGAACTATAATTATTGAAGAGCTGGAGAAGCTTGCAAAAGAAACTGAAAATGCAGCCGGGTACAAAAGAGTGGTAACCCCGCACATTGCTAAAGAAAAAATGTATATCACGAGCGGACACTTACCTTATTATGCGGATAGTATGTATCCGCCGATGGAAATGGATGGCGAAAAATATTACCTGAGATCAATGAACTGCCCGCATCACCATAAAATTTATGCAGCAGAGCCTAAGAGTTACCGTGATCTGCCTTATCGTATTGCTGAATACGGCACAGTGTACCGCTACGAACAAAGTGGGGAATTATTTGGTTTAATGAGGGTGCGCTGCCTGCACATGAATGATGCTCATATTTACTGCAGCAAAGAACAATTCAATGATGAGTTCAGGGCCGTAAACGATATGTACCTTAAATATTTTAAAATTTTCGGTATAGAAAAATATGTCATGCGCCTTTCGCTTCATTCGCCGGAAAAACTTGGTATAAAATATGTAAATGAACCTGAACTCTGGAAAGAAACCGAAACGATGGTAAGAAACGTTCTTACTGAAGCCAATATCCCGTTTGTGGAAGTGCAGGATGAAGCGGCCTTTTATGGGCCTAAAATTGACGTACAAATTTATAGCGCTATTGGCCGTGAATTTACGTTGGCAACAAACCAGGTTGACTTTTCGCAGGGGCGTAGTTTTAAATTAGAATATACAACCCAGGATAATACATCTGAAACTCCTTTGATCATTCACCGGGCGCCTCTGGGAACGCACGAACGATTTATAGGATTTTTGCTGGAACAATATGCCGGAAAGTTCCCAACGTGGCTGGCGCCGGTTCAGGTAAAGATTTTACCCATCAGTGATAAGTTTATGAGTTATGCAAATACTATTTTGCAAACGCTTAAAAATGCAGATATTCGTGTAGAAATTGATGACCGCAACGAAAAGATTGGAAAAAAGATAAGGGATACTGAACTGCTGAAAGTGCCTTATATGCTTGTGGTTGGTGAAAAAGAAATGAATGAAAAACAAGTATCAGTCCGAAGGCAGGGAAGAGGTGACACTGGCATAAAAGGACTGGATAAATTTACGGCAGAATTGATCGTAGAAATCAGGGAAAGAAGGGTTGATATTTTAGTGCCGGAAAAAGTTTAGCGCTATTGAGAATTTTCACTCTGGAATTTTCAAAATAGAGGTAATAAGAAACTGTAAAATGCACTGAAATAATAATGATACGAAACGTATAAAAAGGCTTTTAATAAATAAACAACATTGTAAATTAAAAAAATTAAATGGCATTTCCACCAAGAGCACCGAGGGGGGCTTTTAACCCTCGTTTTAAAAAAGAGCAACAACAAGAGCACCGTACCAACCACATGATAAAAGCGCCCGATGTGCGTTTAGTTGGCGAAAACATAGAACCAGGTGTGTATTCCTTAGCCGAGGCTAATGCAATGGCAAAAACCCAGCAATTAGATTTAGTAGAAATTTCTCCCGGCGCCACCCCGCCGGTATGTAGAATTATTGATTACAATAAATTTTTATACGAAGAGAAAAAGAAGAAAAAAGAAATGAAAGCGAAATCTAAAACCAGTGAGGTTAAAGAGATTCGTTTTACACCCAATACGGATGACCATGATTTTGAATTTAAGGTTAAGCATGCTGAAAAATTTTTGAAAGAAGGAGATAAGGTTAAAGCCCATGTACAGTTTAAGGGCAGGGCAATAATGTTTAAGGAAAGAGGGGAATTATTATTATTAAAATTTGCAGACAGGCTAAAAGATACCGGTGCGCTGGAAGGGTTACCTAAGATGGAAGGAAAGAGGATGCTGGTAATGTTTGCGCCCCGGGCACAAAAGAAAAAAGTTTCTGAACTGGGTAAGCCAATTAAAGATAAGCCGGAAGTAAAAGAGGAAATAAAGGTCAGTGAAGAACCGAAAGAAAGTTAGAAAAAAAAGGGAGACAAAATGTTTCCCTTTTTTATGGGCAAGAAATTATGAGACATAAAATTTAATGATTGTTTTAAAGTGCTATTTGATTAATTAAAATAAATATGGATACCAGCCTGAATAAATATATAAGCAGCTCTGGGTTTTGCAGCCGCCGGCAAGCCGATAAATATATAGAAGAATGCCGGGTAACCATTAATGGGTACGATGCTACGAAAGGCAACAGGGTAAATGAAGGAGATGTGGTAAAAGTAGATGGGGAACCTTTAAAAAAGAAAGCAGTTCCGGTATATATTATGTTGAATAAACCGAAAGGTATAACCTGCACCACAGATTTAAAAGATAAAACAAACATCATTGATTTTATAAATTTTAAAATCCGTATTTTTCCTATAGGCAGGCTGGATAAGCTTTCTGAGGGTTTAATTTTTTTAACCAATGACGGGGATATCGTAAATAAAATTTTACGTGCCGGCAATGGCCACGAAAAGGAATACCTGGTTTCAGTAGATAAACCGATAAATACAGCTTTTGTAAACAGCATGAGGAATGGGGTAAGGATTTTAGATACCCTTACCAATAAATGTTTTGTAAAACAGGAAGGGGATAACCATTTTCGTATCATACTTACACAAGGGCTTAATCGTCAGATACGTCGCATGTGTGAAGCCTTGGGGTATAAGGTTGTTTCTTTAAAAAGAGTACGCATTATGAATATTACGGTGGCTGGTATAGCACCTGGCAAGTGGCGTTATTTTACTTTATCGGAAATTTCAGGTATCATTGAAATGGTGAGCCACAGTAGTAAAACGGCAAATGAAGATGGAATGGGAGAGTAGTGTTTTAATTTTGGTTTGTTAACAATAAAATAGATACAAATGAAAGATAAAGAAATGGATCAATTGCTTAATGAGGAAAATGATCATATTCAAAAACTGCACAAGATTGTTACCGATAGTATCAAAGAAGAAGAACTCATTATTCAAAATCTTTTAAACCCACCACTGGAAACGCTTACAAAAGGGCAAAAAATTTCTGATAAAGTAGCCAGGTTTGGTGGAAGCTGGAGGTTTATAATTTTCTTTGGGATTGTGCTTAGCCTATGGATCATTTTTAATGTAATTGCAATAGTCCAATACCGGTTTGACCCATATCCTTTTATTTTAATGAACCTTATTCTTTCCTGTATTGCCGCTTTGCAAGCACCTATTATTATGATGAGTCAGAATAGGGTAGAAGAGAAAGACAGGATGCGGAGTGAAAATGATTACCTGATAAATTTAAAAGCAGAGATGCAAATCCGGAGCCTGCAACAAAAAATGGACCTATTGCTGGAAGAGCAAATCAAAACCTTATTTGAATCCCAGGCCAGGCAATTTGATTTACTAAAGCAGATAAATAATAAGCTGGAAATTGTCATTAACAAAGGGTGATATTATTTTTATTAATCCTCTGGTAATTTATTTATTAAAATGGCAAATTCTTTATTAAATTTCGACTTATAAATGCTGCTACCACTAAACTGCTGAGAAATTACGCCCGATTGTAACGTAAAGCCCCACCGTAGTGGGCTTGAAGTGAAAAGCGGGACCAATGACAGGTAAAGGAAATTGGCCGACGTTCAGGATATATCCTTAAAATATACATTAATTATATAATTATTCCCGTACCTTTGCCGCCCGAAAAGAGCAATTCTTTTCGACAACATTTCCCACAAGGCTCCATAAGTTCCCGCAGTTTCGGGACGCCAGCAGGGAGTAACCATAAACAGTTATGTAATGCCAAAGGTTAAGACAAACAGCAGCGCAAAAAAGCGCTTTAAAGTTACCGGCACGGGTAAAATTACTTTTCAAAAAGCTTTCAAACGTCACATTCTTACGAAAAAATCTACCAAACGCAAGCGTGCTATGCGTAAAGATGGCGTAGTTGCCGATAGCAATATGCATTTTGTAAGGCGTTTATTAGGTTTGAAATAAACGTCATTTCCGCCTCTCCAAAAGGACAGGGGCCAACTATTAACTTTATAAAAATTAGATATGCCACGTTCAGTAAATGCAGTAGCCAGCAGGGCACGCCGCAAGAGGATTTTAAAAGCTGCCAAAGGATATTATGGTAAGCGTAAAAATGTATATACCGTTGCTAAAAACGTAATGGAAAAAGGTTTAACGTACAGCTACGTTGGTCGTAAATTAAAAAAACGAGAATACCGCACGTTATGGATTGCGCGTATAAATGCAGCCGTACGAGCCGAAGGAATTACGTACAGTGAGTTCATTCATAAATTGACAGAAAAGAATATAGATTTAAACCGTAAAGTTTTAGCCGATCTTGCAATGAACGAGCCTGAAACATTTAAAAAATTAATTGATTCAGTTAAGTAAATTATTGGTATTTAAAATTATATTTCCGCCCTGGTTTTCCAAGGGCGGATTTTTCATTTTGTTCTGCCTGTAAACTTTATCTTTGTTTTTTTTGATCACTCACCATCAATATTTTATATATAATGCGAAATACAGGGGATGTTGGCATGAACAACAGTTATGCTGATCTTGTGGATCAGACTTTTAATTTTCCGCAGGAAGATTTTAAACTCGTTAGCGAATACCTTCAATATAATGGGATTGATGTAAAAGCTTTGATTGATAAATATGGCACCCCGCTAAAGCTTACTTTTTTGCCAAAAATCGGCAAACAAATTAATAAGGCAAAAACCATGTTTGCAACGGCTTTTAAAAAGCATAAATATACCGGTAAATATAACTACTGTTATTGCACCAAAAGCTCCCATTTCTCTTTTATTGTAGAAGAAGCTTTAAAGAATGATATACACCTCGAAACTTCTTATGCTTATGATATTGATATTATAAAAAAACTTTACGCTAAAAAGAAAATAAACAAAGATATTTTTATTGTGTGCAACGGGTATAAGCAGAAACCATACACACAGCGGATCGCAGGCCTATTAAACAGCGGGTTTAAAAATGTAATTCCGGTGCTGGATAATGTGGAAGAACTGCGAGCGTATGTAAAATCTGTAAAAGTACCTTTTAGCCTGGGTATAAGAGTGGCGGCGGAAGAGGAGCCCAATTTTCCATTTTATACTTCAAGGTTAGGCATACGTGCAAAAGATATTTTAGAATTTTATGTAGACAAGATTGAGGGTAATGAACATCGTTTTCAGTTAAAGATGTTGCACATCTTTTTAAATAAGGGGATTAAAGATGATATTTATTATTGGAGTGAATTGAATAAGGTAATAAACCTTTACTGCCAGTTAAAAAAGATTTGCCCGGAGCTAGACTCCATAAATATCGGGGGCGGTTTTCCTATAAAACATTCCCTGGCCTTTGAATATGATTACCAATTCATGATTAATGAAATTGTGAGGAATATTAAAGTGGCATGCACCCGTAATAAAGTGCCGATGCCAAATATATTTACCGAATTTGGAAGTTACACGGTTGGGGAAAGTATGGCTCACATTTATAGTGTGATTGGTCAAAAAATGCAGAATGACCGGGAAACCTGGTACATGATTGATTCTTCTTTTATAACAACATTACCAGATACCTGGGGTATAGGAGAAAAATTTCTAATGCTCCCTATTAATAAATGGGACAATGAATATCATCGTGTAGTTTTAGGAGGTATTACCTGCGACAGCCACGATTACTATGATTCAGAAGAACATATTAATGAAGTATTTTTACCAAAACTTGGGGAAGGGGAACCGTTGTTTGTAGGTTTTTTTCATACGGGCGCATACCAGGATCAGATAAGTGGTTATGGCGGTATAAAACATTGTATGATACCTTCTCCCAAACATATTGTTATAGGCCCCGATAAAAATGGAAAATTGGTGGATTGGTTATATGCTAAAGAACAAACTGCACAAAGTATGTTGAAAATTTTGGGGTATAAATAAGAAACCAACTTTAGTATTCTTAAGATAGGTGTAGGCCTTTCACCCTTCGTTGAATTATGGCGTTTTGCTGGATCTGGTCTTTATAAATAAGCCTGACTTTGTAGGTTAATTCTTTTTCGTTTTACTTGTAAAAATTCCATTTAGATAATATTTACCATCCTTTTTATTTTTCCAGTACCTGTACCCGTTCAATTCGTAGTAGTATTTTCCATCCAGAGTTTTACCGGCAGCTTTATCATTTACAACAATCACGGTTGGGGGTGCCTCTCCGCCCTTTTTTGCTTTTTCTTTAAGATATACTTTTGCTGAAACCGGGGTTGTATTTTTTGCAGGGAGGGTTGTAGTATTTCCGGTGGTTGAAGCCGAATTATTTTTACTGGTTTCATTTACCTCCGGGTATATTTTTTTATGGCAACTGTATAACAGAACCAACAAAACAAAAACTGATAATTTTAGAATACGATATTTCAAGAGGATTATTTTATTTGAAAGTGTTCAATAAGTTAACCAATATAAATGTAAAGCCTAAAATAATATTTTCTTAGTTAGAATTTAACAGTATATTTTTCGTGGAAACTTAGTGTTAAATAAGGAAATGAGAGGCCTTATTGCCACGTATCATTTTTCTATGGCAAATATATATTTTCAATAGAAAACAATATTAAAAAACCTCCCCAGGAATGGGGAGGTCTTACCTTCAAAATGCCAGGTAATCAACTGTATATTTATATAAATTCTTACAGAATATTTATTTCCTTGGCAGTTGTTTTTGTTATTTCTTTTTTAGGTAATTGTAAAGTGAGGATACCATTTTCATATCGGGCACTTATATTTTCCGAATCAATTTTATCATCTAAGGTAAAACTCCGTTTAAAATATTTTTTACTGAATTCGCTGCGGATTAATTTCCCTGCAGGTTGCGTTTTTTCTTCTTTTTTTTCTGTGCTGATGGTGAGAATATTACTTTCAAGTTTTACGATAAAATCTGCTTTTTCAAAACCCGGAGAAGATAATTCAATGACGTACGCCCCGTCGGTATCGATAATATTAACCGGTGGGAAATGTAAGACATCCTCCCTGACGGTTTTGCTGACTGCAGATGGAAATTCGTTAAACAAATCTTTCATCATTCCATCAAAGGATTTCGAGAACCCGTTATTTACTTTTACTAAGGTCATGGCTTTATAGTTTTAAGTTTAATAAATTTTTTATTTCACATTTATTCTTTCAAACTATAATCCATTTACAATTATCCGACAAATTAACCAATAGCTTTGCGTATTTCAGCCATCCTGGCTCCGCTAAGAATTCTTTTTTGACAGAATGTCTAATCGCCCGTTGATTGAAGACAAAACTTTAAGATTCTTGTTTCGCTGGAAGAGCGTAATTTTGCTTTTCAATAATTTAAATTTTATAAAATGTATCCAGAAGAAATAGTAATTCCTATGAAAGAGGAACTAACCGAAAATGGCTTTACAGAATTGCTTACCGCCGCAGAGGTTGATACTGCCTTAAATGATAAGGGAACAGCCCTCGTAATGATTAATTCAGTGTGTGGCTGTAGTGCCGGCACCGCCAGGCCGGGTGTATTGCTGGCCGTACACAACGCAGCAAATAAACCTGATAAAATTACTACAAGTTTTGCAGGGTTTGATGTAGAAGCGGTAAATAAAATCAGGGAACACCTTATGCCTTATCCGCCTTCCTCACCAGCCATCGCACTATTTAAAGATGGCCAATTGGTACACATGATTGAGCGGCATATGATTGAAGGAAGAAGTGCACAAATGATTGCAGAAAACCTGATGGGTGCATTTAAGCAGCATTGTAATTAATGATAATGATTTTAAACTAAATTCCTCCTGTTGTAATTATTACTTCAGGAGGATTTTTTATTAAGCCCTGTATCGAATATATTGCAACGTTATTTTAAAATATAAAATTTAAAAATGTATCCTAACTTATATTATGTGTTTAAGGACTGGTTTGGGGTGCAATGGAATGCCCTTAAAATTTTAAACACTTTCGGTTTAATGGTGGCTCTGGCATTTGTAGCTGCTGCAGTTGTACTGAGTGCAGAATTAAAAAGAAAAGAAAAACTCGGCTTATTATTGCCCAGGGAAGAAGTTATAGTAGTGGGTAAACCCGCAACACTGATGGATCTTTTAATTAATGCCTTCATTGGTTTTTTATTTGGATTTAAATTGTTGGGCTTATTATTCAGTAAACCTCCCGAAATTAATGCGCAGGAATATATTTTTTCAAAACAGGGAAACATTCTAGGGGGTCTTCTTTTTGCTGCAGTTTTGATCGGCATAAAATGGTGGGAAAAAAATAAACAAAAATTAAAAGAACCAGAGCGAAGACCTGTGCGGATATGGCCACATGACAGGGTAGGAGACATCATCATTCTGGGATTGATTTTTGGTATTTTAGGCGCCAAACTTTTCGATAATTTTGAAAACTGGGACGATTTTATAAAAGATCCTATAGGCCGTATTTTTTCTCAGAGTGGCCTGACGTTTTATGGTGGATTAATAATGGCTGCTGCAGCGATTTGTTGGTACGGCTACAATAAAGGAATAAAAATACGTCACCTGGTTGATGCGGCAGCGCCGGCGCTCATAATTGCCTATGCCATTGGCCGTATAGGCTGCCAGGTAGCCGGCGATGGAGACTGGGGCATTTACAACAGTGCATATATTAGCGATGCTGCTGGAAAAATATCTGTTGCTCAACCCGGGGAATTTGAAAAAAAACTTAACCAATATTCTTCTTATTTTACTGAGGGAAAAGTAACAGATAGTACTAATCATGCATTATATGTTACCGATCGTACATACGGAACTTTAGAAAATGTTCCTCACAAAAGTTTTCAGGGGCCTGCATTTTTACCAAAGTGGTTCTATGCTTATTCATTTCCACAAAATGTAAATATAGATGGCATCAAAATACCTGGCAACCCGGAAGAGCATAATAGGGTCCTGCCCCAGCCTGTTTTCCCTACTTCATTATATGAAATTATAATATGTAGCCTGATTTTTCTTTTTCTATGGGCCATTCGTAGGAGCATTAAAACGCCATACACCATGTTTGGAATATATTTAGTATTAAATGGAATGGAAAGATTTTTCATTGAATTAATCCGGGTAAATAAAACATATAACTTTTTTGGACTACATCCTTCCCAGGCAGAAATTATCGCTATATTGTTAATAATTAGCGGTTTAGGCTTCATATTTTACAGCAGAGTAAGGTATTCTTCACGAGCTTGATCTTTACAAATATTTTTTATTAACTATTAACCGGTAAAGAAAATTTACCGGTTATCCTTTTTTATTACCATTCAATACAAAACATTGTACCATGTATTACAAAGTACCTACTTTTGTGAAGTAGTTATCAAAGTATATAACTATGTATTATTAGCCGCCCGGCAGCCACCGGGATTAACCATTTAAAAGTATAGTCATGAAAAAATTATTTACAACGCTGGTATTTGCCAGTTTAGGTCTCTCAAGTTTTGCACAAAATGCTGGAACAATCTCTGGAGTAATTAAAGATGGTGGAAATCAAAAAATAATTGATGCCGCCAATATTTCTTTACTAAAAACAAAAGATTCATCGCTGGTAAAAGTTTCCGTTACAGACAAAGACGGAAATTTTTCATTCGAAAATGTGAAAGACGGTAACTACATCGTTGCTGCATCTTCCATAGGTCACACAAAAGCATACAGTAAGCCTCTTACTATAAATGCTGAAAACAAAAGTGCATCTACAGGCATGCTGCAATTAATCCCTGTTAATAAAAATTTGACAGAAGTTGTGGTAACTGCTAAAAAACAGTTTATCGAAAGAAAAATAGACAAAACTATTTTAAATGTAGATGCCTCTATCACAAATGCAGGGAGTACTGCATTAGAAGTATTGGAAAAAGCGCCAGGTGTTTCTGTAGATAAGGATGGTAACATAAGCCTGAAAGGAAAGCAAGGAGTTATAATAATGATGGACGGAAAACCAAGTTATATCTCCGGCGCAGACCTGGTAAATTTTCTGCGTAACCTTCCTGCCTCTAACCTTGACCAGATTGAAATAATGACAAACCCTTCTGCCAAATACGATGCCTCCGGCAATTCAGGTATCATTAATATTAAAACAAAAAAGAATAAACAAAAAGGCTTTAATGGTTCGTTAAGCACAACATACGGACAGGGGGTTTATGCAAAAACAAACAACAGCTTAAACCTTAATTACAAAGTCGGTAAAGTGAATATTTTTAGTACCCTTAGTGCTAATTACAGGAAGGGTTTTCAGCAATTGGATATCAATAGAAAATATAGCAACCCGGATAAAAGTATTAAGGCAATTTTTGACCAGAATACCAACAGTCAAAGGAAAAATTATAATTACAATAGTAAAGTTGGCTTAGATTTTTACGCAAGCAAAAAAACAACCTTAGGTATTGTGCTCACCGGATATAGTACTCCAGGTATGGAAACCGGTAGCAGTACCAGTTATTTACAAAATAATAATGGTATTGTGGATTCAATAGTTACAGCTGATCGTATTGAAAATTCTAAATGGAAAAACGGTGCCGTTAATTTAAACCTCCGCCATACATACGATTCTACCGGCAGGGAAATTTCTGCCGACATAGATTTTCTTCAATACAAATCAGATAAAAACCAGTTTTTTGATAATGGCATCTTTAACCCTGACTGGGGAAAAAAATACAATGATGTACTTGCAGGGGAACTTCCCTCAAATATTAAAATCTATTCTGCAAAAGTGGATTATACCCAGCCTTTAAAAAAAGGTTTAAAATTGGAGACAGGGTTCAAATCCAGCTATGTTACTTCAGATAATAACGCTAACTATTTTAATGTGGTAAATGATATTAAAAATATTGACTGGGATAAGACAAACCACTTTATTTACAAAGAGAATATAAATGCGGGGTATGTAAATTTTAGCAAGACCATTAAAAAATGGGGATTACAAGCCGGTTTGCGTGCAGAAAATACCAATAACCAGGGTAACCAATTTGGAAATCCCGATCAGCTCCTTCACCCCGATTCATCCTTTAAAAAAAGTTACACAAATTTATTTCCAACAACATATATCAGCTATAATGCAAACGATAAAAATCAATACGGGTTTTCCTACGGGCGCCGGATAAACAGGCCCGATTATGAAGATTTAAACCCTTTTTTATTCTTCCTGGATAAATTTACATATGGTGCAGGGAACCCATTCTTAAAACCTACCTATGCGCATGTTTTTGAAGCCTCGCATACTTATAGCCAGATTTTTACGACTACTTTAAATTACAGCCATACTAAGGATCTTTTTAATGAAACATTTGAGCAGAAAGGTTTTGCTACAATAGTGCGCCAGGGCAATTTTGGTAAGGTTAATAATTTAAGTTTATCCTTTAATGCACAATTCAATGTTGCTAAATGGTGGAAGGCGATGGTTTACACTGAAGGCCGTTACCAGGAATTTAAAGGGATTTTAAGCAATGAAAATTTAAACATACACGGTACCAATTATACTGCTAATATTAACAACCAGTTTTCATTTAAAAAAGGCTGGAGTGCAGAATTATCAGGTTTTTATAGGACGAAAGCCATTGAAGGGCAGATATTGATACATCACCTTGGCCAGATCACTTCAGGAGTAAAAAAAGATGTGTTGAAGGGAAAAGGATCTCTTAAACTAACCATCAGAGATATGTTTGGACCAATGCTGGTAAAAGGAAACATCAATTTTCAAAATACACAGGCGAGCTTTAGCCAATACAGTGATAACAGGGTAGCGAGCTTAACGTTTAATTATCGCTTTGGTAAACCCATAAAAGGGTTAAAAAACAGAAAATCAGGAGGAGCAGACGACGAAAAAAACAGGGTTAAATCGGCTAATTAATACCTTTCAGGTTCTCCTGGGTAAAAGCGCAACTCTATTATGAGTTGCGTTTTTTATATTTGTAAAAAATAATTTTATGGCATCCTTTGATATTGTAAGTAAAGTGGATTTACAAACCCTGGATAATGCGGTAAACGTGGTAAATAAAGAAATTACCAACCGCTTCGATTTTAAAGGGTCACACGTTGTAATTGATTTAAATAAAAAAGATTTTAAATTAAACCTTGAGGCAGATAGCGAAATGAAACTGTCGCAGATAACAGATGTGCTCATAAGCCGCAGCATGAAACAGGGTTTGGCTGCAGAAATTTATGACTTAAGCAAAGAGCCATACCCCAGTGGGAAAATAACTAAGCAGGAGGTACCTGTGCGAAATGGTATAAAGCAGGAAGATGCAAAAAAAATAGTGAAACTTATAAAAGACAGCGGGCTTAAAGTGCAGGTAGCTATAATGGATGATATTGTAAGGGTGACGGGTAAAAAAATTGATGATCTGCAGGATGTTATACAGGCCAGCAAAAGCTGGACGATTGGAATAGCGCTGCAATTTGTAAACATGAAGCCCTGAAAATGCCCATTTTTTAGCTAAAATGCCTTAACTTGCAGCCTTAAAACCTGTACGGCAAAATCCGTACTCCAAAAAAATTAATTATATGAAACAAGGTCTTCACCCGACTAATTACAGAACAGTTGTATTTAAAGATATGAGCAATGGCCATACATTTTTAAGTCGTTCTACAACCCAAACCAACGAAACCATCGTATTTGAAGAAGATGGGCAGGAATACCCGGTAATAAAACTGGAAATTTCAAATACTTCTCATCCTTTTTATACTGGCAAAAATGTCTTGGTAGATACTGCAGGCCGTATTGATAAATTTAATAAACGTTACGAAAAGAAAGCAAAATAATTATCATAGAGCATTGCTTTATTAAAGATTGTTTTTCATGGCTATACTTTAAGTCCCTTCGGTTTATCCGGGGGGATTTTTTTGTTTTCATATGGTTTAACAGCAGTCGGTTTGGTGGCATTTCACTACTTTTAACCTGATGAATATTTTTTTGGATGATCGGAAATGCCATGAGCAGCTGAAACCTTTTTCTTTAACCCGTCATGTTTCAGAAATCCGGGTTGGCATTCTTACCATCAAGGAAAAATGGGTTCATCTCACCGGTGCCACAATCATAATCAGCGAAAATGATATCCCCCGAGACTGTCTTGTAATAAGTGCAAATATCATCCCTACTTCCCAAAATATAAAAACGTTACTTAACGCCGCTGCCGGTAAAATTTCAGTCATGGAGAGTGATGAGATAAAAATAATAAAACATCCATGGGAAATTTTTCAACTAAATGATTGGGCTCTCAGGCACGATTTTAAGCTTCTGGTATCAAAACCATCTGTCCCAAAAAGTTCCTCTAATACTTTCCTTAATCAAAATAATATTTTCATAGCGGAAACTGCAGTGGTGAATCATTCTATTTTGAACGCTGATGCCGGCCCGATTTATATTGATAAACACGCCGAAATAATGGAAGGTAGTTTAATCCGTGGCCCATTTTTTTTAGGGGAAAACAGTGTTGTTAAAATGGGCAGTAAAATTTACGGTGCAACCAGTATTGGGCCGGGTTGCGTAGCAGGAGGTGAAATAAAGAATTCTGTGATATTTGGATATAGTAACAAAGCGCATGATGGTTACTTGGGAGATAGCGTAATAGGAGAGTGGTGTAACCTGGGCGCCGGAAGCAGTAACAGTAATGTAAAAAACACCGGAGGGGAAATACATTATATTGTAAACAACAACGGAGATACCATTAAGGCTGGTAAAAAAACCGGATTACTCATGGGAGACTATAGCCGTAGTGCTATTAACACTTCTTTTACTACAGGTACTACCATTGGGGTATGCTGCAATGTCTTTGGTAGTAATGCTCCTCGTAAATATGTCGATAATTTTTCGTGGGGCGAAGACCGTTATATTTTTGAAAAAGCGTTATTGGATATTACGAATTGGAAAACCATGAAACAACAAAAATTATCTCAAAATGAGATTGATGTACTTCAACAAATTTATTTATTAAATCAATAAAACATTACCATGCGCAAACAAATAGCAGCAGCTAATTGGAAAATGAACCTAACCCTCCAACAAGCAGAACAGTTAACTGACGATCTACTGGCAATGAATATTTCTTTAAACGAGAATCAACTTGCTATTTTAGGTGTACCATTTCCTTACCTGGTAAATGTGCAGAAAAAATTAAATGGAGTACAAAATATTAAGACCGCTGCACAAAATTGTTCAGCCCATAAAAATGGGGCGTACACCGGCGAAACCAGTGTAGAAATGCTGCAAAGTATCGGGATAAAATATGTAATTATCGGCCATAGTGAAAGAAGAGAATATAACAATGAAAATAACAGCCTCCTGGCTGATAAAATTGACATTGCTTTAGGATTTGGGTTAGCCGCTATATTTTGTTGTGGTGAATCTTTGAGCATAAGGGAAGCGTCTACACAAAACAGTTATGTAGAGATACAATTGAAAGAAAGTCTTTTTCATTTGGGTGCAGGTCAGTTAAAAGATTTTATTATCGCCTATGAACCCATCTGGGCAATAG
>JBDSDN010000192.1:0-8636 GCA_039920545.1 Ferruginibacter sp. | reverse complement strand
TAGGTAATACAACAATGGGCTCATACAAATCGCCTTTTACCGGATCAATTACCCGGTATTGCACCGGCCGGTGAATAACGAAATCTTCACCCGAAATATTTATCAAAACAGCTGCTTCAAAAGAAGGATTGTTTTCTGCTTTTCCAATCATTAACTGGTCTTTTACCTCAAAGGTTCCGCTGGTCAAAGGGTATTTAAGCCAATAGGGTTGCGATATGACTTTATCGCTGGCAACAGGTAATGATTTAGTGATGGAAACATTTACGTTTGTAGATAAAGGAATTGAAAATGACGTATCAAAGCTTTCAATTTTAATACTTTTTAGCACAGCATTTACCGCAGTTCTTTCATTGACCGTAACATTTATTTTCAAGGAATCGCCCTGTACAACCCTTTGCTGACTTGAAGTCGCTTCTACATATAGAGCGCTGCATTGTTCTATCAACTGTTGGACATCGAATAGTTTTTTAGTTTTCCAGTTACCGTCCGTTAATATTTTTATGGCCTGGTATATTTTTATCAGTGCTGGTACTGATAATTCCGGCTGCTCATTACTAAAGCCAGAAATCACATTATTTATCATGGATTGTATGGCTGATCCTCCTGCTAACCTGGCCCAACCGATGTCTATCCCATCCATCAAAGTATTTTTTGCAGGCTCGCCTGCTGAGGTTACAAAAAATTCAAATGACTGCCCCCTTCTCCTTGGCCTACCTTCGCCCTGACTTTTATGCATGGTTCTCGCCTCCCCTCCCAACTCGCCATAACTTTTTCCCAGCAAAGCATTATACCCGCCAATATCAATTTTTAACTGGTCTTCGCTGGTAGTATTAGTGTTGCCAAAATTAAAAGTGTTCCATAAAATCCTTTTGGCCTGCCAAGGTTTTACGCCATATTTTAATTGGTCGGGAAACCTGCTTGGGTCAGCTGCAGCGGCATATGCCTCATCAGCCAATATTGCGGAAGCGGCATGATGGCCATGGCCGGCCCGGGCATCTGGCGGAAAACGTTTTACAATAATATCGGGTTGGTATTGCCGTATGACCCAGACAACATCGCTCAGTATTTTCTCTTTATCCCATATCCGCAAAGCTTCTTCGGCACTTTTGCTGAAACCAAATTCGTATGCACGGGTGAAATATTGTTCGGCACCATCTATTCTCCGGGCAGCCAGCAGTTCCTGTGTCCTTATCAGGCCCAGCTCTACACCTTGCTCCCCGCCAATTAAATTCTGGCCGCCATCTCCCCTTGTAAGGCTCAGGTATGCGGTGCGGTAAAGTTTTTCATTAGCCAGGAATGGGAGCAACGAATTATTTTCATCATCAGGATGTGCGGCTATATATAAAACCGAGCCCAGGACATTCAGTTTTTTTAATTGTAATAAAATAATTGAAGAGTTGGTGGTGGCCGGGTTTTGCGCCAATGACAACAACATTTGCAGGGCGGCTGCCAATGATAAACTAAATTTCTTCATTCAAATAAATTTTGAAAAACGAATTTACGGCAATGTAGTAACGAATGACTACCATTTATCAATAACAACTTATAGCCCAAATACACAAATAAGAAGGATTGAATGGCCTGGTGAAAAAAATAATGTGTGGTACGAGACCATGTTGATAGATGATTTACTGTTGATGGGCTGCGGGATAGAAGCGGTTACCACGGTGAGGGTGCCCCTCAGGCTCCCTTTGGGAGAGAGCGTTAGCCGGGCTGCAGGGAAGGATTTGTGCCGTAGTAAGAGCGGATAGCCCTGGCCAAAGCTGAATACATTAGGATAAGATGACAGCCCAAAAAATTTCTTTAAATTTGAGAAATGATAAATTCTATGGCAAATAAAACGCTCACTTCAATTTTCCTTTTAATATTTTCAGGCGTTACTGCTTTGGCGCAATTAAGCCCATACCATTACGCCCAACAGAAGAAAACAGTTACCACGAATGCGGCAGTGGTAAGCGCCCACCCCCTGGCCAGCAATGCAGGCCTGCAAATGATTAAAAAGGGTGGAAATGCTGTAGACGCAGTTATAGCAACGCAGTTAGCATTGGCGGTTGTATACCCCGGTGCAGGTAATATTGGTGGTGGCGGTTTTATGGTGGCCCATTTAAAAAACGGTAAAAATATAGCGTTGGATTACCGGGAAACCGCACCGGGAAAGGCTTTTAAAGACATGTACCTGGATAGTGCCGGAAATGCTGTGGCGGCGCTCTCCCAGGAAGGCCGGCTTGCTAGTGGCATACCCGGTACGGTGGCAGGTTTGTTTGCCAGTATGAAATATGCAAAACTTAATTTTAAAACATTAATTGCACCTGCAATATTATTGGCAGAAAAAGGCTTTGCAATTACTGAAGGCCAGGCACAAAGTTTTAATAATACAAAAGCAGAATTTGTAAGCGTAAATAAACATCCGGTGGCGTTTGTAAAAGATGGAGTCTGGAAGGCCGGCGACATACTTGTGCAAACTGACTTGGCCAATTCTTTAAAACGCATGAGGGATTTTGGCGCAAAAGGATTTTATGAAGGTATTACGGCTAAACTTATTGTAGCGGAAATGAAAAGGGGCAATGGCATCATAAGCCTTGAAGATTTAAAACATTATTCGCCTAAAGAAAGGGAGGTAATGAGATTTAATTATAAGGGGGTAGAAATTGTTACCATGCCTTTGCCAAGCAGCGGCGGTATTATCCTGGAGCAGTTAATGAAAATGATGGAAATAAGAAATATTGCGGCCTTAAAGTTTCAAACAGCTGCCAGCGTGCAATTAATGACAGAAGCGGAACGACGGGCTTATGCGGACCGGGCTAATTTTTTGGGTGACCCCGATTTTGTAAAAGTGCCGGTAGAAAAAATGGTCAGCGATGATTACTTACTGCAACGTATGAACGATTTTATACCGGGCAAAGCGGGCAGCAGCGATGTTACCAAAGCCGGCCTAATAAAAGAAAGTGAGCAAACCACGCATATAAGCATTGTAGACAACGAGGGCAATGCCGTGTCAGTCACTACCACTCTGAATGGTGGCTATGGCAGCAAAACTGTAGTAGCTGGTGCAGGATTTCTTATGAATAATGAAATGGACGACTTCAGCGTAAAACCCGGCGTACCAAATATGTACGGGGCTGTAGGTAATGCAGCCAATGCCATTGCACCAAACAAAAGAATGCTGAGCAGCATGACGCCAACGATTGTACTTAAAAATAATAAGCCTTATATAGTTGTGGGCACCCCCGGCGGCACCACTATACCAACCAGTGTTTTTCAATCTTTGGTAAATGTACTGGAGTTTAATATGAGCCCGGAGGATGCAGTGAATAAACCAAAATTTCATCACCAGTGGTTACCGGATGAGATAATGGTAGAAGATGATTTTCCGACCCAGGTAATAACCGAACTTACGGCCATGGGTTATAAAGTAAAGCTGCGTGGAGAAATTGGACGAACCGAGTTGATTCAGATTTCTTCAAAACCTAAGAAAGTAATAACCGCTATTGCAGATAAAAGAGGCGATGATGATGCCCGGGCCTATTAATATAATTGCCGGCATAAGCAGGTAGGAATTGAAAAATGCCAGCAAAAACTTCTTTAATATAACAGGGGTAATTAAGATTTTAATTTGCTTTTAGGCAGCTGCCGGCCTTCCCGAATGTTCTTAAATTCAGTTATTGAATTGTCTTTGGTCTAAACCTGGCCGACTATTAAATTAAATGATAAAATTTTACAATCATCTTGAGTATAAATGTTGATTAGCTATTTTTACAAATAATTAATTATCTGCGAAAAAGCATCGACATATTAAAATGGTTTTTTATCACCCTCGGGTTTTGGCTGGCACTCGCCGGTATATATTTTTTTGCATTTACAAAAGTTCCGACAGTTGTTTTTATTTTAATGCTGATTGTATGGGTGACAGCCTGGCTTTTTACCTTTAGAAGACTGGTTAAAAAGCTTTGGTTCTTTGTGTTTTTAATCCTGTTTGTAGCGTTTACCTGGGGCATTGTGCAAATAACCCCCGTGCAAAACTGGTTGGTTACAAAAGCCACTAATGATTTTTCTAAAAGGTTGCGCACTAAAGTGAATATAAAGCATGTAGAACTATCTCTTTTTAATAAAGTTTTACTACAGGGACTTATGATAGAGGACCGCAAAAAAGATACCCTCCTTTATGCCGGTACAGCAAAAGTAAACCTGACAGATTGGTTTTTTTTAAAAGATAAAATTGCTTTTCAGTATATCGGGCTGGATGATGCTATTGTAAATATGAACCGTACAGACTCTGTGTGGAATTACCAGTTTCTCCTTGATTATTTTGCCTCCCCAAAGAAAAGTACGGGTAAAAAAGGAGTAGAAATAGACTTAAAAGAAATTCATCTTAAAAATGTAAGGTTTAATAAAATTGATAAATGGATAGGCCAGGATATGATTGCCGCAATCAAAAAGCTGGACCTTAATATGGAAGCAGTGGACTTTGCCAAAAAGCAAATTGCTGTTAAAGACCTCTATCTTGAGCAACCCATATTTGCCCAGGCTGATTATGCAGGCAACCGGCCCGTAGTTGCAAACCTCACAACAGTATTAGAAAAGATCCCATTAGTTTCCGCTTTTAAATGGAATAATTCCGGCTGGGTTTTCAGCATTAAAAAATTTCAACTCTTTGACGGAAATTTCCGGAACGATAAATATACTTTACGCCAGGTATACAATGATCGCTTTGATGGTGAGCACGTATTTTTTACAGGTATCACTGGCAGTATGAACAACGTTTTATTTTCCAATGATACCCTTACAGCTGATGTTTCATTAACCGCAAAAGAAAGAAGCGGCCTGTTGGTAAAAAAGCTGAAAAGTAATATGAAGTTTACGCCGGAATTAATGGAATTCAACAACCTGGAGTTGGTGACTAACCGGAGCAAACTGGGGAATTATTTTTCCATGCATTACAATCAGTTTAACAATGATTTTAATAGCTTTTTACATAATGTTACCCTGCAAGCCGACCTTAAGGAAAGCTTCCTGAGCAGCGATGACCTGGCATTTTTTTCCCCTGATCTAAAAACCTGGAAGAGAGATTTTTTCCTGGAGGGAACTGCTAAAGGAACTGTAGATAATTTTTCTGCCAGGCGTTTGAAAATACGCTCTGGGAATACTTATGTAGATGGCGACCTGGCCATGCGTGGGCTCCCGGATATAAACAACAGCTTTATAGATTTTAAATCAAATCTTCTACAAACAAATTACCGGGACCTGGTTGCCATAGCGCCTGCATTAAAAAATATAACACAAGTGGCTATACCAAAATTAGGTGCCATTTCTTATACAGGATATTTTACAGGCTTCATAAAGGATTTTGTTACCTACGGTACTTTTAAGACTAACCTGGGCAGCATAACAGCAGATATGAATATGAAAATACCTGATGGGAAACCGCCTTCCTACTCCGGGAGTATTTCAACAGGTGGATTTAACATTGGGGCTTTTATGAATTCATCCCAATTAGGTATGGTAGCACTCAGCAGCAAAATTGCCGGCACCGGATTTTCATTGCAAAATCTTAATGCAAATGTAAAAGGCAATGTGCGAAGATTTGACTTTGGAGGGTATAGTTACCAGAACGCTGTCATCAATGGTGATTTTAAAAAGAAATTATTCAGAGGCCACTTATCTATTGACGACCCCAATTTAAAAATTGATAAACTTGATGGGGAATTAAATTTATCTACCAAAGAAATTGCTTTTAAACTTGATGCGGCTGTGGCCACGGCTAACCTTAAGAATTTGTTGCTCACCAAAGATAATCTCTCCCTTTCCGGTATTTTTAGCCTCGATTTTACAGGAAGCAATATTGATAACTTTTTAGGAACCGCCCGTATTTATGATGCAACGTTGCGGCACGACACGACGCAATTATCTTTTCAGTCACTCACCCTTACCTCTGAGTTGGTTGATAATAAAAAGTTACTCACCATAAAATCAAATGAAGTAGATGCCAGTATTTACGGGCAATTTAAAATACTGGAGTTACCCGATGCTTTTAATGTTTTTTTAGCAAGGTACTATCCATCCTATTTTAAATTACCTACTTACCAGGTAAGCAGGCAGGATTTTACTTTTAAAATAAAAACACATAATATAGATGAATATACCAGCCTGCTGGACAGCCGCCTTCATGGTTTTAATAATGCAATTATTAGTGGGAATTTAGGCCTGGAAAATTACCAGTTAAAATTAAATGCCACGGTGCCGGAGTTTAGTTATGATGGAAAAGTTTTTACAAACCTCATGCTTATGGGCGCTGGCAACAGAGATACTTTGCATACTGAAATTGCAGTTGATGATATTTTAATAAGTGATAGTCTGCACTTTCCTGGTACGAAATTAAAAATCTCCGCAAATAATAATCTGTCCCTTATTAAATTAAATACAACCGGCAGTAAAATTCTGGGCGATGCGGAATTAAACGCCAGCATACAATCTCTCACTGATGGCTTTAAAATACATTTTTTTCCCTCTTCTTTTGTCATAAATGATAAAAAATGGCAACTTGAAAAAGACGGCGAAATTACGCTCCGAAAAAAATACATTGATGCCAGTGAGGTTAAATTTTTTCATGAAAACCAGCAGATCGTTTTTGCTACTGAACTGGATGAGTTGACTGATAATACTAACTTAATAGCAAAACTTACAAACCTGGACCTGGATTTTATGCCGGTGATCTTTAAAGACCCCGCTGTAGGAGGGCTGGTAACAGGCACGGCTACCCTAAAAAATCCTTTCGGAAAATCTGTAATAGAATTTGAAGGCGTGGCCGACAGTTTCAGGCTGGATAACAAACTGATCGGAAAAATAAATTTAGCTGCAAATGCAAATACAGCCACAGGTATAGTAAAATATACGGCCAGCACCGCTAGTGAAGAAAATAAATTTTCACTTGATGGGTTTTATAATTACAAAGATTCTACCGGTCATCAGCTGGAGGCTAACTTGCTTTCAGAAAAACTAAATATAGATATCCTGCAACCTTACCTTAGTACCATCTTTAGTGAAATGGGTGGTATTGCTACAGGCAATATAAAATTGTATGGGAGTGCTCAGCATAAATATATCACCGGCGACGCTTCCATAGCAGCCGGTGTTTTAAAAGTGGCTTACACGCAATGCAAATATTTATTTGATAAGCAAACCATCCATTTTACTGAAGATGAAATAGACCTGGGCACAATTAAATTACGGGATACCCTGAATAACAGCGGGCAGATGAGCGGGAAAATGCACCATACTTTTTTTAATGATTTTTCTTTTGAGAATATGCGGTTCGAAACTGGCAAAATGCTTTTGCTGAATACAACAAAAAAAGACAACATCCAGTTTTATGGTAACGTTATTGGCAGCGCAGTTATGACGCTGGGAGGGCCGGTCACGAATTTACAAATGAATATTGACGGAGAGCCAAGCATCCTGGACAGCAGTCATATTTATTTACCCATAAGCGAAAGCAAAGAAAGCAATGCCATAGACTATATAGAATTTATTCAATTTGGAAGCCTCGCAGATAACCAGTTTAAGCGGGACTTATCTACAAATATCGTGGTGAACATGAACCTTACTGCAAACCCAGCCTGCCAGGTAGATGTAATATTAGATGAAGAAACCGGTGATATTATTAAAGGCCAGGGTAATGGGCGATTAAATATCCGGGTAGGTAATAAAGAACCACTTACCATACGTGGCAGGTACGAACTCACAAAAGGGGAATACACTTTTAATTTTCAAACCTATTTAAAAAAGCCTTTCACTTTAAACCAGGGTTCCATTACCTGGAATGGTGATCCCTATGAAGCCATTATAAATATGGATGCGGAATACCTGGCGAAAAATGTAGACCTGAGCAGCCTGACCAACAGTTACAACCAGAAAGAGGATGTAACTATAGTCTCTCATTTAAACGGAAGTTTAAAAAAACCAGTAATCAGTTTCGATTTCAGGCTTCCGGAAACCAGTGAAAAAAGTAAAGATTATATTCTCGTAAAACGCCTCGCAGATTTTAAAAATGATGAAAATGAAATGAATAAACAGGTAGCAAGCCTGCTACTTTTCAATACTTTTATCAGCAATACCCAAAACTTTTTGTCGCAGGAGAATACCATTGCTTTTGCCACCAATACCATTGGCGGTGTTATAAGCGGCTGGCTCACCAATACCTTTAACCGGGAGTTGGAAAAAGCTACCAAAGGAGTTATCTCTACTTATATTGATATAAGTCCGACTGTGAGCTTACAGAAAACTGCTACACAATTACAGGCCAATGTACGGGCCGGCCTAAAAATATTGCTGACTAATCGTTTGAATATTTTAATAGGCGGGAATCTTGATTATAATAATCCCTATTATTTAGAAGCTAACCGGAAAGGCTTGTTTACTCCGGATATTACAGTGGAGTGGCTCCTTAATAAAAATGGGTCTCTACGGGTGGTAGGATTTAACCGTACCAGTGTAGATATTACAACGGGGCAAAGAAACCGCTCGGGAGTGCAGTTATCTTACCGTAAAGATTTTAATACACTCGGGGATATTTTTAAAAGTAAAAAAAGATTGCAGAAAGAAGATAGTATAAAAATATCGCCGCAACTATAATTGAACTC
>JBDSDN010000191.1:0-5813 GCA_039920545.1 Ferruginibacter sp. | reverse complement strand
ATTAAAATAGAAACTTTATAATAATGGAAAATATACTTCAATTTATTTCTGCCAACCAGCAGATAATTTATATTGTTATCCTGATGATTTTTGTGGGTATAGAAGTAATCGGCCGGGTACCCAGCGTCTTGCACACACCCTTGATGAGCGGTGCCAATGCCATCCATGGCGTGGTGGTGATAGGCGCAATTATAGTTATGGGTAAAGCCGAACCGAATAATTATTTAGCCCTGGTCCTGGGATTTTTAGCCGTGATATTGGGCACACTGAACGTAGTCGGAGGATTTGTGGTTACTGACCGGATGCTGGAAATGTTTAAGAAGAAGAAATAGCCCTAAATCGCTGCATGGACTTAAAAGGCAGTGTATGATTATTTGAAACATTTAAATAATCATATAGCTTGATCAAATTAAAAATGAAAAAACCTCTTTGGGTTTGGCGCAAAAATAAAATTATGCTGCCTTTGATTTTATTAATAGAATAGAAAATGAAAAAAAATATTTTTTAATTTTATACCCAATCTTCTCCATTTTCCTCCCTTCCGGGGAGGATAGGTGGGGCTTTTATTATGGAATTACATATTCTTAATCTCTGTTACCTTCTTGCTTCTGTAACTTTCATCCTCGGCCTTAAAATGCTATCTGCGCCGGCCACAGCAAGAAAAGGAAATTTACTTGCTGCTGCGGGCATGATGATCGCTATTTTCGGAACTATTTTTTTGTATAAAAATGATGAGACAGGGGAAGCTCTGCATAACTATGCCTGGATATTTGGCGGCTTATTAATTGGGGGTATTGCGGGTACAGCGGCTGCAAAAAAAGTAAAGATGACGGCCATGCCCGAAATGGTCAGCCTCTTCAATGGGATGGGCGGCGCCTGCGCTGCTTTAATTTCCTTGGTGGAGTTCCATCATATTTCCCGAGAACTTGCCGCCAACGATAATATGCCTTTGTTGATTGAGAATTTCAGACCAACAGTATTGATTATTGTTATGGGTTTAATCATAGGCTCGGTGTCGTTTGCCGGGAGTATGATTGCCTGGGGAAAGTTAAATGGCAAAGTAAAAGACCTTAGTTTTCCCGGGCAGAATATTTTGAATCTTTTATTTTTAGCCCTGGCTTTAGGAGGCGCAGTTTATTTAATTATTTTTCCGGCACATCCACTTATAATTTACGGGATTTTTATTTTAGCTCTACTGTACGGGGTATTGTTTGTGATGCCTATTGGTGGGGCAGATATGCCGGTGGTAATTTCTTTACTCAATTCTTTTACTGGCGTAGCGGCGGCTTTTGGTGGCTTTTTATACAATAATAAAGTGATGCTTACCGGTGGTATTTTGGTAGGTGCTGCAGGAACCTTGCTTACCATGCTCATGTGCAAGGCCATGAACCGTTCTTTAAAAAATGTGTTGGTAGGTTCTTTTGGCGGCAATAAAACTGCCGGTGTTACTAACGGTGATGGTCAGGGGCATTACAAAGAAATTTCGTTGAGCGATGCTGCCATGGTAATGAGTTATGCAAAAAAAGTAATCATTGTGCCGGGTTATGGCCTGGCGGTGGCGCAGGCACAACACAGCTGCCATGAGCTGGAAAAAATACTAACAGATAAAGGCGTAGAAGTAAAATATGCTATTCATCCTGTAGCTGGCCGTATGCCCGGCCATATGAATGTGCTGCTTGCAGAGGCCGATGTGAATTATGAGAAATTAGAAGAGATGGAACAGGCCAATGATGAATTTAAAACCTGCGATGTAGTATTGATATTGGGTGCAAACGATGTTGTAAATCCTGCAGCAAAAAGCGATCCTGAATCGCCCATTTACGGTATGCCTATTCTGGAAGTAGAGCAGGCCAAAACGGTGATAGTAAATAAGCGAAGCATGAAGCCCGGCTATGCCGGAATAGAAAATGATTTATTTTTCCGCCCAAAAACTTCTATGCTTTTTGGTGATGCAAAAAAAGTGCTGCAGGATTTATGTGCCGAGGTAAAAATGATATAAATGAATTGCCTCTCTTTAAAGCCGGGGGTAATTTATTATTTCTTCATAAACGCTTTTATCACTTCAAATTCTTTCCACTTTTCTTCTACCTGTGGATTATGTCCACTGTGTTCGAACATTACAAATTTTGCCTGAGGGCAATATTGTTTATATTTTACCTGCATCCACGGCACAGCGACCCTATCGTATCTTCCTGCAAGAATAAGTATAGGCATTTTCAGGTCTTTCAATTGTTTACGGAAATCAAAATTGCCTATATCGCTGCCCACAATAAAATCGCCATCCTTGCCTACCATCTGGTAATATAATTTTACATTAAAAGCATTGGGGTAAGCCTTGCCGCCACGGCCAATAAAATTATTAGGATTGTAAGCATACAAAAAACCATAGGGCACACGGCCATAAATATCCTGGTGCAACTGATCGCTGGAGATAGCACCCAGCTCCCTTATCTTCATCAGCGTATCCCACACTTCGGGATAATTTGTTTTTATTTCGTGGTTACTGTTATCATCATTTTCCTGCCACATTACAAAGCTGTGAAAGCCATTGGCAATAATTAAGTGGCTTACATTTTCGCCATATTTTATGGCATAGCCCTGCGCAACCAGGCTGCCATAGGAGTGACCAAGAAGGCTTATTTTATTAAGGTGCATGGCTTTTCGTAAGCCTTCAATATCCTCAATATCCCTGGCCAATGTGTATTCTTTTGTATCTTTTGCCGTGTCGGATTTCCCTCTGCCGAATCCATCAAAGTAGATTATTTGCATATTATTATTTACCGTGAGCGAATCAAAAATGCGGTAACCTAAATGATTGCCGCCCGGTCCGCCGGGGATAATAAACATTGGCTCACCGGTGCCAACTGTAACGGTATAAATTTTTGCGCCATTTACTGTATAGTATTTTCCATCGATAAAGCTATCAGGAAAAATTTGTGCCAATAAAGTTGTGGTAAAAAATAAAAGATTAACCGCAAAGAATATTATTTTCATGTGTATATTTTATAGTGCATTTTAAATTTACGCTTTGGTAAAAGATGAATAAAGGTATGGCGTACAAGAGTGCGACGCCAATGAAGTTAAATAGTAGCCTGGAAGCCTGGTTCCACCAAAAAATATTTCCCTTTATTATAATGCGTGTATAATTACTTTTGAGCTCTAAACAAATATAAATACTTGTCTCAACAATTACCTCCGGCATTACTGGCTTCTTTGCAAAACGTAAAAGGCTTTAGCGAAAATGCATTTGTGCACGCACATGAAAAGAGTGAGCAGGTAACTTCCATCAGGTTTAACCCCGCTAAATTCAACAGTCAAAAATGTACAGTTAATGTACAAAGCAAAATTCCCTGGAGTACTCATGGCTATTATCTTGCGGAGCGCCCCTCATTTACATTAGACCCCTTGTTTCATGCCGGTGCTTATTATGTGCAGGACGCCAGCAGTATGTTTTTAGAAGAGGCAATAAGGCAAACTATTGATGTAACAGCAGCACTACAGGTGCTGGATCTCTGTGCCGCACCGGGTGGTAAATCTACGCTCATTCAATCCGTAATATCAGCGGAAAGTTTATTGGTAAGCAATGAAGTAATTAAAGCAAGAGTTAATATTCTGGTTGAAAATATTACAAAATGGGGCGCCCCTAATGTCGTGGTCACGAACAATGACCCTGCAGATTTTCAGAAGCTTCCTTGCTTTTTTGATTTGATTGTGGTAGATGCACCCTGCAGCGGTAGTGGCCTGTTTCGTAAAGATCCGGATGCCATAAATGAATGGAGTTTAAATAATGTTCTGCTCTGCAGCCAGCGACAGCAAAGAATCCTGGCAGATGTTATGCCTTCCTTAAAACCTGGCGGTATTTTAATTTATGCTACCTGCTCCTACTCTGAACGTGAAGATGAAGGCATTTCAGATTGGTTGGTTGAAGCCTTTAAACTTGAGAGCCAGCAATTAAAAGTGCAGGAAAACCAGGGTATTGTAGAAACAGTTTCCAAAGAGAAAGCCTATGGTTACCGCTTTTATCCGGATAAAGTTAAAGGTGAAGGATTCTTTATTGGCGTGTTTAAAAATACCAATGGCGTAAATGCAAAAAACGAAATTAAATTAAAAAATAAGCAGCAGTCTTTAAGCAAACAGGAACTGGAACTTTTAAGACCTTATTTAAAAAATGCAGATCGTTTTTCCTTTCTAAAATGGAAAGATGAAGTACTGGCTCTTCCTTACCAAATTTATGAAGCTGTATTATTGCTTCAATCGGTTTTATATCTTAAAAAAGCGGGCGTAAAAATGGGTATCATCATCCGTAATGAGGTAATACCCGATCATGAATTGGCGATGAGTACAATTTTTTCTGAAAAAATAAATGTTGTACCGGTAGATTTATTTACCGCCCTGCAATATTTGCGTAGAAAGGAAGTTAATATTGTGTCAGATTATAAAGGCTGGGTATTATTAAAATATAATGGCCTGCCCCTGGGGCGCATAAAAATTCTCCCTAACAGGATTAATAATTACTACCCCCCGGAGTGGCGTATTCTTAACAAGTAATGATTTTAAGAACCAACTTAATTATGCATCTTTGTACCAATAAGTTTTGCAGATGAAAAAGATTATCGTCTTATTATTTTTAATTCCCATGTTTGCCACAGCACAAACTACCCATACTGTTGCACCTAAAGAAACCCTTTATTCTATCGGGCGGCAATACAATATTCATCCTAAAGAACTTGCATCTTATAACAATATTCCTTTTGATAAGGGCCTGGTGACGGGTCAAACAATAAAAATTCCGGCCAAAGGAAAACTTCCGGCATTTGTAACTCCGCCTGAAAAGACTGAAACGGTAAAAGAATCCCCACCGGTAAAACAAGAGAATCCAAAACCTACCGCTACTTCATCTGCAGTTGCAGGGATGGTGCCCATTTATCACAAGGTGGAAAAAAAGGAAACGCTGTACCACATAAGCACACTCTATAATAAAGTACCCATAGCTGATTTAAAAAAATGGAACCATTTAACTGGTGATGGCGTTAATGAGGGAACTGATTTAATTGTGGGGTATAAAAAAATGAGTAAAGGCGACGAGATGAAATCTGCTGCTGTGGTTTCAAAACCAACACCACCAGTTACAAAAACCGCAGAGCCGCTTGGTAACGATATACCCAAAAAAAATCCTCCTGCATTACCGGTAATCACTACCCCTGAAAAAGCACCAAATAAAAGCAACACCGCCACAAACCCGGTTACCGGGAAAAACTTTAAAGGCGGTTTTTTTAAAGGTTTATACACCGATCAACCTCCTTCTAAAATCGAAGAGAAAGGTGAGGCCGGAATTTTTAAAAGTACCAGCGGCTGGGAGGATGGAAAATATTATTGCCTGCATAACACTGCCCAGGCCGGTTCTATAATTAAAATTACGAGCACAACCACTAATAAATTTATTTATGCAAAAGTGCTGGATGTAATCCCGGACCTAAAACAAAATAGCGGCCTTATCATTCGCCTTAGTAATGCTGCCGCCGAAGAATTAGGCGTGGGGGTTAATAATTTTGAATGTATAATAAATTATTAAAAGATAAAAGGTAAAATAGTAAAGACCGCTAAGCGGTTTTTTTATGGGAACCTGTAACCTCTTAAAAAATCTGCAATATTCATTTTTTTCTTTCCTTCCAACTGAAGTTCGGTTATGGAAATAAACCCATTGCGGCAGGCAAATTGTAAAAAAGTTTTACCATCTGTTTCAAATTCTCCGGGAGCCACTCCCGGTATTTTAATTACTTTAATTACTTTAAATAATTTTAATTTCTTTTCAT
>JBDSDN010000190.1:0-20284 GCA_039920545.1 Ferruginibacter sp. | reverse complement strand
GTAATCTTCAACACGCCATATTCTACGATGTCCTTTTCCAACAAGCCATGCAATAACATCTGCCTGATAAGGCTGTTCCACAAATGCGGGTCTTTATCGTTGCCACAGGCAAATTCTTTGAGCTCTTCATGCCGGTACATTTGCACCTGCGGGGTGGCTTTGCCCATTAAAATAAGCAATACATATTCAATGGCAAATTGCTCTCCCAGTGCATTTATTGTTTTTAAAACGCATACAGCTTCTTCTTTTGCTTCCACTTTTTCTTTTGGATTCAGGCAGTTATCACAATGCCCACAACTGGCTTTATCATTATATTCTTCACCAAAATAATAGAGCAAAGTTTTTCGGCGGCAGATGCTGCTTTCTGCGTAGGCAACCGTTTCATTTATGAGTTGTGCGCCAACTTCCCTTTCACTCAGGGCTTTATCCCGCATCAGGTGTTCCAGTTTTGCCACATCCTTATGGGAATAATATAATATACATTTTCCTTCCATCCCATCCCGGCCTGCTCTGCCAGTCTCCTGGTAGTAATTTTCTATAGACTTAGGAATATTATAATGTATTACAAAACGCACATCAGGTTTGTCTATCCCCATTCCAAAAGCAATGGTGGCGACAATTACATTCACATCTTCATTTAAAAACTCATCCTGCCGCTTTGCCCGGAGTTTGGGATCGAGACCGGCGTGATAAGCAACAGCCGAAATTCCGTTTGCTACCAGCATGGCAGCCAACTCTTCTGTCGTCTTTCTGTTAAGGGTATATATAATACCACTTTTGTTTTTGTGAAGCTGAATAAACCTTACAATACTTTTATTGGTTTGATCCAGGTTTACTTTGGGCAAAACTTCATAATATAAATTCCCCCGGTTAAAAGAAGAAATAAATATTTTAGGGTTACGAAGGCCAAGGTTTTTTAATATATCGCTCTGTACTTTTGGGGTAGCCGTTGCCGTTAAAGCTATTATAGGTATTGATGGATTAATAAGGTCCATCATCTCTTTTAATCTGCGGTATTCCGGCCGGAAATCATGCCCCCATTCCGAGATACAATGTGCCTCATCCACTGCAAAAAAAGATACTTTTAATTCCTTAAAAAAGACAATGTTTTCTTCCTTGGTTAGTGTTTCTGGAGCTACATACAGCATCTTTGTTTTGCCTGAAAGAAGATCATCTTTTACAATTTTTTGCTGACCCTTATTTAGCGTACTGTTTAAAAAATGCGCAACATCATCTTTGCTGCTGTAACTACGTACCAGGTCTACCTGGTTTTTCATTAACGCAATCAGGGGAGATACAATTATTGCAACGCCTTCGCAGATCATTGCAGGCAACTGATAACAAAGGCTTTTGCCACCACCTGTCGGCATTATTACAAATGTATCATTGCCGGATAATAGGTTTTGAATAATTTTTTCCTGCGGACCTTTAAAACCATCAAAGCCAAACTCATTTTGTAATTGAGATGATAAATTTTCTGAAATATGAATTGCAGTATTTTTTTGTGGGGACTTATTGGTTTTTTTAAGTACAACTTTTTTAGCTGTACCGGAAATTGATTTAGTAGTAGTCATAATTTTTTTTACACTGAAACCTTTTCGGTTTATGAAATAATATTGATACAAGCTCTTTCATAAACGGGGACAAAGTTAACCTAATCAAGGGGCACTGTCAAACTAACAAGGTGTCCCGGCCAGGATGTGAAAATTTTATTGAAGCTTTAATCTGAATTAAGGTAAATAAAATACTTCAAAATATATAATCTATTTATTATACAGCAGGGGGGTGACTGATGCCAATATCTTTGCATTTCAGCCGAATTAAAGTAGGTTTGCGCCTATACAAATGAGCATCATTACCACAAGTGCAAAACGCACCATAGATATACAGGCAAAATCAATTGAAGCCCTGTCTCAGTATATTGATGAGAATTTTATTAAGGCTGTGAACCAGCTTACAGCCTGTAAAGGCCGGCTGGTAATAAGCGGCATAGGTAAAAGTGCTATAGTTGCTCAAAAAATAGTAGCTACTATGAACAGTACCGGTACACCGTCTCTTTTTATGCATGCTGCTGATGCTATTCACGGGGACCTTGGCATGGTACAGGAAAATGACATTGTTATGGTAGTTAGTAAAAGCGGCGACAGCCCGGAAATAAAAGTGCTGGCCCCCCTGGTAAAAAATTTTGGAAATACCCTGATTGGTTTAGTGGGTAATATGCAATCTTACCTCGCAGAAAAAGCTGATATTGTTATTAACAGTACCATTCTACAGGAAGCCTGTCCAAATAATTTAGCTCCTACTACCAGTACCACGGCGCAAATGGTAATGGGAGACGCCCTGGCAATTTGTTTAATGGAAGCAAAAGGGTTTAAAAAAGATGATTTTGCAAAATACCACCCGGGCGGGGCATTGGGTAAAAAGTTATACTTAAGAGTTGCAGATTTAATTTCTCCGGATCAGAAACCAAATGTAAAAACGGACACCGCTATTAAAAATGTTCTGGTAGAGATAACTCAAAAAAGATTGGGAGCCGCAGCCGTCATCAATGATAAAATGGAAGTAATAGGAATAATTACTGATGGAGACATAAGGCGCATGCTGGAAAAATATGATTCTTTTGCCACACTTACTGCCGGGGATATAATGAGCACTTCCCCTAAACTAATTGAGGCAGATGCTTTGGCAGCAGAAGCATATGAAAAAATGAGTTCCTTTAACATTAGTCAGTTGGTAGCAATTAAAGATGGTATATATGCAGGCATCATACACCTGCATGAGCTGGTAAGAGAAGGCATTATTTAAAGATTACACATTGTAAAAATATTTAGGCGTATTTTTTACGTACACACCTGGTAGTATGAGTAAGAATCATTTTGTAGCAATTATGGCGGGCGGCATTGGTAGCAGATTTTGGCCCATGAGCCGAACAGATTATCCCAAACAATTCCTGGACATTTTAAATACCGGCCGTACACTGGTTCAGGCTACTTACGACAGGTTTTTAAAATTTATCCCGGCAGAAAACATATATATTGTTACCGCAGATCAATACCGGGAGATTGTTATAAAACAGTTACCTGAGTTAAACACTGCCAATATTTTATGTGAGCCATCCAGGAAGAATACGGCCCCCTGTGTTGCATATATTTCATATAAACTGCACCAGCTCAATCCTAACGCAAATTTAATTTGTGCCCCAGCAGATCACCTGATAACGGATGCTGAAGAATTTGAAAAGATCTGCCAGGCTGCATTACATTTTACCTCTCATATAAAAGCGCTTCTCACACTAGGTATAAAACCTACTAACCCCAATACGGGTTATGGCTATATTCAATATGAATCTTTTTCGGTGAGTGAAAATGTTTTTAAAGTAAAAACATTTACGGAAAAGCCTGATTTGGAACTGGCAAAAACCTTTGTGGCTAGCGGCGATTTTTTATGGAATGCCGGCATTTTCGTCTGGCAGGTAAAAAATATTATTAAGGCTTTTGAAAAACACTTACCGGAAATGCATGAAGTGTTCGATGCAGAGAAACTACATTTCAATACTAAAAAAGAAGCGGCAGCGATTGAACGGATTTATCCGCAATGCGTAAATATTTCTATTGATTATGGAGTAATGGAAAAAGCAGATAATGTTTATGTGATACCTGCTTCTTTCGGCTGGAGCGATTTAGGAACCTGGGCCAGCGCTTATGAAATTTTTGAGCAGGATTATCTTGGTAATGCCGTGGGAGGTGAAAATGTTTTTATTATAGATGCCACGAGAAATATGGTGCATGCCGGCAATAAAAAACTTGTCGTACTACAAGGCTTAGATAATTTTATAATTGTAGATACCAAGGATGTGTTGATGATCTGTAAAAAAGATAAAGAGCAGGATATTAAAAAATATGTGGCAGAAATTAAACGCAATAAAGGAGAAAAATACCTGTAGCCTTACCTTTCCGCCCCAGGCTTTAAACTTCATTTATCTCGGTGTAGCCCTGTTCAGATTCTAAAACGTTTAGCATATGCATTTTTTATTCTTGCGATTTAAGATATAAATAGTAATCGCTGAAAAAAAATGATTTTCGCAGTACGACAAATTAAACAAGGCTATAAATGAAACCCTCCATAAATAGTAAACTACCGAATGCGGGCACTACGATTTTTACCCTAATAAACAGTTTAGCCTTAGAGCATAATGCCATTAATTTAGGGCAGGGATTTCCTGATTTTGAGATGAGTAAAGACCTGGTAAGTCTTGTAAATAAAGCCATGGAGCAGAATTACAACCAGTATGTACATATGAATGGCTTGCCTCTGTTACGGGAACGCATAGCCGAAAAGATTCAGGGGCTATACCAGGCAGAAATAAGCCCTGCTGATGAAATAACAATAACCCCCGGCGGAACTTATGCTGTCTATACCGCTCTTACCACCATTTTACAGAAAGGAGATGAGGTAATTATTTTTGAACCTGCATACGATAGTTATTTACCCAATATTGAAATTAACGGCGCTGTAGCTGTGCCCATTCCCTTATCATTTCCAGGATATAATATAGATTGGCAAACGGTAAAAGAAAAAATTACGCCACAGACAAAAGCGATAATCATCAATTCGCCCCATAATCCCAGTGGAAATATTTTAGCAGAGGACGACCTTCAGGAACTTACAAAGATTACCAGGGATACGGGCATTTTTATTATAAGTGATGAAGTTTATGAACACCTTATTTTTGATGATAAAAAACATCTTTCTATTCTGAAATATCCAGCGTTGTATGAGAGGAGCTTTGTCTGTTTTTCATTTGGTAAAGTATACAATTGTACCGGCTGGAAAATGGGTTACTGCATAGCGCCACCTGCCCTCATGAAAGAGTTTAGAAAAGTGCACCAGTTCAACTGCTTTACCTGCAATAGTCCCATACAGTATGCATTGGCAGAATATTTAAAAAACAGGGAGGCTTACTTGCAGCTAGGCAGCTTTTTACAAACAAAAAGAGATTTTTTTGAGGCCGGAATGCAGCAAACAAAATTTAAAGCGCTTCCCTCCTATGGTAGTTATTTTCAACTATACAGTTATGAAAATATAACTGACGAAAACGAAAAGGATTTTGCAGCACGGCTTATTAAAGAAAATGGTGTAGCCACAATACCGGTTTCAGCATTTTATAAAACATCCTGTGAAAACAAAGTATTGCGTTTTTGTTTTGCAAAAAAAGAGGAAACCCTGGAACTGGCTATAAATAAATTACAAAAAATCTGAAACGGCTGCTTTATTTAATTAGCAGGTCTATATTTGTAATCAACTAAACCCAACTTATGAAAAAGATTTTGTTTTCATTCTTTGTCCTGGCAGTTGCTACAGGTTGTGGCCCCAGCATTTATAAAGCCCAGGATTTTGATGACCGCACAGCCTCACATAAAATTGTAGCTATTGTGCCTGCAGAAGTAAGCATTTCCTTAAGGCCAAACGAAATGAAAAAAACAACTGTTGAACAACTACAGCAGTCAGAAGAAAATACGGGACGTACGATCCAGGATAAAATGTATAGCTGGTTTTTAAGGAGAAGCGAAAAATTTAAATACACCGTGGCTTTTCAGGATGTAAGTAAAACGAATGCAATACTTCTGAAAAACGGTATTACATATACCGGTATGAGAGCCAAAACCAAAGAAGAACTTGCACAACTTTTGGGGGTGGATGCGATTATCTCTTCTAAGGTTTCTATGAAAAAGCCCATGAGCGATGGCGCTGCAGTAGCTTTAAGCCTTCTACTCGGTAGCGGGGGCAGTACAAATGATGTGCAAATTTCTATTGGTATTAATGAAGCAAAAAAAGGTGACCTTGTCTGGAAATATGATTTCACTGCAGCTGGGTCGGTAGGAAGCAATACCGACAACCTCGTAAATGCATTAATGCGTAATGCTTCTAAAAAGTTTCCTTACAACGATAAATAATATTTTTCGGGGACAATTATTTAATGATAGTTATTTTGGAGTTTATCCAGTTGCCCCACTTAATATTTTTTTAAGGTGCGGCAGACGGTATTAAAATACACCGATCAATACTCTGGGGTTTTAAACCTTGTTTACAAATAAAATTCAGGATTATTATTTAGCGATTCTTAAAAGTAGTTTTTAAATAATTTTCTGCCGCATCCAGGTCTTCCGGCACATCAATCTTCACAGTAGTTTCATCTGTTTCTACCATTTTTATTGTTACCCCGTTTTCCAGGTAGCGAAGCTGCTCCAGCTTTTCTACCAGTTCATTTTTTGCAGTGGGCCATTTCGTAAAATTCAATAATGCCTGTTTTCTAAAAGCATACACACCAATATGTTCATAATAAACAGGGGATAATGTTTCGTCCCGCAGGTAAGGGATTACACTCCGGCTGAATAAAAGTGCATTGCTGTTTTTATCTACAACCACTTTTACATAATTAGGGTTTTTAACCGGTTCCATATCCCTAAATTTTTTCATCAGCGAAGCCACTTGTACTTGTTCATCATCAAAAGCGGCTAACAATTTTTGTAATGGTTCTTTTTTTACAAAGGGCTCATCACCTTGCACATTTACAATAATAGCCACCTCCATTTCTGCCACGGCCTCAGCTATCCGGTCACTCCCGCTTTCATGCTGCCCGGTGCTCATAATTGCTTTGCCTCCATGGTTAATTATTTCATTAAATATCACTTCATGATCAGTTACTACTATTACTTCATCGAATAATGTCGTAGCCAAAGTATTATCATGTGTATGACGGATGACGGTTTTATTGCCTAATGGCTGCATCAATTTAAAAGGAAACCGGGTTGCCGCATAACGGGCAGGTATCATGGCAATCTTTTTCATCTTATAAGTGAAAGTTAGTTATATGCAGCGGTATTTTCTGGGAGTACTTTACTTTCGTAGCCACAGTGCTGGCACTGGTAAATATTTTCTGCGGCAACGGCATAGCTGCTAAATAGCCAGGTAAACATGGCGGTTAAAAAATTGGTAACTCCGGGTTTGGCCACCAGCATAATTTCATTTTTATTACAAACGGGGCATAAGGCAGACCTGGTATATTCTTCATCAAACTGGGCCAGCATTTTTGCCGCAATTGCAGCATCGGCAGTATCCACAGCCAGTTTTATGCCGCCGATAGCATTGCTTAATATAGGATCAATGGTTACTGTATACTCATCTTTAAGGTAACAATGTATGCCTGCATCCTGCAAACGGGTAAGCGTAATATTTGCGGAGAAATAATTATCAAATGTTTTTAAAATTACCGTTTGCATAATTTTTAATTGTTTCTTTTAACCTGCCTTTGACAAGCTCAGGTTGACAACTTTCTAATTGACTATTTACTATTCTACTCCCCAGCTCATCCCTCCATCTTTTTCATCTTTTAATAGAATGCCGATTTCGTTTAACTTGTTTCTTATTTTATCAGACGTGACAAAGTCTTTTTTAGTTTTAGATGCCTTGCGAATATCTATCAGCAATTGCATAATTCCGTGCAGCATTTCATTATCTGCAATTGATATAGCTTTTAATCCCAGAATATCTTCCAGGAAAATCTTAAATTTATCTTTCATCAAATACAAAGTAGTGCTGCTGATTGCACTGGCTTTTATCAATCCGTCTTTTATAGAATTAATAATGGGTGCCAGCTCAAACATATTTGCCAAAACCCTCGGTGTACTGAAATCATCATCCATAAATACTTCCAGTTCATTCAGCCACTGCAAAACTTTTGTTTCTAATTCTGCATCTTCTGCCAGCGTATTACTGCCTACTTCCAAATTCTTCAGGGTTTCATATGCTTCCCACAAACGCTTAAAAGCCTTCTCACTTGCTATCAATGCTTCATTACTAAAATCAAGCGTACTCCGGTAATGACTTTGTAAAATAAAAAACCGCACCCCCATAGGATGAAAAGGTTGCGTAAGCAAAGGATGATTGCCACTAAACAACTCCGTTAGTTTAATAACGTTGTTGTAGCTCTTGCCCATTTTACGGCCATTAATGGTGATCATATTATTATGCATCCAGTATTTTACCGGTGCTTCATGGTTGCAAATTGTGCTTTGCGCAATCTCACTTTCGTGGTGCGGAAAAAGCAGGTCCATGCCGCCGCCATGGATATCAAACTGTGGCCCCAGGTATTTTGTAGCCATGGCCGAGCACTCTATATGCCAGCCGGGAAAACCCTCTCCCCATGGGCTTTTCCAACGCATAATGTGTTCCGGGGCTGCAGATTTCCACAATGCAAAATCGGCAAGATCTTTTTTTTCTACTTGCCCGTCAAGGTCACGGGTTGTCTCCAGCAAGTCCTCAATAATTCTTCCGCTAAGCTTGCCATAATCATGTGAAGCTGCATACTTTTTTACATCAAAATAAACTGAGCCCTGGGCTTCATAAGCATATCCTTCTTCAATAATTTTTTCAATCATATTTATCTGCTCCACAATATGGCCGGTTGCCGTCGGTTCAATTGTCGGCTCTATATTATTAAATTCCTTCATGGCCCAATGATACAGGTTGGTATATTTCTGCACGAGTTCCATCGGCTCCAGTTTTTCCAGCAAGGCCTTTTTAGAAATTTTATCTTCTGCCTCCCGGCCCTCTTCTTCAAAATGGCCCGCATCAGTAATATTCCGTACGTACCGAACCTTATTGCCCTTGTACTTCAGGTAGCGAAATACCACGTCAAATGTAATGTAAGGCCTGGCGTGGCCCAGGTGGCTTTCGCCACTCACTGTAGGGCCGCACACATACATACCCACATGGCCTGGCGTGATGGAATTAAATTCCTCTTTCTGCCTGGTATAAGAATTATAAATTTTTAATGACATTAAATTTTTTTTTGAGCCGGGCAGAAGTTCTAGTTCAGCTTCATTGGCGTCGCACTCTTGTACGATATACCATTATTCAACCCGTTCTGTTTAAACTGTATTTGTTTCATTAAGCGTTGTTAACGCAGGTGCCGCCGGCACAAAGATATTAAGCATTGCCACAAGGCAACAGCATAAATACAAATAAGTTGGAGAAGTGTAAAACAGCATCAACTGCAATATAAAAAAAATTTAATTATTTCTCATAAAATACATCGCTCACAATCGGAAAATGGTCGCTTAATTTTTTCTTGATCCGTACAAACTGTTCTATGGTAAATCTTTTGTCAGTAAAAATATTATCTATTCGCAGGGTAGGGGATATGCTGTAAAAGGTGCGGCCAATACCTGAGCCCTTTTCTGTAAAAGTGTTTTTAAGCCCTTTGCCAATGGTACTATACGCATAGCTATTGGGCACATCATTAAAATCGCCACAGACAATTACCGGGTAAGGACTTTCGTCAACTGCTTTTTTTATCCTGTCGCTTTGTACCTGGCGGTTTAAAAATCCTTTTTTAAATTTTGCAATAACACTCCTGGATTTTTGAAGATCAGCTTCATCCTTTAATGAAGCATTTATGTATTGCAAATTACCTTCAGTAAACCTCAGCGATTGAAGGTGAATATTAAAAATCCTTATGGTGTCTGCATCTTTGACAATATCTATATATTGAAAAATTGAATTATAATCATTGGGTGCATAACTCATCGTATGCTGGCTGATAACCGGATACTTTGAAAAAATAATAAGCCCAAAATGATGCTTCCCATCAAAATCAAGTTTTTTATTATAAGAAAAAAAATAATTAGACAGGGCAAGCTTGCGGGAAATATCCGGCACATAATTTATTGCAGAAGGAAAACTATCGCTACCTACAACTTCCTGGAAACAGGCCACATCTGGTAAATATTGATTTATTAAATCAATCATTTGTTGTTTCTTTTCAGGGTGGGTTTTATGTTCCAGGATATCAAAGTGTTCAATATTCCAGCTCATCACCCTTAGATTAGCGGGGTGCTTTACAAGAGTAAAATTCACCGGCCAACGTAAAGCAACCAATTGGTGTAAGGGACGCCACGCCAAAGCGATACCCAGCAAACTGATAAATATAAAGCGTGGCTTTACTAAAAGCCAAAAGATAAGGAAACCGGCCATCAATAATAAAAGATAGGGCGCAGCCAAGGTCACAAATCCTACAAACCAAAAGGGTCGGGGCTTAAACCAGGCACCATAACAGCCTATTAAAAAAAAGATGACCACAGCTACGTTGCACAAGACAATAACCCCCTTGGTAAACCTTCTGAATGAATGATAAGACATCCAATAAAGATAGCCTAAAAAACATATTTTTTTTATGCCTCATTGCCGGAGGTTAAACAGAAAATATACATTGCAAAAGCAGGGAATATACTTTAAATTTATACAGCTCTTTTATAATACTTAAACTATAAATTATGAATTACCTGCAACGTTTAGAGTTATGGGGTGACAGTCACCACTCCAAATGGCTTGATATAATCCGGGTAGCCTTAGGAGTATTTCTGATATATAAAGGGATTAGTTTTCTTATGAACATGAGTTCCCTCATGGGCCTTATGAGAAATATGGGTGGAGGTTCTTTTAGCCTGGTATTAGTGGGACAATTTATTGTAATTGTACATTTAATGGGAGGCTTATTAATAGCAATAGGCCTGCACACCCGGCTGGCCTGCCTGCTGCAATTACCCATTCTTATTGGCGCTGTTATTTTACTTAATACTTCTTCAGGCAGTCTGCCGGTACCTTCCACAGAAATGTTTACATCGGTGCTGGTGCTGGTGCTGCTGATTTGTTTTTTAATTTTAGGGAATGGCCCATGGTCATTTAGTGAAATGGCAGTAGAAGAAAAAAAGAATCAAAATACCAGAAGCTGATCAAAAATGTTTTACCGCTGAGGAGCTGCGGGATAGAAGCGGCACCGAACCGCCAACGGCGGTGAAGGTATAGCGGAGAGCCCGGGATATTGTTGAATAACTAACCGAAAGCTGACAGCCAAAAAGATATTTACTTTTTTAGAAAAATATTAAGTGTTTATAAATTTTCATCTTCGGCCGCTTTTTTTAAAATATCCTTTTCTTCGCCGGTTAAAAAATGATAACCCTTCTGGTTAATTTTATCTAAAATCTCATCAACCCTTTGTTGCGTGATTATAGCTGCCTTACTATACGGTGCCCGGTTGCCCTTATTGTAAAAAAGTTTTTCTTTTGTTGAAGTGTTGTGGCCTTTTTTATTAGGGTTAAATAAATTAATGAACCAACTGTAAAAGTTGTTCATCCACACGCTGCCATCTTTTCCCCTTCTTAAAAAAACAACAAACAAAAAACCAGCCAGGGCACCGCCTAAATGCGATAAGCTGTAGGCTGCACCTAAACCGGCTACACCTGAAAAATCGATTAATAAATAGATGGCCATGAGTATCCATATGGATATGCCCCCACGGATCATCGTAAAAAATTTGAAATTTGGAGAAAGTGTCGTCGTTGCCATGGCTACTGCGATTGTACCGGTATTGGCGCCAAGCAGGTAGGCATTATTTATATGGGGCTGCAGAGACGGAATAAAATAATTGGCAGCAATAAAAACGATACCGCCGAAAATACCTCCGTAGATGTAGATAGGAATTATTTTATCGTTGCCGGTCATTTGCTGCAATAAAAAACCAAAGCTCCACAGCCAAAGCATATTACTGATAAGCCGTATAAAATTACTACCACTGTCGCTAAACATGTAAGTAATAAAAACCCACGGACGTTCACTTAGTTTTGTAAGATTGGCAGGCAACGCAAACCATTCCAATACCTGGGAATTAAAGAGTTGCTGGGTTTGGTCGTAAACCAGGTAAGAGACCTGCACTAACATTAAAATAAGAAAAAAAATAACGTTCAGCACAAAAAGGTTCATGAGTGCGTTGCTATCGTCACCGAATGAAATACCAAACCTATTGCGGCGTTTGTTTTTATATTCCTGGTATCTGTCAGATTCTCCCATGTTATTATTGAGCCTATAAAAGTACAGCAGTAATATGTAAAAGCTGTAGGTTAATAAAATGTTTGCTTGTTGGTTTTATTCCAATACAAGACGATTAAAAAGCCAATTAATGCCCCGCCTACATGGGCAAAGTGGGCAATACTATCGCCCTGTACTTTAGAAATTCCGCCAAATACATCCAGGGCAATTATGCCTAAAACGGCCCATTTTGCTTTTACCGGAAACGGGATAGGCATAATAAAGAGTTGGGTATTTGGAAATAAATACCCAAAAGCCGCAAGTATCCCCATGATAGCACCTGATGCACCTACTGTACAGCCAATACGCAAAGCCAATTGGTATTGTTCATTAAATTCACTGCTAAGAATGCTGTGATCTATCTGCCAGAATTCAAAGGCATAAGAACCCATTTGTGCCAAAGCAGCCCCAATACCGCAGATGAAATAAAACACCAGGAATCTTTTTGGGCCCCAAACTCTTTCTATCATTGTCCCAAACATCCACAAGGCCAGCATATTAAAAAGCAAGTGAAAAATACTGCCATGCATAAACATATGTGTTACCAGTTGATGTGGTTTAAATACCTCTGACCGGTAATGGTGCAAAGCAAATAAATCATTTACATTGTTCAAATCGCTGCTGCCGCCAAAAGCTACCTGGGCAAAATAGGCAAGGATATTAATGATAATGAGGTTTAAAACTACGGGGGTTACCCTTTGAGAGATTTGTCCGAATGCCATGCGGCAAAGTTAGTGGATTAATGCGCTCGTCTTTTTTTCCTGCCAGGAGGAGGTTCTTAAAAATTTGAAAAAGTTATTTTTGCGCTGGATAGATTCACGGATGAATCAGAAGGCACGGATAAAAACGGATTCGTAAAAATCTTTTTAACCCGTGTAATCCGTGAATCCATAATTCTAATAATATGACCATTCGGTATCACAAACAAAAAATCTGTGAAAATCTTTATAATCCGTATCATTCGTGAATCCATAATTCTAATAATATGACCATTCGGTCTCACAAACAAAAAATCTGTGAAAATCTGCTTAACCAGTGTCATCAGTGAATCCATAATCTAAGAAGCTGAACATACCGGTCTCACAAATAAAAAATCTGTGAACATCTGCTTAACCAGTGTCATCAGTGAATCCATCTACTTAGACTATTTTAAAGAAAGCAACGCCACACATTCTATGTGATGCGTATGTGGAAACATATCTACCGGTTGCACTCTTTGCACCTGGTACTTCTCACTTAGCAAAGCTATATCCCTGGCCTGGGTGGCTGTATTACAACTGACATACACAATTTTGGGTGCTTCAATTTCCAGTAATTTGTTTATTAATTTTTCGTGCATACCTGCCCGTGGCGGATCCGTAACAATAATATCAGGTCGGCCGTGTGCCGCAAAAAAATCTTCATCGCATATTTTGATAACATCACCTGTAAAAAATTGTGCGTGGGTTATATTATTGAGAGCGGCATTTATTTTAGCATCCTCAATAGCTTCTGCTATCAGCTCTACGCCAATAATTTTTTTTGCCTGCTTACTCAAAAAAATGCCGATGCTTCCCGTGCCGCAATAAAGGTCATAAACTATTTCTGTTCCCGTAAGCCCGGCAAAATCACGGGCAACACCGTACAGTTTTTCTGCCTGTTTTGTATTGGTTTGAAAAAATGATTTGGGGCTTATTCTGAATGAAAAATCTTCCAGGGTTTCTGTTACAAACCCGCTACCATAATAAACCTGGGGTTGTAAATCGTGAATACTATCGTTCCATTTTGGATTAATAGTATACAATAAAGTTGTTATGGCCGGCACCACTTCTAATAAATAATCTAACAATTTTACCCGGTCGGTTTCCTGATCGTAATTCATGCACACATTCACCATCAGTTCCCCGGTACTGCAATTTCTGATAATAATATTGCGGAGCCAGCCGGTATGTTCTTTAATATCATAAAAAGAAAATTGATTGGCCAGGGCAAAGTCACGTATAGAATTTCTAATGATGTTATTTACATCGTCCATCAGGTGGCATTCGTAAATGTCAAGCACCTTATCAAAAATCCGGGGTACGTGAAAGCCCAGGGCAGCCTGTTGAAAGACTACTGCATCCCCTGTAATTTCTACTGGTAATAAAAATCTTTTATTACTGAAAGTAAACTCCAGTTTATTCCTGTAATGAACTATACCAGGTGCGGGAGCGATAGGTAAAATTTCAATGTCAGCCAATTTTCCAATACGCTTTAAATTCTGTGTAGCCTCCTGCTGTTTATACTCCAATTGTTTTTCGTAGGGAAGCATTTGCCATTTACAGCCACCGCAAATGCCGAAATGCCGGCAGAATGGTTGTACCCTTTCCGCTGAAAGCTTAAGCATTTTCAAGACCCTGCCTTCTGCCCAATCTTTTTTATTTTTTGTGAGGAGTACATCAGCAGTATCCCCGGGTACGGCGCCTTCAATAAAAATAACTTTACCATCTACCCTGGCCAGTGCTTTGCCTTCGGCTGCATAATCAGCTATTAAAATATTCTCCAGTATTACCTTTTTGTTTTTTTTACTCACCGGGCAAAATTAATTGTTTAATGTTTGTTCCCAGTTTGTTAATGCTATGTAATTTTTCTGTTCAATACTGCCGTAAATTAGTATTAACGGGCTTTTTTAATACATTTGTTTACTTTTTTACCGTCATGAGAAAATTTTTATTTACCGTTGCCCTTTTTTATTTCACCTGCCTTAATTCCCAGGCTCAGGGATACCAGGTTACTGTAGAAAGCAATTATAAATCAGGCATTGCATATTTAGCTTTCCATAGCGGCGGAAGTAACTTTAGTGTGCAGGACTCTGCGGCCACCAGCAATAAGGGAATAGCTGTTTTTAAAGGAACAAATACATTGCCCGGTGGTATTTACGCTATCGTTTTCCCGGGCAAAAATTTTTCAGCTGATTTTTTACTGGATAAAGAGCAACATATAAGCATAAAAGCGGATACTACAAACCTGGCAAACATGAGTGTTTCCGGTTCTAAAGAAAATATCCTTTTCCAGCAATATCAACAGTTTGTAAATGCCAAAGGAATAAAACTGACGCAGGAAAAAAATGCGTACCGGCAGGCAACATCTGCTAAAGATTCTTTATTTCATGAGATGAATTATAACCGGTATAACAATGAATTAAATGCGTACAGAAATGAAATTATTAAAACTCAGCCAACTTCTATGATGGCATCTTTACTTAGTGCAATGAAAGAACCGGCACTGCCAACAAAACTCCCCCGCACCCTTCAGGATTCGGTGGACAATTATAATTTTTATAAACAGCATTATTGGGATGGTATAACGTTTATGGACGAACGGATCATTCGCACGCCATTTTTTTTACCACGCCTGGAACGCTACTACCGGGAGGTAATGCCCCAGGCAGCTGATAGCATAATAAAAGATCTTGATTATAAATTACTGCTGGCACGTACTGCCCCGGAAATGTATAAGTATTTATTAAACTGGCTTACTGATGAATATCTTAACCCTAAATACATGGGGCAGGATGCTGTATTTGTTCATTTATTTGAAAAGTATCACAGCAAAGGCTTAACCAGTTGGCTCAATCAAAAACAACTGGAGATCATTTCCAGGCGGGCATACATGCAGATGGCAAACCTCATTGGGGAAAAAGCTGCTAACATAGAAATGCTGGACACAGCCGGTAAACCCTTAGCCTTGTATGATGTAAACGCAGCTTATACAGTGCTGGTTTTTTGGGATCCAAACTGTGGCCACTGCAAGGAAGAGTTGCCTAAAATTGATTCTATTTACCGGGCAAGCTGGCACCGGAATAATGTGAAAATTTATGCAGTGTTAACCGAAAATGATAAATCTGCCTGGCTTAAATATATTCAATTGCACAATCTGGGAGATTGGGAAAACGTTTATGAAACACCGGAGATGGCTGCGGCGGCAGCAGCAGCACAAAAACCCGGCTTCAGGCAATTGTTTGATGTTACCCTTACGCCTACTCTTTTTTTACTTGATAAAGACAAAAGAATTATTGGCAAAAAACTAAGCTGGCAGCAATTGAATGAATTTTTACTTTTGAAAATTAATAGCACTAAAAAAAGTTAATCTTAGTTATTAAATAAAGCCTTACATGAAAAAAGTTTACTTGCTGCTGGCCTTCAGCTTCGCTGCATTTGTAGTGCCGGCGCAAACATTAATATCATACGGTAACAGCACCATCAGTAAAGAAGAATTTTTGCGTGCTTATAATAAAAATAAACCAGCAGGGGCCGATAAAGAAAAGTCTTTAAAAGAATATGCAGAGCTATACACAAATTTTAAGTTGAAGGTAAAAGCTGCTGAGGCCCAACGAATAGATACTTTACCGCAGATAGTCTATGATGTAGATAATTTTCGCACCCAGATAATTGAAAATTATTTGAGTGATGATAAAGGAATGAAAAAATTACAGGCAGAAGCTTTTACAAGAAGTCAGAAAGATATTCATGTTTTGCATTTCTTCGTACCCATTTCTCCTACGGCTACACCTGCTGATACGCTTGAAGCATTTAATGCGATTAATAATATATACAAACAATTAAAGTCGGGCAATGATAATTATAATGCCATAGCAACAAATGCCGGTACTGCAAAACAATCAGATTTAGGGTTTATCACCGTGTTCACTGTGCCTTATGAATACGAAAATATTATTTATGGGACTAAACCGGGAGGAGTAACCTTACCTTACCAATCAAAAAAAGGCTGGCATATTTTTAAAAACCTGGAAGAGAGAGCTAGCCCTGGCAGATGGAAAGTTGCCCAGATATTATTTTCATTTCCACCGGGGGCAAATGAGGATGTAAGGGAAGCAGTCAAAAAAAATGCTGATTCTGTTTATGGACTTTTGCAGAATGGTTTGTCCTTTGGCGCTGCAGCTAAAGCATTTAGTAATGATAAATTAACTTATTTAACTGAAGGCGAGTTGCCGGAATTTGGAACCGGAAAATACTCGGCTACTTTTGAAAACGAAATCCTGAAAATAAAAAATGATGGGCAAATGACTAAACCTTTTGCTACTGAATTTGGCTATCATATTGTAAAGCGATTGAGCTTTACTCCAACCCCGGTAAACAACACAGATGAAACATTCCAGTTTTCTATAAAACAGCAAATTCTGCAGGATGCAAGAATAAAAATTGAAAAAGAAAAATTTGCAAATGAGATTGTAATAAAAACCGGCTTTAAAAAATCGCCGGGCGTCTCAGAAGATGATTTATACCGCTACGCAGATAGTGTTGTTAAAAATAATAGCTTACGTCCCAGCCAGGATTTACCAATAAGTAAAAAAACTATAGCCACATTTACTAATGGCCTTGTAAAAGGCAGCGAGTGGTTAATGTATATAAGAGAATATCATACCAGCCAGGACCTGAATAAGGGGGAAACCATCCGGCAACTCTGGAAAAAATTTATCCCTTTTATTGCGGTTGATTATTACAAAAAAGACCTGGAAAAATATAACCCGGAATTTAAAATCCAGATGCAGGAATTTAAAGAAGGTAATATGCTTTTTGAAATTATGGAGCAGAATGTATGGAACAAAGCCACGACTGACAGCGCCGGTTTGCTTAAATATTATACTGCCAATAAAATAAAGTATCAATGGGCTGCAAGTGCAGATTTATTAATTTTTAACTGTAGTTCTGTAAAAATTGCAGACGAAACTATGGCCGCTTTAAAAAGCGGTCAATACTGGAAAACGATTGCGGTAGAAAGTAATTCGACAGTTCAGGCAGATAGCGGAAGATATGAACTGGCACAAATTTTAGGCACAAATTTTAATCCAAACCCGGTAAAAGATTCTTATTCACCTGTTGTAACAAATTCTGATGGATCAGCCTCATTTGTAAAATACCTGCAGGTTTACGAAGCCAATCTTCAAAGAAGTTTTGATGATGCCAAAGGCCTTGTTATTAATGATTATCAGAATGTATTAGAACAAAACTGGCTGGCACAGCTAAAATTAAAATACCCGGTGAAAATAAATGAAAATTTATTTAAACAATTAAAACCCCTGTAACTGGTTTCTTTAATTACAATAGCCTACCGCTGTTGGCAGACTTTTTGATTTATCGCATTCCGCATATAAACTTTGTTTTATTCTCCAGGAATAAACAAAACTGAAACCCGTAACTAATATTTGTTAACTAAAAAAAACACTATGAGAAAATTATCAACCTTCATTGTGCTTGCAGGTATCTGCAGCATGGTAAATGCCCAAACTTTTTATGTTCAGGGTGGTGTGAATCTTGCAAACATTACAACAACAAATAGTGGCCAAACAGAAAAAAATAATTTGCTTACTACTTTTAATGTTGGCTTTATCTCCCGGTTTGGGTTATCTAAAATACTTGACCTTGAGACCGGCCTGCTACTTTCCGGTAAAGGAGCAAAAGCAGAAACCTATTTTAACGGTGGAAACGATTATGTGAAATCAAAATTCAACCCATTGTATTTGGAAGTGCCACTGAACCTTGTTTTTAATGTGCCGTTAGAGAAAAAAACCGGTTTATTTTTTAATGTTGGTCCGTACGTAGCTATAGGTGTAGGAGGTAAATCCAAAACAGAAAGTAAATTAGGTCCCCTTACGTCGTCTTCTGAATCCGACATTAAATTCAGTAATGATGATCCCTTTACTTCTCAACAGGATGATGCGGCTTATGATAAATTAAAACGATTTGATTTTGGAGCAAATTTTGGCGGGGGATTCGATTTAAAAAAAGTAATTATCAAAGCTAATTATGGGCTGGGATTAGCAAAAATTAATTCAACACAAAGCAATAATAATACTGACGATAAAAATAAATATCGTACGGTAAGTATTTCTCTGGGCATTCCTTTGGGGAGATAAAAAAACTTCATAAAGTAACCAAGAGCCTCTCTTTACCAGGGAGGTTTTTTTTTACAAATTACTCACCACATTAGCCACAATATTTGGTTTACCAAGTGTATAATAATGCAATATCGGAACTCCTGCTTTTTTAAGTTCCCTAGATTGTTGGAGTAACCACTCTGTCCCCACTTTTTCTACTTCTTCATCCGATTTACATTTAATCATTTCAGCAGAAAGTGCAGGCGGCAAATCAATGTGAAATATTTTTGGGAGAATAGTCAGTTGCTTTTTATTATACACCGGCTTTAAGCCCGGAATGATAGGCACCGTAATTCCAATTTCCCGGCAGGCATTTACGAATGAAAAATATTTTGCATTGTCAAAAAACATTTGCGTAACAATATAATCTGCACCGGCATCTACTTTTTGTTTCAGGTATTGCAAATCCGAATCCATGTTAGGGGCTTCAAAATGTTTTTCGGGGTAGCCCGCCACGCCAATACAGAATTTTGTTTTGTTGGTATTTTTTAAATCTTCTTCCAGGTAAATACCGGCATTTAAATTATTTACCTGTTTTAATAAATCAATGGCATATTTGTGGCCGCCGGGTTCAGATTCAAAACTGGTTTCATTCTTTGCAGCATCTCCCCTAAGCACCAAAACATTATCAATGCCAAGATAATTCAGATTAATCAGGGCATCTTCCGTTTCGTTTATACTGAATCCGCCACAGATGAGGTGCGGTACCGTATCTACGTTATATTTATTCATGATTGCTGCACAAATAGATTCTGTTCCGGGCCTTTTGCGAACCACTACTTTCTCAAAAGTGCCATCCGCTTTTTTCTTAAATACATGCTCGCTACGATGGTAAGTAACATTTATATAGCAAGGTTTAAATTCCATCAGGGGATCCAGGTGCTGGTAAAGAGAGTGAATACCTTTACCTTTTAATGGTGGAAGAATCTCAAAAGAAATAAGCGTTTCTGTGGCCTGGTTTATATAGTCTATTACTTTCATATTTTAAAATAGGCGTAAAGATAAAGCCTAAATAAAAAAAACCTCGTTTTTGTATAACAAGGTTTTTGATATAAAGCAAGTCTATAGGGTTTGCTTATTGACTCAAATATTTTTAAAAGGTTCTTTTTCCTTTTACCGTAACCGTAGAGCCATTACCATCTAGAAATGTTGCTGCTAAATTATCCCCTGAAGGTGTAGCGATGGATTTATTTATGATGCATCTATCAATTCATTGTTTCCATTAATAGTTCCTTCGAAAAAATTACTGGTGGTAGTTCCATCTTTCCGGGAAGCTCCTTTGTATCCTTTGAAGCCTCTGAATAAAATAAATGGATATGCCTGATTCAGGTTTTGTGGTAGAATAACTGCCTTTAATCCATTTTGTTAAAAGCTAAACCCAATGCATACACCCGACCGCACACCTGCCCATGGCCCATCAAAATTTATGGTAGCTCCATTTCC
>JBDSDN010000189.1:0-3058 GCA_039920545.1 Ferruginibacter sp. | reverse complement strand
CCTTCTTTAGCAAAACCAATATTTAATAAATCAGTGCCGGCAAAATAACTTTTGGTAAAACAACAATAATAAATCGCATCCAGGAGATTGGTTTTTCCTTTACCGTTTAAACCGCAAATACCCACTACTTTTTCAGTGAAATCGAACGATCTTACTTCGTAATTTTTAAAATGGGTAATTATTATTTTAGAAAGTTGCAACATCCTGACTGCAAGATAATGACTAACACTACGCATAGAAACAAGGATGACACTGATTATACAAATTATTCCAGATATTTCTGGTATATGGAAATCAGCACTTATGATTGGCTTTTCTTTAACCGTTTTTAAGTGTGTTTGCAGTGTCCTCCGTGTATCTATCTGCTGATGAAACTATTTTGTGTTTTCTCCCTTATCTTTGCCGCCTAAATTTTACGGCATTGGCTACAAAATTTTCTAAAGAAACTTATTTGTATTGGTACGAACTTATGCTGTTGCTACGCAGGTTCGAAGAAAAAACCGGTCAGTTATATGGCATGCAAAAAATACGTGGCTTTTGCCATTTGTACATCGGGCAGGAAGCCGTTGCTGCAGGTTGTATGACAGCTACTAATGCTGATGATAAATTTATAACTGCTTACCGGGATCATGCTTTGGCAATTGCGAAAGGAGTTACGGCAAAAAGCTGTATGGCAGAGCTATTTGGTAAAGCCACCGGATGCAGTAAAGGAAAGGGTGGAAGCATGCACTTTTTTGGTGTAAAAGAAAATTTCTTTGGTGGTCACGGCATAGTAGGTGCGCAGATAGGTACAGGTGCCGGCTTAGCTTTTGCTGAAAGATACCGGGGTACCAAAAATGTTGTGCTTTGTTTTTTTGGCGATGGTGCTGCCAGGCAGGGGATGCTGCATGAAACTTTTAATATGGCAATGCTTTGGGATTTACCCGTCGTATTTATTTGCGAGAATAATCATTATGCAATGGGGACTTCGGTTGCAAGAACCAGCAAAGTATTAGATATTTATAAATTAGCAGATGCTTACGAAATGCCTGCAGATACTGTTGATGGTATGAGCCCGGAAGCTGTGCACAATGCGGTATTAAAAGCAGTATCCCGTGCCAGGGAAAAAGGTGGACCTACCTTACTGGAAATAAAAACCTACCGCTATAAAGGTCACAGTATGAGTGATCCTCAAAAGTATAGAACCAAAGAAGAGTTAGAAGAATATAAGGAAAAAGACCCTATAGAAAAAGTTTTAAAAACGTTGACAACCCAATTTAAATTAAGTGAGAAGGATATTGAAACCATAAACGAAAGAGTTAAACTGGAAGTTGAAGAAAGCGTAAAATTTGCAGAGGAAAGCCCCTGGCCCAATGATGATGAACTTTTAAAAGATGTATATGCCCAGGCGGATTACCCTTTCATTACAGATTAAAATGTAAATCGCAAATACAATAAAACCTTTTCTTTTTAATTAACCCGTCATTAACCCTGGCTTAATCAATAATAATTATAATAAAAATGTTAGAGAAGAAACAAGTAGACACTGCCCCTGTACGGAATGATGATGTTATATTGAGGGCAAAAGGTTTTTGGGCAAATTACAGTAAACCGGTTCTATATATCGGCGGGGTTATTATATTAGCGTTAGCGGGCTTTTTTGGTTACCAAAACCTGGTAAAAGTTCCAAAAGAAAAGAAAGCCAGTGAAGTTATTTTTCCGGCAGAAAATTTATTTGATAAAATGTCAACTGCTGGATTTAGTAAAGACTCTGTAAATATTGTCTTAAATGGCGGAAATTTTGAAGGCGGAAGTGTCACCGGTTTATTAAAAGTTATTAATAATTACAGCGGCACAGATGCGGCCAACCGGGCTACCTATATGGCAGGTGCAAGCTACCTCCAAATAAAAGAATTTGAGAAGGCAATTAGATACCTTAAAGAGTTTGATGGTAATGGCGCATCACAAGTTCAAAGTAAGGCCTATATAATGCTGGGGCATGCATATGCAGAGCAAAAGAAAACTGACGATGCACTAAGCTATTACAGGAAAGCAGTTTCTGCTGTAAATGAAAAAGATGAAGCGCTAGCTGCTGATGCATTATTGACTGCCGCTTCTTATGCAGAGTATTTGGGCAAATCTAAAGAAGCCATAGAACTGTATCAGCAGTTAAAAGATAAATATCCAACCAACCCCACGGTGCAGGGTGGAGAAGTAGATAAACATCTTGCAAAAATGGGTATTCTCAATTAAATATTTATGTCCAAGAGTTCCCCTCAAATTATTAGTGCTTCAGGCATCCCAATAAATAAGGATGCCTGTATAGTAATTGTGCGGACCGAATGGAATGCTCATGTTGTCGATATGCTGGAAGAGGGTTGCGTCAAAATTTTAGCGGAGAAAGAGATTTGTATAAAAATTATACAGGTGCCCGGCGCTGTGGAGATAACTTTTGCAATTAAAAATTACTGGGAAAACCACCAATATAAAGCAGAAAAACCACAGGCTTTTATTGCGTTGGGTTGTATCATAAAAGGTGACACTCCTCATTTTGAGTATGTGTGTAATGCCGTAACTAATGGTATTACCCAGCTTAATTTATTATTACCTATTCCTACAATCTTTGGAGTTCTTACAGTAAATGACCAAAAGCAGGCCGACGAAAGAACCGGGGGAAAGCATGGGCACAAAGGGGAGGAAGCAGCTGTGACAGCTTTAAAAATGATAAACCTTTCAAACTCTTTCAAAAGTATTCCAAATTCGTAAAAATCTCCGCACAACATGGGATATTTTCAGCATTATAGGTAAGTACATTTTTAGTTTTTTTAAAATATTAATTAAGACAGGGTTTAATTTTTGTAAATGAATGTCCAACTTTTTATACCGTGTTTTATAGATCAGCTTTACCCGCAAACTGCCTTTAACATGGTAAAAGTTTTGGAAAAAGTTGGCTGTAAAGTTCAGTACAATACTAATCAGACCTGTTGTGGTCAACCGGCATTTAATGCAGGATTTTGGGATGAGGCCAGGGCGGTTGCGACAAAATTTCTAAAGGATTTTGAAACGGTGGATTACATAG
>JBDSDN010000188.1:0-8071 GCA_039920545.1 Ferruginibacter sp. | reverse complement strand
CTGCGCCTGTGCTGGGCAGTTATTTCGATATATTATGTCTCCGTACTTTTCCAACTTTACAAAACAGGGAAGAGGACTATGCAGAAATAATTATCAATCAGTTTATAAAATATGCAGGCGTGCCGGTGGTAAGCCTGGAAAGTGCCACGCTGCATCCCTTACAATCTTTAACGGATATCATTACGATAGAGGAAAATGCTAAATTGAAAGCCGAAAATTCAAAACTCAAAATTGTTTTGGCCTGGGCACCGCATATCAAACCACTACCGCAGTGTGTTGCCAATTCGTTTTCCCAATGGATAACTGCGTGGGGGCAGGCCGATTTTGTGATTACGCACCCGGAGGGGTATACGCTTGACCCTCAATTTACCAAAGGCGCTGCAATTACCCATAACCAGCAGGAGGCTCTGAATAATGCAGACTTTGTATATGTAAAAAACTGGAGTTCTTTATATGATTACGGTGCCATGCCCGGTGATTACAGCGATTGGATGCTTACAAATGAAAAGTTAGCCATTAGCAACAATGCAAAGATTATGCATTGCCTGCCGGTAAGGAGAAATGTGGAATTGAGTGATGAAGTTCTGGATGGGCCAAATAGCCTGGTAACGCAGCAGGGGGCAAATAGGGTATGGGCCGCACAGGCAGTGTTATCAGAAATCTTAAAGTCAAAAAGGTAAAGCTAAATGGAGAAATTATATGTCATAAAAATTGGTGGGAATATTATAGATGATGAAAATAAGCTTTCCTCATTTTTAAAAGATTTTGCTGAAGTGCGGGAAAAAAAAATATTGGTACATGGCGGTGGCAAATTGGCCACCCGTGTCGCCGAAACAATGGGCATTACCCAGCAAATAATAGATGGGAGAAGAGTTACAGATGCAGAAACTTTAAAAGTTGCAATTATGGTTTATGCCGGGTATATAAATAAAAATATTGTCGCAAAATTGCAGGCACAAAATTGTAATGCATTTGGCATAACCGGGGCAGATGGTAATGCAATTCAAGCCCATAAAAGGGGCATAGCTTCCTCTGTCGGCACAGCGGGGCTTGATTATGGTTTCGTTGGTGACATAGATAAAGTGAACAAAACATTTGTTCAGGAAATATTGGAACAAGAAATAGCCTTGGTTATTGCTCCAATTACCCACGATAAAAATGGCTTACTATTAAACACCAACGCAGATACTATTGCCCGGGAAATTGCTAAGGCAATGAATAATTTGTATGAAGTATCCTTATTTTACTGTTTTGAAAAAAACGGCGTATTATTGAAAGAAACAGATGATGGGAGCTATATAGAAAAAATTAACAGGGGAACTTACTGCGAATTGAAAGAAAAAAATATTGTATCCTCTGGTATGATACCCAAGCTGGACAATGCTTTTGAAGCTTTGCAATCTGGCGTGCAAAATGTGATAATTGGTAAGGCTGAAAACCTTCATAATCTGATTAATCATCAATCAGGCACTGCCATTGTAAATGAATAAGTCCCGCATAAATATACTTTACGAAGAGGCCATTGGCTTATTAAAAGAGCTCATTAAAATATCGTCGTTAAGCGGGCATGAAACTTACACTGCTGATTGCATTCAAGATTATTTCAAGAAAAAAAATATCGCCACCCATCGTATCTTAAACAATGTCTGGTGTATAAATAACAGCTATGATGCTGCAAAACCTACAATACTTTTAAATTCCCATCATGATACTATTGCAGCAAACGCTGCATATACTATTAATCCCTTTGACCCAGAAATAATTGAGGGAAAGCTATATGGCCTGGGCAGTACCGATGCCGGGGCTTCACTGGTAAGCCTGGCTGCAACCTTTGTGTTTTTTTATAATGAAAACAATCTACCGTTTAATATTATTTTTGCAGCCACTGCAGAAGAGGAAATAAGTGGTGCTGATGGTATTGAAAAATTATTTGGAAACGAAGATTTTAATAAATGTTTTAGCCATACAAATAGTTTTGCCATTGTTGGTGAGCCTACGGACCTACAGTTGGCTGTTGCAGAGAAAGGCTTGCTGGTACTGGATTGTAAAGTGTACGGTAAGGCCGGCCATGCCGCCAGGGATGAAGGCGATAATGCTGTTTACAAAGCCATGAAGGCTATTGAGTGGTTTAAAAATTACCGGTTTGCAAAAGTTTCTCCTTTGCTCGGCGAAATTAAAATGACCGTAACCTCAATACATTCCCTGAATGAAGCACACAACATCATTCCGGCAGAATGTACTTTTGTGGTGGATATACGCTTAACAGAATTATACAGTCATCAGGAAATTATAAAAATTATCAGGGAGAATATTTCAGCCGAAATAATTCCAAGAAGCACCCGGCTGCGTTCGTCATTCATTGATATTTTGCACCCGGTAGTGCAGGCTGGAATGGCTTTGGGTAAAAAAACATTTGGCTCTCCAACTATGTCAGATAAAGCTTTAATACCCTTGCCATCATTGAAGTGTGGCCCGGGTAGTAGCGCACAAAGCCACAGTGCAGATGAATATGTACTGGTAAAAGATATTGAGGAAGGAATTCAATTTTATGTGGAATTGATACAGCGTTTGATGAATCACAGGTAAAAAATTTTCTGGGATAAAAAAAGTAAAGAAAGTATAAAGTGTAAAAAAAGTATAAAGTGTATAAAAAGTTTCTGGCTAAAAAATAATCTGTTGCGTAAAAAAAGCAATTTGGTTTTCAAAAGACTTTACAGTTAAGCCCATTGACCATTCACAATTCACCAATGACCATTCACTATTCACCATCCAAATTATGAAGCTCTGGCAAAAAAATATTGATGTAAATAAAGCAGTAGAAAATTTTACGGTCGGCAACGATCGTAATTTCGATATGATGCTTGCACCATACGATGTCTTAGGAAGTATAGCACATAGTAAAATGCTTGCTTCCGTAGGGTTACTCTCAAATGAAGAAGCTGGCCAAATAATTAAAGAACTCCAAAATATTTACCACAGCATCCGGCAATCAACTTTCAGTATTCACCCGGAAGTAGAAGACATCCATTCTCAAATAGAATTAATATTAACAGAAAGATTGGGCGATACCGGTAAAAAAATCCATTCTGCCCGTAGCCGTAACGACCAGGTTTTGGTGGATGTAAAATTATTTCTAAGGGATGAAATTGAAAATCTTGTTCACCTCATTGAAACATTTTTCGAGTTGCTTCAGCAAAAAAGTGAAGAATATAAAAACCATTTATATCCGGGGTATACGCATCTTCAGCTGGCGATGCCATCCTCATTCGGCCTTTGGTTTGGCGCTTATGCCGAGAGCCTGGTAGATGATGTAGAAACATTGAAAGCTGCTTACAACATTGTAAACAAAAACCCGCTGGGCAGTGCAGCCGGTTATGGTTCATCATTCCCCATAAACCGCTCTTTAACTACCAAACTGCTGGGTTTTGCCGATATGAATTATAATGTTGTGTATGCACAAATGGGTCGTGGTAAAGCGGAACGTGTTACAGCACAAGCTTTGGCAAATGTCGCAGATACCCTCGCAAAGATGAGTATGGATGCCTGTTTGTACCTCAATCAAAATTTTGATTTTATTTCCTTCCCCACCGAACTTACTACGGGCAGCAGCATTATGCCGCACAAAAAAAACCCTGATGTCTTTGAACTCATCCGTTCTTACTGCAACCGCCTGAAAGCCTTGCCAAATGAGATTATGATGATGACAACTAATTTGCCCAGCGGTTATCACCGGGATCTGCAATTGCTTAAGGAACATTTATTTCCTGCCTTTGGTACCCTTCAAAACTGTATAAATATGGCAGCACTTATGCTAGAAAATATCAGTATAAAAGAAAACATTCTAAAAGATGAAAAATACAAATATGTTTTTAGTGTTGAGGAAGTTAACCGGTTGGTATTACAAGGCGTTCCTTTCCGTGAAGCCTATAGAAAAATAGGCGCCTCCATTGAACAGGAGACATTTACATACCAATCAATCGTAAATCATACTCATGAAGGTTCTATCAATAATCTTCAAAGTCCTGCTATAGCCCTAATGATGCAGAATACAGCAGCACAATTTAATTTTAGCAAAGCCAATATGGCTTTAAAAGATTTATTACACTAAATTGCCGCTCATAAATCTCATTTCTTCAACATTAAACTTACCATATGGCCGAAGCGGAGCAAAAAAAACGCATAGCCATTTTTGGTTCTACAGGTTCTATAGGCACGCAGGCGCTTGATGTGATCCGTTCGCACAGCGATCTCCTGGAAATAGAAATTTTAACGGCTCAAACTAAAGAAGACCTGCTCATCGCCCAGGCCCTGGAGTTTTTGCCCAATGCGGTTGTTATTGGCGACGAAACTAAATATGAAAAAGTAAAACTAGCCCTGGAGCCAAAGGGTATAAAAGTTTTTGCAGGTGAGGCTGCCCTGGAAGAGGTGGCAGATTTTGACACTTATGATATAATGCTGGCCGCAATCGTAGGGTTTGCCGGATTAAAACCCACTTTAAAAGCGGTCATGAAAGGCAAAATGATTGCCCTGGCCAATAAAGAAACACTGGTAGTAGCCGGAGATATCATCATGCAGAAAGCCCTGGAACACCGGGCCCCCATAATACCTGTAGATAGTGAACATTCAGCTATATTTCAATGTCTCGTTGGGGAGGCACGTAACCCGATAGAAAAAATTATTCTTACCGCAAGCGGTGGTCCCTTTATAGGAAAAAAACCCAACTTCCTGGTAAATGTAAAAAGGGATCATGCCCTGCAGCATCCAAACTGGAGCATGGGTGCAAAAATTACGATAGACTCTGCAACGCTAATGAATAAAGGGTTAGAGATGATAGAAGCCCGGTGGCTGTTCAATCTTCAGCCCGACCAGGTAGAGGTTGTCATTCATCCGCAAAGCGTTATTCATAGCATGGTGCAGTTTATGGATGGCAGCATAAAAGCCCAAATGGGTTTGCCGGATATGAAGTTGCCAATACAGTATGCGCTGGGATTTCCCAACCGGTTGCAAAACAATTTCCCCCGGTTAAATTTTAAAAAATATCCCTCACTAAGTTTTGAAGAACCGGATTATAAAACTTTTAGAAACCTGGGCCTTTCTATACAGGCGTTAAAAGCTGGCGGCAATACGGCATGTGTTTTAAATGCTGCCAATGAAATAGCAGTATGGGCTTTTTTAAAAAACCGGATCGGGTTCTTAGATATTACTGCTGTCGTAGAAAAAACAATGGAAAAAATTAACTTTATTAATAAGCCAACCCTCGAGGAATATTTTGACAGCGATGGGGAGGCACGTAACTTCGCCGCTTCTTTAATGAAATTATAAAAGGCTTTTGTTACCAGCTTTTGTTTTTCAATTAAACATCGTTGTGTCACTCACTTGTACGGCATACCATTTTTCATCAAAAGAACAGTAACTAATTTATAAACAAAAAATTGCCACAATACTCCCTCTCCTACGGTGAGGGTTAGGGGAGAGGCCAAAAATAAAATATACATGGTTTTCGAAATAATACTGGCTATTAACTGGACCAGCGTTGGGTTAAAAGCGGCGCAATTACTTTTATCTCTTTCTATCCTGGTTATCCTTCACGAATTCGGGCATTACATTACCGCCAAATGGTTTAAGTGCCGGGTAGATAAATTCTATTTATTTTTCGATCCGTGGTTTTCTATTTTTAAAAAGAAAATTGGCGAAACAGAATATGGCATCGGCTGGCTACCCCTGGGGGGCTATGTAAAAATTGCCGGCATGGTAGATGAGAGCATGGATAAAGAGCAAATGAAGCAACCTCCCCAGCCCTGGGAGTTCCGCAGTAAACCTGCCTGGCAACGTTTAATTATTATGCTTGGTGGCGTTACTGTAAATATCTTGCTGGCCTTCGTTATCTATGCCATGATATTAATGGTGTGGGGAGAACAGAAAGCACCGGCCTCCTCTTTAAAATACGGCATTGCCTTTAATGATCCAATTTTTCAAAGCCTTGGTTTCATAAATGGCGATAAAATTCTTGCCGTAGACCGTAAGCCTATAGAGGATTATGGGGATATTCTTAAAAAATTGATCATTGTAGATAGTGATGTTACCGTGGAACGAAATGGGCGGCAGATGAATTTAAAAATGCCGGTTGATCTTATCGGCAAATTAGTTGAGAAGAAAAAGCAGGCAGAGGGACCATTGATAAGCCCGAGAGTACCTGTTGTGGTTATGGAAGCACCTGATTCTAATAATGCGTACAAAGCAGGGCTTAGAAAAGGAGATTTAATAGTCGGGATTGATAGCACAACCACAGCATTCTATGATGAGTTTGCTTCTATCATGAAAAATAAAAAAAAGGGCGATGAAATAGTGCTAGCGGTGAACAGGAATGACAGCATGCTCAACTTTAAATCGATAGTACAACATGACGGCCAGGTCGGCTTCATGGCTCCAAATCAGCCGGAACAGTATGATAGCCTCGGTATTTACAAATACTCGGTAAAAAAATACGGTTTTTTTGAAGCTATTCCGGCGGGAATTTCCAGGGCAGGAACAGAATTGAAATTTTATATAGATCAGTTTAGAAAAATACTTTCTCCTAAAACCGGTGCCTACAAGGGTGTTGGTGGGTTTAAGGCTATGGGTTCTGTGTTTTCTGGTACGGGATGGGATTGGGAGCATTTCTGGACTATTACAGCCTTCTTTTCTATTGTATTAGCATTTATGAATTTATTACCCATACCGGCACTTGATGGTGGGCACGTCTTATTTACCTTAATAGAAATGGCGAGTGGCCGCAAGCCCAGCGAAAAATTTCTGGAGTATGCGCAGATCGTAGGCATGGTTATTTTACTGGCCCTTATGCTTTATGCAAATGGCAACGATTGGTTAGGCTGGGGTAAAGGAAAATAAAGCAATTCCAGATTGCTGATGTAAGTTTCAAATTTTTATTTGTTCAGGATTAACTAAAAATGAAAAAACTTCTTAAACATTTTTAATTTCTTGTCCTTTTTAAACCCTTCTCCCCATGCGCTTTTTTGCCCGCCTGGTTTTCCTTTGTAATATTTGCTTTATTGGTTCTGTAATTTTACGTTTTGTAGAAATAAATAACAGTGCAAAAGGGAATGCTAACCTGGCCCTTAAATTTCAACCATTGGAAAGTACGTTTGTAATTTTAGGTTATGGTGCAATATTTTTAAATTTATTATTTGTTATTTTTTCTCTTTATTGGTTTGCAACTAAAAAAATAAAATTTCTCCCCCGTTTCATAGTAATGTTTAATTTAGTAATGTTTCCTCTACAGGTTTATTATTTTTTTTACAGTAATTTTTAAAATGATACAAAATATTTTAAAAGACAAACCCACAAAACTATTTGTAATTTTCACGGCTTTTTTTGTGGCCAATGCATTAATTGCAGAGTGTATCGGTACGAAAATATTTTCACTGGAAAAATTATTCGGTGCCCAGCCTTTAAACTTCACTTTATTAGGCGAAAGTGGCCTGGCTGTAAGCCTTACCTGCGGCGTTTTACTCTGGCCCCTGGAGTTTATAATGACTGACATTGTGAATGAATATTATGGGCCCAAAGCTGTTCGGCAAATATCCTTTATTGCTGTCGGCCTCATTTGTTATGCTTTTCTCATGTTCTATTTAGCAATGAAGGTGCCTCCTGCAGATTTTTGGTATGGCACCGGCGTTCAGGATGGTGTACCTGATATGTCCAAAGCTTTTAATGCCATCTTTGGGCAGGGTATGTGGATTATTATAGGCAGCCTGGTCGCATTTTTGGTAAGCCAGGTGGTTGATGTTACCGTTTTTCACCGTATTAAAAAAGTTACCGGCGAAAAAAAAGTTTGGCTGCGGGCTACGGGCTCAACACTTGTATCTCAATTGGTAGATAGTTTTATCGTGTTGTTTATCGCCTTTAAAATCGGCAAAGGCTGGAGCTTGCAAAAAGTAATAGCCATAGGCATGGTAAATTATGCTTATAAATTCACAGTAGCCATCTTACTTACTCCCTTAATTTATTTTATAGAAAGCAGGATAGAAAAATATGTGGGTGCTGAAACCGCAAAAAATATGAAGCTGGGTGC
>JBDSDN010000187.1:0-4197 GCA_039920545.1 Ferruginibacter sp. | reverse complement strand
TTACTGAAGATGATTTTATCAACTGTCCCCCGATATTTAACCATTCGCTTCTTTTTATTTTTGCGGCAAGGGATTTTTTTAAGGCGTCAAAATCTTGGAAATTATTTTTTTGAATATGCTGGAGCAGGCAGCTTATTCCATAATATTGAATAAGCTCTTTAAAGACCTTCATAGCTTGCGGCACTTTTAATATCAGTGTTTCCCTCGTACTGTTTTCCCAACCGGAAGTGGTAGCTGAGCCATCAGCATTTAATATAAGTATTTTTAAAAATACTAAAGCACCAAATATTTCATTAATAGTATCAGGGGCTAAATAATCATATTCTATTAGTTGAATTTTTTCTGTACGGTTGTCACGGTCACGGTATTTCCAGGCATTGCGTTCAAGGGCGTACATATTATACATAAACCAATAAGCCGGCATAACTACCAGGTTGTTATTGGCCACATCATTGCTTATTAAACAAAATGGAACAGAAATATTCAGCTCAGCCGGAAAATCACCTTTTGCAATAATGCTGAAGGATGCAAACTTAGAATTATGTTTAAGGCTTACGCAGAGACCCGGCCAAAACCCCCGCCCCGCAATGATTTCACCATCTGCACTACGGCTGTTATGATTGCTGCCAATGGTAGCTCCCGCAGCAATATTGCTTTGGCCCATCACCAGGGCTGCACATAAAAATGAATTATTATGGTGCTGTTCATGCGAGGGAAAAATTAAAGTGTTCAGCACTTCACAACAGGAGATTGTTGAGTTATTGCCCAGGAAAGAATTGATAAGCCGGGCTCCATATTTTAACTGAGAATGGGAAGACATAACAAACCTCACCGCTTTTACACCATAAAAAATCCGGCAGCCGTATCCCACTATCCCGTTTACCATTTCGCAGCCTTCTCCAATCTGCGACTTGCGTTCAGCATCGCTGTTTATGGTAACATTTTTAAGTTTATTGGCCCCCTTTAAATAGGCATCTGAACCAATCCAGGTATCTTTTATAATCCCACAGTTCTTTATGACGGTGCGTTCGCCTATTTTTCCGTAATACCCCCTTCTTTTATCAAATTTAGTTTCTGTAAAGATTTTAAATTTTTCCAGTAATGCCTCATCATCCCTGTACTTGCTCCACATAAAAGCATCCCCGGGCAACATACCGTTAAAAGGCATAATACTTCTGCCGCCATTTTCGTTACAAACCTCTACCCAGGTCCTTACTTTTTCTTCTTCACCTTCTTTCAGGATTCCATTCCCAAATTTCGAATAATCTGTAGTTGCCAGCTCATGTACATTTGCAATCATTACCTCATCATCAATAATGTAATGACTCAGGTAATTTACATTATCAATGCATATATTGTTACCAAGATCACAACTTATAATGGTACTGTTATATAAACCAACAGCCAGCCTCAGGTTATGAAATTCTTTATACAAAGGCTGCAGCTTACCAATTCGAACAAGGCCGTAAAATTTACAATTTTTTACTAGCCGGGCATCAAAACTATCCGAAACCAGGATATGGTTCCAGTTATCAGAACTGTTCCGATTGTGAATTAAAATATCCAGTTCGGCAGTGGTGAGCGCCCGATAACTTATTCCAGACCGGTTCTGGAAATTTCTCAGGTAATATTCATCTTCGCCCTGGGGAATATAATTTTTGTCCATAAAATTATACCCTAAGTCTTTTACCGCATGTGTTTGAATGATGTTCATCCCCTGTCCCCGGAAGGGGAATTTAAATTGGAAGTTATAAAATAGACTCGTTAAATCTTAAATAAAGAAAGCCTGATGTGAAAATGATTAATAAAATATTTAACCCATCAACGGTTCCCTTTTAAACTCCGATGCGCCACTATTCCACTGTTACACTTTTTGCTAAATTTCTCGGTTTATCTACATCAATTCCTTTTGCCGTCCCTACATAGTATGAAAGCAACTGCAACGGGACTACACTCAGTATGGGCGCTATCAATTCATCTGCAGGTGGGATTTTAAAAACATGATTACTTAAAGAAGGGCTAATGATATCCCCATCTGTGATGATGGAAATTATTTTTCCTTTACGGGCTTTTATCTCCTGCATATTGCTCACAATTTTTTCATGATAAGAATCTTTTGTAGCAATAAATACAACCGGTAAATCTTCATCTACCAAAGCAATCGGACCATGTTTCATTTCTGCGGCAGGGTAACCTTCTGCATGTATATAAGAAATTTCTTTAAGTTTTAATGCACCTTCCAGTGCTATCGGAAAATTATACCCCCTTCCCAAAAACAGGAAATCTCTTGCATCTTTATACAGTTGGGCTATCGTCTTTAACTCTTCCGCATTTTTTAAAATGGCATCTACTTTTTCGGGTACGTCCTGTAATTCGAAGAGTAAATTTTTATAACGTTCTTGAGTAATGGTACTTTTTTCTATACCAATTTTTAGCGCCATGAGCATCAGCACGGCCAGTTGTCCTGTAAATGCTTTGGTAGATGCTACCCCTATTTCCGGCCCCGCATGAGTGTATGCACCAGCATGAGAAATGCGGGCGATAGAAGAGCCGACAACATTCACTACGCCAAAAATAAAAGCGCCATTTTCTTTTGCTTTTTCCAGGGCCACCAGGGTATCGGCAGTTTCCCCGCTTTGGGATATGGCAATTATTACATCACCTTTATTCACTATCGGGTTCCGGTACCGGAATTCTGATGCGTATTCCACTTCCACCGGGATACGGCAAAGTTCTTCTATGATGTATTCTGCCACCAAACCTGCATGCCAGCTGGTGCCACATGCAATTATCAAAATCCGTTGGGCAGTTATTAATTGTTCAATGTGCAGGTCTATACCGCCCATAGTAATCGTTGCTGCCTGGGCGTCTAACCTTCCACGTAAGCAATCATAAATAGTACTCGGTTGTTCAAAAATTTCTTTCAGCATGAAATGTTCATAACCACCTTTTTCTATAGCAGCCAGCTCCATATCCAGTAACGTTACATAAGGGGTTATTTTTTCATTACCCAGGTTTTTTAGAATAAGTTCATCGGGCTTTACAATAGCAAGTTCATAGTCATTAATGTAAACCACTTCTTTGGTATATTCTATAATTGGAGAAGCATCGCTGGCTAAAAAATGCTCGCCTTTACCAATACCTATTACTAAGGGGCTGCCTTTACGGGCTGCAATAATTGTTTCTGGGTCAGTACTGTCTATTAATAAAATGCAATAGGCACCTGTTACTCTTTTCAATGCAATACGTAGGGCCTCCTCCAGGCTGCAATCGTTATTTTTTTGTATAAACTCAATAAAATTCAGCAGAACCTCTGTATCTGTATCACTTTTAAAATGATAACCTTTGTTTGCCAATTCAAATTTTAATTGGGTATAGTTTTCAATAATACCGTTATGTATCATTGCAAATCTTCCGTTTGCAGAAGTATGTGGATGGGCATTTTTATCACTTGGTTCTCCATGAGTGGCCCACCTGGTATGCCCGATACCAATGTTAGCTTCCACATTTTTTCCGATTACAAATTCTTCCAGTTCTGCAACTTTACCTTTCTTTTTGTAAACATTCAATTTGCCATTATTCAGCAAAGCAACGCCACTGCTGTCGTAGCCCCGGTATTCCAACCGTTTTAATCCTTTCAATATTATGGGGTAAGCCTGTCTCGGGCCCGTGTATCCTACAATTCCACACATACAAATGATAATTTATAATAAAAAATTCTATCTGCAATATTATTGAAAATATTGGCTGAAAGCATGTTTTAGACGCTTTAAACATTATATTAGCAAAGACCTTTCATGTATAACAAACCTTTTAAGATTCTTATGGGTATAAAATTAGTCCTCTTATTAAATTTCATTTGTTGCTTCTTTTTTGCCCAGGCACAAAGGCCGGATAAAATGCCGACACGTACTTTTTATATTGTACGACATGCAGAAAAGGATACCGGTAATAACCCTGGTTTATTACCCTCCGGCTTGAACCGCTGCGGCGATTTATACCGGGTTTTAAAAAATAAAAAAATTACAGGTATTTATGTTACAAAGTACCGGCGGTCTCAAATGACAGCAGATTCATTAAGCATATATTCCCATATCCCAGTAATAGAGTATGAGGCCGATACTTCCGGTAATGGGCTGCAGGAAAAAATAACGGAACTGGGTAACCGGCAAAAAAATATTTTAATAATTGCACATA
>JBDSDN010000186.1:0-3759 GCA_039920545.1 Ferruginibacter sp. | reverse complement strand
TTTGAATGGATGGGCACCTGGACTGCGTTTGGCATATTGGCCACAGCAACTATTTCTGAAATTGCCGCATATTATATCCCCTGGCTGGATAATGCGCTGGACCATATTGCCCTGCCGGTAGCCATTGGCGCAGGTACTTTATTAACTACTTCATTTCTTTCTGCTGATCTCACACCTGCTTTAAAATGGGGCCTGGGGCTGGTGGCCGGCGGTGGCACAGCGGGGATTATTCATGCCGGTACGGGATTGTTGCGCCTTGGCTCTACCGCCACTACAGGTGGCATTGCAAACCCTGTTATATCCACGGCTGAAAATGGTATAGCTGTTTTCATTTCCTTATTAACTTTCGTTATACCGGTAATAGTTGCCGGCCTGGTAATTTTATTACTGGTTTTTATTATAAAAAAACTTTTAAGGTTAGCAAAAAAAAGAGGACCGGTCTAAAGGGTCGTCTATAAAATTCTTTTTGCAACATCCCTGTTTATTAAAACCACCCCAGGCTTTTTGCCTTTGTCAAAACTTCCGAAAGTATTTTCAATTCCAAGGGCTTTAGCGCCATTGAGTGTTGCCCATTGTAGAAGGTTAGCATAGTCTAAGGACGGATAGTTTCTGTGCAAAATATTTAATTCTGCTAAAATGCTAAGTTGGCTATTTGAGGCCAGGCTATCTGTACCTAAAACAATATTATCCGGGTAAGCTGCAAACAAATTTACATCAGGTAAAATATTGCTAATATAAAGATTGGCATTGGGACAAAGGCAATAATAAATATTTGAGTTAAAGGCCTGGGACTGGAGTTTTGCAAAATTTATATCAGCTTCTGTAGTAGCAACATTATGTACCAGTATAATTTTTTGCTCTTTTGTAAAATAGGGCAGGTAAGTTTGGAGGCTTGTTTTTCCGGATGGTTTAAAAAATGAAATATCAATATTCATTTTTTCATACATTCTTAAAAGATCGCCCGTTCCCTTTTCAAACAATTCATTCTCGGCAGCTATTTCCTGATTGTGAATAGTTATTATTTTGTTGCCGGGAAAAGAATCAATCATACGAAACATCTCCGGCGAAACCGAGTAAGGGGCATGAGGAACAATTGAGTTTGAGGTGAGTTTCTCTGAATAAAAATTATAGAAATCAACGTTGCGTTGAAACCGTTGTGGCGCAACTGAGGGTGGAAATCCACTGGCCTCAATAAAATTATGGTAATATAATTTTGCCTTTTCTTTTAGTGTAACTGCAAACGTATTATTACAAATATCTCCTACAGCAACTATGCCGTTGTTGTACATTTCATTTTCGGCAGTTTTAATTGCATGGATGATAATTTCCTCTGCAAAATGCCGCTCATTTACCACCTTAAAAACAAAATCTACCAGGCCTGTTTGTTCGGGAATGTATCCTTTTAAATGTGATAGTTCAAGGTGGCAATGGCAGTTAATAAATCCTGGCACCAGTATGCCATCCAATATTTCAATATTATCTCCCGCTTCCTTTTCAGGAATAAGTGATTCAATGGTTCCATCATCGGTAGTCACTAGTACCATACCTGCTGGCAGCATTTCTATACCGGTAAATATTGATACTCCTTTAAATTTTCTGTACAAAATGGATTGATTGATATAGTGTAAATTTGCCGCCTGATATTGCAAAATGCAATTAAAGCTGAACAACGGTATGCGGTACAAGGGAGTGACACAACGATGATGACCAGTGTTACCCAAGCCTGTACAAAAATAAAATTACACTATGTTAGATAAACTGGATGCTATAAAAGGAAAATTTGATAACCTGGGGGTGGCGCTTACCAATCCGGATATTGTGAGCGATAATAAGAAATATAGCGCTATGAGCAAGGAGTACCGCAGCCTGGAAAAAATTGTTATAGCCCGCAACGAATACGTAAAAACCCTTGATGATATTGAATTTAATAAAGAGGTATTAAATGACGACGATGATGAAATGCGGGAAATGGCCAAAAAGGAATTGCCCCTGCTGGAAGAAAAAAAAGAGGCGATGGAAAAGCAACTGCGTAATATGCTGATCCCAAAAGACCCTTATGACGAGAAAAATGCCATCCTGGAAATACGGGCGGGCACCGGCGGAGATGAAGCATCTTTATTTGCGGGGGATCTTTTCAGGATGTATATTAAATACTGTGAAAAGAGGGGTTGGAAAACTGCCCTGCTCAGCGAAAGTGAAGGGACCGTTGGTGGCTTCAAAGAGGTACAGGTAGAGGTATTGGGCGATGATGTATATGGCACTTTAAAATTTGAAAGTGGGGTACATAGGGTACAACGTGTGCCCGACACGGAAGGTAGTGGGAGGGTACATACCAGTGCAGTAACCGTAGCTGTAATGCCAGAGGCTGAAGAAGTGGATTTTGAACTGAAAGAAAGCGATGTAAAAATGGAAACGGCCCGTAGTGGCGGTGCCGGGGGTCAAAATGTAAATAAGGTAGAAACCAAAGTGTTTCTTACACACAAGCCTACCGGACTTGTAGTGATGTGCCAGACAGACAGATCACAATTGGGCAATAAACTGAAAGCAATGGAAATGTTGCGTACAAAACTGTATGACGAGGAAGTACGCAAGGCAGAGGAAGCAATATCACACCTCCGCAAAAGCCTGGTAAGCACCGGTGACAGAAGCGCAAAAATAAGAACATATAATTATCCGCAGGGGAGGGTGACTGACCATCGTATAGGGCTTACGGTCTATAACCTGGATGCGGTTTTAAACGGGGATGTTCAGGAATTTATTGAAGCGTTGCAATTTGCAGAAAATGCTGAAAAGCTGGCGGTACAGCAATAAACTTTCACTTTTTTAGTAAAGCTTTCATTCTTTTATCTTTTGAATTTCTTTTGTATTTTTAGAACATTCAGCTGATTAAAGTATGAATTACCAGTTTCCAAAATTTTAACAGGAGGAAGCTTTTTTTTGGCACCTGTTTTGTAAATATTATGTCAGTACACAAAAATTAAAAATACAAATTTCTCATAAGCAGTTAGTTTTGGTAAACGGCCCCTGTTTCTACAGGGGCTTCTCTTATTTATATCTCATATAGATTTTATCAAACGTAGAACTAATGCTACGAAGTGGTGTTTTATTAATATCCCGTTAACCAATAAATTAAGAATATCTGTATTAATCTAAAGAACTTTGCACATAATTTTTAATATCCGCAATGCAGCAATCTCCACAGATTTTTCAAACTACCAATTCTTTAATTTGGAGAAGGTGTAAATGGCCCAGCAGGGTTATAGGAGCAGTTGTTATTCTTATTATCAGTTGGTGTGTTGGCAATTTTACGTGGTCAAAAGCCAAATCTATCAAAATAACTGAAAAGTAAAGCCAGGTGAATAAGCCTATTAGCAGCGGGTTTAGGAATAATATCTCCAGGTTTTACCAATATTATAATCTTTTATTTGGTATTTACGTTTGTAGAAATAGCCGGCGCAGCAATTGCTTTGAGTTTTGAAAAGGGAGATTTCCATAAATTGTTATGGATATTTCCGCAGCGGTTTGTTTACAGGCAGCTAGTATTATATAGTTATTAAATCATTTAACAGGTCATTCAAAGGAAAACTGCAGGGCTGGGCGTATTAAAACGCACCGGAAATGTTAATCAGGTAGTACCTGCTTAAGATACCAATTGCATTACCTTTGGCACTCATAAAAAAAAAGAATTGGCAGTACTAGACGAAAATAGAAAAGCGTTTTTTAAAAAATTAGGCCGCAACAAATCTTCTGAAACTACAG
>JBDSDN010000185.1:0-4054 GCA_039920545.1 Ferruginibacter sp. | reverse complement strand
GTGAACATAATTTTTTCCGGGTCGTTGAGTTGATCTATCATGGATTGCCATTTTATTTCTCCATGGTTATCTATCACCGTTTTTTTTCTTTCATCGGTTTGCAAATACAAACTCATGCCAATGGCATCAGCTTCGGGGTGAAACTGGGTGCCAATCATATTTTCATTAAAACGGATCACCATAATAGCCCGTTCTAAAGGTACATGGGGGCGGGCTTTTTCAATTGCCAAAACACTTGCGCCCATTTTTTTAAATCGGTTATGGTGTGGTTGGGTTACCTGGTAATCCCTGCTATCCACCGCATAAAAAGGATCTTTCATTCCTTTAAAAATAGGTTCATTTACCGCATCGGAGAGATAGTGAATGGGGAACACCCCGAAGGAAGTACTTAATCTTTTTGTTACTTCCGCAATTCCATAATGCCTGCACAGCAGCTGAAAAGAATGGCAAATAAAGAATACCTGTTTTTTTACAACATTTGCCTCGTTGGCATTAAAATCTTCTACCTTTTTTAGCCAGCTAAAGTATACTTTTTCCCAATCATTTCCTTTGCTATCTAAAGGGCTGCCAGGGCCGCCGGAAGAGATGTAAACATCATAATCCAGGCCGGGAGCCTGTTTTTTCAGGCGTATTTCAAATTCGTCCTTGTGTAATTCAATATGATTTATTTCCGCAAACTGGTTTAATATTTCCCGAAGGCACCGCATTCCCTGGTTCTCAAAACCTTCATACATATCCAGGATCGCTACCCTTAATATATTTTTTTCACTTTGGGCCATGAGGCAAAAATAATATTTTTATAATAAATGAACTGAAGTAAAGGCTGTAATATTTATAAGGCAATAAATAGTAGAAAATTGTGCAGATGTAAGTGGCCGACTACGCTTGGGGAAAAGCTGAATAAGGTTATGCCGTATAAGAGTGCGATGCAAGAATGCCGAATGATGAATTATGGCTCGTAAACAAAAAAATTATATTGTGAGTGTACAACATTACAAAATGCCAATCATACATTTTAGGCGATAATGTTTCGCTACCTTTGCCGGCTAATTATGAAGACAAAAAGCATAAAAAGAGATAAGGTTAATATCATTACGTTAGGCTGCAGCAAGAATATGGTAGATAGTGAGGTACTGAGTGGGCAGTTGCTTGCAAATGAAATATCTACAGTGCATGAGAGCGGCAAAAGAGACCACAATATTGTTATCATTAATACCTGTGGGTTTATAGAAAAAGCAAAGGAAGAAAGCATTAATACTATTTTAGATAATGTGGCTTTAAAAAAACGGGGCAAACTGGATAAAGTGTATGTAACCGGATGCCTGAGTGAGCGCTACAGAAAGAACCTGGAAGAAGAGATTCCTGAAGTAGACGCTTTTTTTGGTACCATGGAACTGCCACTTATTTTAAAAAGGTTTAACGCTGATTATAAAGGCGAACTAATTGGGGAAAGGTTGCTGAGTACGCCCCAGCATTATGCTTACATGAAAATAAGTGAAGGATGCAACCGTACCTGCTCTTTTTGCGCCATCCCATTAATGCGGGGGCAGCATGTAAGCCGCAGCATAGAAAGTTTAGTGGAAGAAGCGAAAAAATTAGTACAGCGTGGCGTAAAAGAAGTTATGCTCATAGCCCAGGAACTTACGTATTACGGCCTGGATATTTATAAGAAAAGAGAATTGCCAAAATTGCTTCATGCCCTGGCAGATGTGCAGGGGTTGGAGTGGATACGCCTGCATTATGCTTACCCATCAAAATTTCCACTGGAAATTATTGATGCTATGAAGGAGCGGGAAAATATTTGTAACTATCTTGATATGCCGCTGCAACACGCCAGCAACAGCATGTTAAAGGCTATGAAGCGACAAATAACAAGAGAAGAAATGGAAGACCTTATTGGCGAAATCAGAAATAAAATTCCGGGTATATGTTTGCGCACGACATTGATAGCGGGTTTTCCGGGGGAGACAAGAGATGATGTAGAAGAGCTGAAAACTTTTTTACAAAAGATGCGTTTTGACCGGGTGGGTACTTTTACATACAGCCATGAAGAGGAAACAAGTGCTTATGATTTAAAAGACAATATTTCTGCAGCCGAAAAAGAAGAAAGGGCCCAGGAAATAATGGACGTGCAGCAGGATATATCTTTGGAGAAAAATGAAGAGAAAATAGGCCATACCTTTAAAGTAATGGTAGATAAAAAAGAAGCCGGCCGGTATTTGGGCCGCACAGAATTTGACAGCGTAGAAGTGGATAACGAAGTAATTATTAAAAGCAGTAAAAAATTAGTACCCGGCGATTTTGTAAATGTAAAAATTACAAAGGCCTATGATTACGACCTGGAAGGAGAAGTGGTATAGGTATATTTGTAAAACTAAATTAAAATGTTATGGGATTAGTGTATGCTGATATTGAATTAATAAATAGTGAAGATGTAGGGTTAGCCCGGAAAAATATTATTGGAGAAGAAGAAATAAAACGTGTGCATTTAAATATGTTGGTTGACAGTGGCGCTTACATGATGGCAATTAATGAAACCATTCAATCTCAATTAGAACTACCGTTTATAGAAAAGAGAAAAGTGCAGATGGCTGATAGCCGTGTAGTAGAATATGATGTTGTCGGGCCGGTAAATGTAAAATTTGCCAATAGAAAAGCAACCTGTAGTGCCTTTGTTTTACCCGGGGATAGTGAACCTCTTTTAGGAGCTATACCCATGGAAGAAATGGATGTTTTGATTCATCCATTACGGCAGGAGCTGGTTGTAAATCCCGAACATCCCAATTACGCAGTATTAAAAATGAAGTAGTTATTAAATGGATACAGCCTCACAGTTCATTCCTTATTTGCAAACAGGTTATTTCTCAAAAATAGTAACAGATTATATCGCTGAAGAACAAACGCTACGGCCTTTCTATAACTATCCTGCAACAATAGAGGGATTAAAAAAAACAATCGAAGAAAGAAAATCTTACCCAACCAACCGAAAGGTTTTGGTAGATGAATTGAGAAATCAATATGCACCAATTCAAATTACAGCCGCAGTAAAAGCCAATATTGATGCCCTTTTAATGGAAAATACTTTTACGGTTTGCACTGCCCATCAACCTAACATTTTTACCGGCCATTTATATTTTATTTATAAAATACTTCATACCATAAAACTTGCCGATGAGTTAAAGGAGCAAATACCAGGATACAATTTTGTACCGGTGTATTATATGGGCAGCGAAGATGCCGATCTGGAAGAACTAGGCGAAGTAAACATTAACGGTAAAAAATATACCTGGAAAACTGAACAGAAAGGTGCAGTTGGCAGAATGAAAATTGACAAAGCTTTTATTGCCCTGATTGATGAAATAGAAGGACAACTGTCTGTGGAAAAATTTGGTAGTGAAATTTTAGTGCAGGTTAGGAAAGCGTACAGCATTGATAAAACAATTGAGCAGGCCACTTTTGAATTTACGAATTACTTGTTTGCTGATTATGGCCTGGTGATTTTATTGCCTGATAACCCGGTGTTGAAAAAAGAATTCAGCAGTATAATAGAAAAAGAATTTGCGGAACAGTTTTCCGGCAAAGCCGTTGCAGAAACCATAGCACAGTTTCCGGCAGAATATAAAGTGCAGGCTGCAGGCAGGGAAACAAATTTATTTTATTTAAAAGATGACAGCAGGGAAAGAATTGAAAAGGTAAAAAGTCAATGGTCGGTAGTCAATAGCGCTATACATTTTACAGATGATGAATTGTTTGAAGAGTTGAAAAAATATCCTGAACGTTTTAGCACCAATGTTATCCTTCGCCCCGTGTTCCAGGAAATGATTTTACCCAATATTGCATTTATCGGCGGCGGCGGAGAACTGGCCTACTGGCTGGAATTAAAAAAGGTATTTGAAGTAGCAGAAGTTCCTTACCCTGTATTAATTTTAAGAAACTCTTTTACCGTAATTAATAAAAAAACAGCGAATAAAATTGCTGATTTACGGCTGGACCCTGCTGCTTTTTTTGAGAAGGAAAATGAATTGATTAACAGCTTCGTGAAAAGGGAAACAAA
>JBDSDN010000184.1:0-8461 GCA_039920545.1 Ferruginibacter sp. | reverse complement strand
AAATGTTTCTTCCATAAAAGCATCAAAGATGTTTGCATCATTAAATTCAAAAGATTCCGTAATCGTCGGTAATTCTTTAGCTAGCCTTACCAATTCATCAACCTGAAACTTTAATTCAATATTATTTGCATTTTTTACCTCCGGGAAAATTAAACTTTCAATAACCTGCATGCCAAATGGTTTGTTTTCGGGCACATCGGGTTCATCTTCTTCAAAAAAAGGAATTGGAGGCCCATTTAATTTTACAGCATAAAAAGTAAAATAATATTCTACAAAAACTTCTATTTTCTTATAGGCTGCTCTTGCCCTGAAAAACTGGGAGCGTATTTTTTTTTTGTTGCCGCTGTAAATGTTGGCCTGCAGGGTATCTACTTCCTTGATAAAGCTAAAAGCTTGATGCAAATAAAATTCTTTCACCTGTTTCGCAGGAGAATTGGGTGGTGATGCGAAGAAGCTGAAAGCAATCACCATAAGTAGTAAGGTAAAAACAACGACGGAAGATCTGGCCATGGCTTTTAAAGTAAATTGAAATTAAGCAAAAGCGATAGTATGCCAATAAATTTTTAATGAATATGGTGCAGACCTTACACTAATAAATTCCAATTAGAAAATAAACTTACCTTATTAAATATTTTTACTAGGATAAATAATTAGCGGTAAATATTTAAGTAAAAGTACCTAGTAAAACTACCAGCTCAAACAATTTTTATAAAAATTAAAATAGCCTAAGGCAATATTAGACCGGTAATTGCGTATTTATACAATGCTATTTTCACTTTTTGCAAATACTAGATTAATAAACCCAAAATCCTTTTGATGAAAAGCTTTTACAAAAGCAGTTTACCGGCATTAATCTTTTTTTCTTTAACATTCTGTGCTTTTAATTCTTTTTCTCAAACAACCTTAATCCCTTTTGGTAGTAGCTGGAAATATTTAGATACTGATATCCGCCCAATGAACTGGGAGACTTCTGGTTTTTTAGACGGTGGCTGGAGTAATGGTAATGGGCAACTTGGGTACGGCGATGGTGATGAAACGACAATTGTGGCATGTGCAGCCTGCAGCGCAAAATACATTACAACTTATTTTAGAAAAACCATCAATATTCCAGACCCTTCTATTTACAGCAGTTTTACACTAAATGTAAAACGGGATGATGGAGTGGTGGTTTATTTAAATGGCACTGAGATTGCCGCTGATAATATGCCTGCCGGGAGGCTTCATTCAACACTTGCATCTTCGGGTATTAGTGGCGCCGGGGAATCTACTCCCATAAGTTTTGCCATAGCATCTGGATCTTTTTCTTCAGTGAATGTTATTGCTGTAGAAATTCATCAAAATGCCACCAATAGTTCAGATATTAGTTTTGATCTTGAGCTGTTGGGGAACCTTCCTACTCCAACTACGCTAACCCGGGGACCTTATTTACAAATGGGTAATCAAACGGGTATAACAATAAGATGGAGAACTGCAGCGGCCATCAACTCACGAGTAACCTGGGGAACTTCTTTTGGTACTTATCCAAATGTTATTGATGATGCTACAAATACTACTGAGCATATTGTAAGAATTACAGGTCTCAGCGCCGATACAAAATATTTTTATACTATCGGGAGCAGTACTCAAACTTTTCAGGCCACGAATACCAATTATGTGGTTACAGCGCCGGCTAGTGGCTCTGATAGAAAGTTTCGCATTTTGGCTCTTGGCGATTGCGGGAATGCCTCTGCCAACCAGGTAGATGCAAAAAATTCTTTTCTTAATTATATTGGTTCGAATGAGGTAGATGCTATCATAACATTAGGGGATAATGCTTACAGTTCCGGATTAGATAATGAATTTCAAGCAGAGTTTTTCGATATTTATAAAGACGATATTTTAAAATATAATAAATTATATCCTACCCCGGGAAATCATGATTATGGAAATACGCAGGCTAATTCCGGCGTTAGAAATAATGCATATTATAATAATTTTTCTCTGCCAACGGCCGCAGAGTGTGGGGGAGTAGCTTCAGGAACTGAGGCTTATTATTCTTTTGATATAGGAAATATTCATTTTCTTTCGCTGGACTCGTATGGTAGAGAAGATGCAAATACCACCCGCATATATGATACTACCGGTGCGCAGGCCACATGGATAAAAGCAGACCTAACCGCTAATACCAAACGCTGGGTGGTAGCTTATTTTCATCACCCGCCTTATACTAAAACCAGCCATACTTCAGATACAGAACAGGAGTTAATTGACATAAGAGAAAAATTTGTCCGCATTTTGGAAAGATATGGTGTAGACCTTATATTATCCGGCCATGCGCATGGTTACGAACGAAGCTACCTCTTAAAAGGCTTCTATAAGGCTACCCCGGCTAACCCTACTTTGGTTGATAGTGATTTTAGAAAGTTATTACATACTACAGATAGTTCCTCTGCAAAATACAATGGCACAGCCTTATCCTGTGCGTATAAATATAATTCGGGGCAGTATAATCATGGAAGTATTTACCTTGTTTCTGGTTCTGCCGGCCAGTTAGGCGGCACTACATTAGGATATCCCCAGGATTGTATGTATTACTCCAACGTTACTAATGGCGGGGTTTTATATTTTGAAACAGATAGTAACAGGTTAGATGCAAAATTTATTTCTTACACAGCCCCCGGAAATCCAACACCGGTTGTAAGAGACCAATTTACTATTTTTAAAGACGTAAATAAAGTAACAGATATTAATGTTACTGTAAATGATGTATTAAATATTAATGCATCCTGGAGAGGGAATTATTATTGGCCAGGTAATGGGGGCGCCACTACACAATCTATTGTAGTAAATACCTCAAGCCCGGGAACATTTAACTTTAAAGTGTTGGATGCATCAGTAAATTCCTGTTTAAAAGATTCCTTTCATATTGTTGTAAGTGGCACATTGCCCATTCTCCTTTCTACATTTTCTGCAACCCTAAACTATAATAAGGTATTGTTGGATTGGTCCACAGTGCAGGAACAAAATAATAAATATTTTACCATGGAAAAATCTGTTGATGGTAGAAATTATAATTATTTAGAGCGGGTAAACGGTGCAGGGAATTCAACTAACATCAATTATTATCATTTAATTGACAATGCGCCTTTTGATGGCGTTAATTATTATCGCTTGTCTCAAACCAATTTTGACAATAAAGTGACTTACTACGAGCAAAAAAAAATAATATATAGAAGCAGTAATCATATCAATGTGAGCATTCAAAACGTAGAAAAAAATAAAATAAATATTATTATTAATAGTAATAAAAGTCAGCGTGTTCAATTAAAAATTATTGACATGCTGGGCAATCAAATTACGGACCAGGCGTTAATTATAAGTTTAGGAACTAATAATAAAATATTGAAGTTAACCGAAGGGGCTTATGTATTAACCGTAACTGATACTAACGGCCAAAGAATAACCAATAAACTAATTGTACAATAAAGATAAAAAGCAAAAAAGTAATTACGCAGAATTTAGAATCGCTAAACCTTCTTGATTTCTTTAGAATAAATAAGTGGATTGATTGATCAGCTAAATATTTAAGGCAAGATTATAATATTATCAATCCATCTTTTGAAAAACGCTAAATGTAATTGCATGAAGAAAACTGTACTCTTAATTATTGCGCTTGTTGTTTTTTATAGTTTCAATACCAATTGTCAAATTCTCCGGGCATTTACTCCCCGCTATACCAATTCATCAGTAAGGGGAAGTATTGTATATGTTTCAAACAGTATCGTTTCTACAAGTGGGATCAGTATCGGTTCTCCGGGTACTGGCGAAGTACCACCAGGGGGAAGCACTACCAATAATGGTGGTACGGGCATAGATATAGATGTAGATAATCCTCCGCCGGTAACAAAACTGGCATTTGGTAGTTTATGGAATTACTTAACAATCGGCGCTTCACCTGCAAATGACGGTTCAGGAAATACTTGGATTCAGTCACCCTATCTATTAACAGGTCCCTGGAATACCGGGGGTATTGGATCTGGGGCTGGTAAGTATGGGTATAACGCTTCTGAAAGTACCTGTTTATTCAGTGGCTGTTTGCCTGTTTGTACACCCGCAACCAGTTGTAATAAATTTACTGCTTACTATTTTAGACAGAACGTAAATTTTACTGCAGCGGAGCTTACCACCACTTTTCAAAGTATACGGTTAAATGTAAAAAGAGATGATGGTATAGTCATATACATAAATGGCATAGAAAGGGCCAGGAATAATATGCCTGTAGGTGTACCGGTATATGGTACTTTGGCTACAGCCAATATTGCGGTGGGTGCGGCAGAAGATGTTACGTTTAGTTTGAGCCCGGCTTTCTTTACCGCCGGAGCCAACACAATTGCAGTAGAAGTACATCTGAATAAGGCGAAATCAGCAGATATGTCTTACGATATGGAAGTATCAGGAATAAGTGATGGCGGAACCCATAATTCATCAACTGCTGATTTAAACCTACCTACCTGTTCAACTGTTTTATTTGCTGGCCTCTATTGGGGCGCCGGAGAAGGATCCAATACTGGCAGTACAGCCTGGATTACCGGCGAAACTACCTGTAAATTAAAATTGCCCGGGGCTGGAGCATATACAACTATTACCTCTACCCAAAATGATTATCACAATCCTACACTAATTCCCGGCTATTCCCATACCGGGTATAAATGTTTTAAAGATATTACCTCCCTTGTAAACGCCTTAAACCCCAATGGAACCTATACTGTGGCAAATGTATTATCTCCCTTGGGCATAGGAGATGCTTATGGCGGATGGACCATTGTTATTGTTTATGCAAACCCTTCTTTGACACCACAGAATTTAACGGTATTTGATGGTAATGCAGGGGTTAAAAGTGGAAGTGGTAATGTGGATGTTGGAATTTCAGGTTTTTTAACTCCCCCCTCCGGCACGGTAAGTTGTGAGTTGGGAGCAGTAGTGTATGACGGTGACCGTACGTCCACCGATGGGTATGCATTTAAACAAAACGGTGCCCCATCTTTTTATGACCTTACACCCACCGTAAATAATCCTACCAGTAATATCAATGATATGTGGAACAGTGTTGTTGCATACAAAGGTGTAGTAGTTACCACCCGTAATCCAGCCTTTCAGAATACTTTAGGATACGATGCCAATATTATTAATTTACCCAATGCTGCAAATGCACAGTTAAGTAATAGCCAAACAGCAGCAACCGTAAGGTTTTTTTCACCCAGTGAAAATTATATTGTTCAGGTACTCACCACAGCTATTTCCCAGTACACTCCTTCTTTTTCTTTTGATAAAACGGCTACTGATATAAATGGGGGAAGCCTGATTGCAGGAGATAGCATTCGCTACCAGATTAATTATAATAATGTCGGCAACGATGCAAGTATCAGTAGTTTCATTTATGATAATATTCCTGCCGGCGCAACATTTTTACGGGGAAGTATTAAAATAAATGGCGTTGCCAAAACCGATGCTGCAAGTGATGATCAGGCCGAATACCAGTTGGTTAATAACAGGGTGGTTTTTCGATTAGGAACTGGAGCTACTGCTACTCTTGGTGGTAATGTTGCCAGCGGCGTCAGTGGGAATGTTCAGTTTGATGTGGTTTTGGCCTCATCATGCGCTGTGTTAGCTTGCGCAGGGACCATAAAAAACAGTGCAAGAATAAATTATATTGGCCAAACTTCCGGGCTATCGCTTTATGATTCAAGCGGTGTCAATACAGCCGGCTGTATTACAACAGGCCCTGTTTTAAGTACCGTCGGTGGGAGTTGCAGAAATTATGGAGATACAATCATAACTAATATCTGCCCATCACTAAATATTTTACTACCCTGGCGTTTGTATGCGGGGTATACAATATATGCTGCTACACCTTTTGTACCGGCAAATATCTACGACCCCACCATCCCCATAACAACCAGCAGGGTTTACTGGGCATATTTTAATAATGGGACAGGATGTAGTGATACAATAAAAATAAATGCCTTCATAATGGCCTGTCCTGATATTGATGATGACAACGATGGCATACCTGATTATGTAGAATTAAATAATCCACTGGCACTCCAGGATGCAAACAGTAATGGGATACCAAACTGGAATGACCCTACTTACCCGGGCTTTGTAGATAATAACGCAGACGGATTTAATGATAATTTTGTCCCAAGCGCAGATTCTGATAATGATGGAATACCAAACTTTTATGATGTAAATTTTCCTGGTTATGTTGATAGTAACGGAGATGGAGTCGATGATACGATGGATAAAGATTTGGATGGAATCCCGAATCATCTTGACCTGGATAGTGATAACGATGGTATCCCTGACGTGGTAGAATCTTATGGCGTAGATGCCAATGGTGATGGTGTGATTGATAATTATAGTACTTCTGACTTAGATGGCTTCTCTCAAAATGTTGATGGAAGTAATGCGGGTGTACCCGGGTCGGGTAATGGATTAGGTGCGCAGGACCTTGATGGAGATGGCCTCCCAAATTACCTGGATTCTGATAGCGATAATGATGGCATACCTGATATTATAGAAGCCGGTGGAACAGATAGTAATTATGATGGTAAGGTAGATGGCTTTGTTGATTTAGATGGGGATGGTTATAGTGATCCCATTGATGGGGATGTAGGAAATGATGGTACAGCAGAAAATAGTGCGAATACCCTGTTACGTACGGGTGCAGATATAAATGGTGATGGGCGGGCAGATAGTTATCCTTATAAAAACCTGGACAACGACCGTAGGGCAAACCCCTACGATTTAGATAGTGACGGAGACGGAATTGTTGATGTTGTAGAAGCAGGATTTATAGATGCTAATTTTGATGGCTTCGTAGATGGTCCCCGGAACGGAGACGGTTGGAATACGGCCTTACATAATGTAACACTCAATCTTAGAGATACTGATGGCAGGGGTAACCCGGATTATCTGGATATTGACGCTGATGATGATGGCATACCCGATAATATTGAGGGGCTGGCAACAGCAAGTTATACTTTCCCAACGTACCTGGATACCGATAATGACGGGATAGATAATGCTTATGACCTTGCTCCTTATGCCGCAATCTTTGGTGGGGCTGGCATTTTCCCTTATGATAATGATGTAGATGGCATACCAGATTACCGGGATCTTGACACAGATTCTGATGGCGTGCCGGATATTATTGAAGGAAATGATTTCAACAGGAATGGAATTGCAGATGATAATGTTACCCTTACTTTTTTAGATACTGATGGAGATGGTCTTGATAACCGGTTTGACTCTTTAAATTCTGTTAGTAATGTAAGAGGTACTTCCTACAATATGGGCGCTGGTGGCACTACCTTTGGTGATGCAACGCCAGGATCGAGATGCCCGGTACAAAAAACGCTTGTTGTGCAGCCAGACCGTGATTGGCGGTATGCTGGATATTTATTGCAGGTACAATTACTTCAATTTTCGGCCACCGGCCAGAGCGATAATAAAGTTTTCCTAACCTGGAGTATCATAACTCCTCAACTACTTAGCCTTTTTGAAGTAGAACGAAGCACTGATTCCCGTACATTTATAAAAGTCAGCTCCCTTCCAGGGGAGGGGGTACCACTGAATGAAATAAAAGGTTTTTCTGTTTTTGATGAGGTAAGTAACGTAAGCAGCAGGGTTATTTTTTACAGGCTTAAAATAACGGGTGCCAACGGTCAAATAAAATACAGTAATATTTTATTAGTGAGGAAAGGGAATGAGAATGACGTCACCACTTCTGTGCAGCCGAACCCTGCAGCTGATTTTGTAACAATCCGTATGTTAAGCAGCACAGAAAAATATGTTACCATACGTTTGGTTGATAATGTCGGCAAAACAGTTTTAATTCAAAAACAGAAATTGAGTATAGGCGAAAACAGTTTTCAACTTGTTGGCTTGTCAGGCTTTAGTAATGGCGTATACAGCCTGCAGGTGCTTATGCAGAATGAAATAATAATGAAAAAACTGCTGATCAGTAACAGGTAATTCTTTCAAATAAATAAAACGAAAAGCCACCCAAACAGGGGGGCTTTTTTATTGTAGTTTTGCTGATGTATACTTTAAAGAAATCCCTGGGCCAGCATTTTTTAAAAGATGAAGTAATTATACAAAAAATAATAGCGGCGCTTAAAGATTTTACTTTTACCAATTTGCTGGAAGTAGGCCCGGGTGCCGGGGCGCTAACCAAAGAATTGATCAAGCTCCCGGGAGTAAATTTTCAAGCAGTAGAATTAGACGATGAAAAAGTAGGATACCTGCAAAAAAAATATAAGGCACTGGAGCAAAAAATTATTCATAAAAGTTTTTTAGATATTGAGAAACCTTTTGAGGAGCCTTTTAATGTAATCGGTAATTTTCCTTATAATATTTCTACACAAATTCTTTTTAAAATACTCGAGTGGAAAGAAGACGTACCGGTGGTGATTGGCAT
>JBDSDN010000183.1:0-21499 GCA_039920545.1 Ferruginibacter sp. | reverse complement strand
GTGCCATGGGGTCTTTTAATACATCCCAACTGTTCCATCTCTCAAACCTGCCTAAGTACACCCCAAATGAGGCAATAAATAAAATAAGTGGAATCAGTATTGTTACCTTCCTTTTTGAAAATACTTCTCTCAAATAAAACTCAACTTTACGCAGCGCAACAAATGCCATCATTATTCCAATAAATGAAGAGGCAAATAACAGAACTGCATCATACCAAACAGCAATGTCTTTGCTGTCTTCAATATGAATAAGATTCTGTTACTATGTACAAAGCATTTGGGAAAAACAGCAGCCAGCTCGCAAATAAAAAAACTTGTTTCCATTTTGCTTTACGTTTTACTTCGGCAAAAAAAATACTGAGCACATAAGGTATCCAGGCCAAAAAAATGTTCCAGCCTATAAAAAGATGCACCAGGCTGCCGGTATAAAATATTCTGAAAGCTATCAGCAAACCAATAAACACAAAAAACACCGCCAGTAACCTGTTAAAGGAATTAAATATTTTCATTTTTTATTTTATTACAATTAAAAAAGCTGCAGGAGTTTTGGTAAAAAAATAGTAGCACCACAAACAGCTGCCGCCATAGCTGCTATTAATACTGCTCCAGCAGCTATATCTTTTATGACTTTTATTTTCGGATTAAAATCTTTTTGCGCCATATCGCAAAATTTCTCTATCGCAGAATTCAGCATTTCCAAACAAAGTACCAATGCAATGCAAAGCAGTATAATCATCCATTCCATAAGTGTACATTTTAAAAAAAAAGCCAATAGAATTGCTGCGACCCCTGCTGTAATTTGCATTTTAAAATTCTTTTCATGCAGCAGGCAGTATTTTATTCCATGTATAGCATAGCCAACCGATTTTAGTAATCTGTTCATAAAAAATTAATTACTTGTTTTCTCTGCCACCCATTTCCACCAGAAGCCGGTGCAGGTAGCAAAAACAAAAATATTATACAGTTCATCTGTAACGGAATGGGCGTTTCGGTCTGCAGCCATCACAATTGGTACCATAAAGATTATCGCAAGCAAGCAGATGATATACCCCATAATATTTACGGGCAAATAAATCCAGCCCCATTTTTTAAACCAAATTTCTTTCATAAAAATTGTTTTTTAATGATTAAGATTGTTGCGCAAGTGTTACTACAGTTGGATGCCCGTACCATTTTATTTTTCTGCTAACAAACATCACCAAAGCAAGAATAACAAATAAGCCAATGCTTCCAACAAGTAATGCGGTGTCTTCAAGCCTTATCAGGATAAAAATAAATCCATACAAACTACTCAGTAATAAAAAGAAAATTCCTGCAGTTTTCCAACTGCTAAAATGGCCTTTTGCATATAAACTAATCAGCAATATGGTTGCAGTAGCAGCAATTATATAGGCATAATCAAATAAGATATATTCGCTAATTGCAAGTAATAATGTATAAAAGATTACAAGTGCTAATCCTACTAAAACATACTGAACCGGGTGAAATGGTTCTTTTTGCATCAACTCAGTAATAAAGAAAAACGCAAATGTTAAACCAATAAATAAAATAGCGTACTTCACACTACGCATGGTCTTGTTGTATTGGTCTGCAGGCTGTACCAGGCTCACCCCAAAAGAAGTCGTTTTACCGGTAATTGTATTTTCTTTAATGACCGTACCAAACGGCAGGTTGGCATGGTTAAAATTCCACCTTGCAGAAAAGCCATTTTCACTTATTTCCCGGTTGCCAGGCAATATATTACCATCAAACGAAGGGCTTGGCCACTCAGAACTTATTTGAAATTTGCTTGAAGCGCTCATTGGGATAAAATGCAGTTGCTCACTACCTTTAATTTTTACCTGCATATTGAAAGAAATTTCTTCTACGGCATTTTCTGCTGTAAGTATAACTGGTGTGGATAAACCGACATCACCAAAATCTCTCACCGGTAGGCCAGGATTTAAAAGCAATCTTTGGTCATTAAAATTGACATATATCTCTTCTTCAATTCCTTTAAAATCGCTGAGTGAGAAACAAAGCCTTGCATTGGCATAATCTACATTTGCTAAATTAATGTCGGCCGGCCAGGTTACTTTAAAATTTCCACTCATATTGATGTCCGTTTTGTACAACAATACTTTGTAAATAGATCTCGGCCTTTGCTCCGGAAATATTTTTCCATTTACATTCACTTCATTTGCCAAAAGCAAAAGCTTTGTTTTAACAGCTATCGCTTTTCCATCATTGTTTAATGCAGTATCGGTATAAGGGACAACTAAAAAAGGTGCCGATAATGTTTGTGCTGCAGACCATTTGCTGCTTACTTCTTTTACTACTTCTTTTTGCCTGGCCTCCCTCTCAGTGATTAAATTATTAATGAATAAAGTTGGAATAAGCATCACCAATATCAATGCTCCTGTGATTAATCCTTTGATTAAAATCCTGTTTGGTTGCCGGTTAGTGGGAGTGGGTTGAAACGTTTCCATGTTGTTATTTATTTTAATTTTGTTTGTAAAAAGCTGGTTAAATATGTCTTGAAAAGATTTGTGACGGATATCATTTTCACTGAAATAAGAAGCTATTGGACCTAAAATGAAAACAATGGCAATAAACACACAACTAAAAATTAATCCTGTCACAATAAAAACAGTAGTTAAAAAACCAGGATGAGATTCACTGTTATAAAAGTTATAATGGAGAAGATCTAAACATCCTCCTAATATTCCATAAGGGGTAGCAAGAAGAAATGAAGAAAATAACAATAAATAAATTTTCTTCTCCCAGGTATAATTTAATCTCCTGATTGCCAGCATCGCTATGAGCAAGATAACATTGGCAGGCAGGCTTCCTAAAAGTGAAGCAGCAAAGGAGAGAAATAATATCCCAGGATAAAAATGCTTTGCTTCAATACATAAATACAGAAATATGCTGAGGCTAGAAAGCAAAGCAGTGCAAAGCCAGATACGCAAAGCAATTCTGAATGGTATAGTTATTTTATTCATTTATTAAAAGTACTTTGTCTTTCAAAGTATAAATATGAAAAAAATCATTTTGAAGCCTTTATCATTTTTTCCAGCGCATCTAAATGCACTCTGAACATTTTTTCACCCAGTTTTGTTACGGCGTAAGTGGTATTTGTTTTTCTTCCCACAAAGCCTTTTTCTACTTTAATAATATTATTTTCTTCCAAAGCTTTTAAATGGCTGGCCAGGTTGCCATCGGTAATTTGTAACAGCTCTTTAAGGTCATTAAAATTTATGTTATCATTTACCATAAGTGCACTCATGATGCCAAGCCGCACCCGGCTATCAAAAAGTTTATTTAAGTTATTAATCGGGTTCAACATTATTCTTACACGAATTAAAATTAGATTTTCAATTGTCCATTAAGCATCGCCTATTGCCCTCTCTCATACTTCCACCACATGTATGCGCCATAGGCGATGTGCAGGATACCAAAACCAAATGCCCAAAAGTAAAGACCGTAACCAACAAACCAAAGGTTTATAATGCCCAGGAGTAACTCGCAATAACCGAGATATTTTATTTCATTCAAAGTATATTTACTGGCATTAATTAATGCAAGGCCATAAAATATTAAGCACCCTGGAGCTACCAAAACAAATCCGCCAAAATAAATTAAACGCATCAGGAAAATACCTCCCACTATCAACGGAACACTTACGTTTAGCAATAAACGCTGAGCCGTTGTACCCCATAAAGGAATTCCTTCTTTTTTACTTTTTATATAAGTAAAAATAAATGCGCTTACCAGGGCGGCTAAAAAAGTACTTGCTGCAATCCAGAATAACCAGGTGTTGAAAATAAAAGAGAAATCTGCCGCTGTACCTTCCGGAGGAGCTATTTGCTGATTTATGAACAGATCTTTTATACCAAATATATAAGGGTTTGCCAGCCAGGCTCCTATTAAAGCACAAACCCCGGCGGCGATGCCACTAAGCCCACTTAAGCTAATGAAGCGGCTGCTTCGCTCCATCATCCGTTTTATGTCCTGAAGAGTTTCTAAAGATTGATTATGTTCATCCATAAAAGTACTTTGAAATACAAAGTAAACATTTCATATTGGAAATTGCAAATTTTTTTAAGGTGGCGTGAATAATAATTCCCGGAGGGACGGTATTTTGTGGGGCTCAACTTTACGCTATATCTTTAAAGGCGAATAAATAAAATGCTAATATTTTAAATTACCCGTATTAAAATGAAACAATTTTTTTTATTTTTCCTTCTGTTTAACCTTACTCATCAATGTTATTGCCAGCCGGTAATAATGTCTTCTGCAATTGATATAGTACGGGATTCTTTTGGGGTACCGCACATCTTTGCCAAAACTGATAAGGAGGTTGCCTATGGCCTGGCCTGGGCCGAAGCAGAAGATGATTTTACCAGCATGCAGGAGGTATTATTACCGGCTAAAGGCCTTATGGGCAAAGTAAAAGGAAAGCAGGGTGCCGCAGGGGATTATGTTTTTGAGCTATTCAGGTGCCGCCAGGTAACTAAAGATAAATGGGCCACCCTATCTCCTGAATTTTTAAAATTAATTGATGGCTATGTGCAGGCAATTAACAGGTATGCATTAAAACATCCGAAAGAAGTATTACATAAAAAGTTATTTCCTATTACTGCTAAAGAATATGTTTCTACTTCTGTGTTAGCACTTACAATTTTTAACGGAGCCGATGCGGTAGTACAGCGGATTTTTAATAATACTGAATGGACAGCCCCTGAATTTAATAAAAATGGGAGTAATGCTGCTGTTATAAATAGCAGTAAAACAACTACCGGGGAAGCCTTTCTTTTAATAAATGCACACCAGCCCAATACAGGCCCCCAGGCCTTTTATGAAGCTCACCTTTGCAGTGAAGAAGGGTTGAATATCTTAGGAGGCTTACTTGCAGGTGGGCCCTGTATACTTCATGGTGTAAATGAAAACCTGGGCTGGGCACACACAGTAAATTATTGTGACAGGGTAGATGAATTTCAGTTAGAAATGAACCCTGCAGAACAGCTGCAATACAAATTTGATGGTAAATGGGAAACACTGGAAGTAAAAACGGTGAACCTGAAAATTAAAGGCATTCCCATCCCAATTAAGCGTAAAATATATTGGAGTAAATATGGCGCAACCTTAAAAAATAAGGCGGGTTTTTTTTCTATCCGCCTTGGTGCAAATATGAAAATTGGGGCCCTGGATCAATGGTATCAAATGGATAAAGCAAAAAACTTTACCGAATTTTTTGCAGCACTAAGTAAACAGGAATTAAGTATGTTTAATATAATGTATGCCGATAAATATGATACTATTTTTTACATAAACAATGCATTAATGCCGGTAAGGGAAGAAGGGTACAACTGGAAGAAAACGTTACCGGGTAATACATCACACACACTCTGGTCCACCTTTAGAAGTATAAATGAATTGCCACAATATATAAATCCCAAAAGCGGGTTTTTATTTAATACCAATCATTCATCTTTTTTAGCATCGGATGCTGCAGATAACATAAATTCCAAATCGTTCTCAAAAGCTGATGGGTGGGAGCAATATAATTTAAACAGGAGCGTACGGTTTTTAGAACTTTTCCCAAAAACCGAAAAAATAAGTTTCGAAAGTTTTAAACAAATAAAATTTGATAAACAATTACCGGCGGCGCTGCAATACCCTTACAATTTAGATTCGATGTTATTAATAAGTGAAAACGCTTACCCGGCACTTGAAACTATTATCCATTCACTTAAGACCTGGAATAAACTTGCAGATGAGCATAGCAAAGGGGCTGCGGTTTTTTTACTAACCTATGAGTACCTTAAAAAATCTTTAAAAGGGCAGGAGCCCCGGAGAATAACTATGCCCGAAGCAATAGAAACTTATAAGCATATAAATGATTATATGCAAACCAATTTTGGCCGCACAGATATTGTTTTGGGCGACCTCCAAAAATTAGTGAGGGGCGAGAAAGAGTGGCCGCTATGGGGTATTCCGGATGTGTTGTCTCCCCAATGGACAGCACCTTTTAAAAATGGAAAATTAAAATCTATTGGCGGGGATGGCCTGATTATGTTCGTACGTTTCCCTAAAGAAGGACTTCCCATTATAGAAACGGTAAACATGTATGGCGCCAGTGCCAGGCCAGGCAATAAACATTTTGATGACCAGGTGGAAATGTATTTACATCAACAAACTAAAAAGATGACGTTGGATAAAGCAACAGTTTATAAAAATGCAGAACGTATTTATCACCCGGAGTGAGTGTACTACTACCAGAATTATTTTATATGTATTGTAACCTTCATTAAAATGAATCCAATACTTCCAGAATTTTTTTGCATGCAATTATTATTTCCTCATCACTTATATTTAAAGGTGGGCAGATTCGCATAGCCTGGGGGGCAAATAAAAACCAATCAGTAAAAACACCCTGATCTATCAGCGCATCAATTATTTTTTTATTCATTTCAAAATTGTCAAACTCCACCGCAATCATTAAACCGCAACTGTGTACATTTTTTATTTTGGAGTGGTGCCATAACAGCGAAAGAAACGATTGTTCTTTTGCTTTTACCCCCTCTATTATTTTTTCACCCAGTAATATTTCAAAGGCTGCAAGGCCGGCAGCACAACTTACCGGGTGGCCACCAAAAGTGTTAATATGTCCTAATACAGGATGATGTGTGAATGAATCCATTATTTTTTTATCGGCAATAAAGGCACCTAAAGGCATGCCACCACCCAGGGCTTTACCGAGTAATAAAATATCCGGCACAATATGGTATTGTTCAAAGGCCCACAAAGTTCCGTTGCGGCCAAAGCCGCATTGTATTTCATCCAGTACCAGCAAACTACCGGTTTGAGTGCAGCGTTTACGCAGGGCCGTAAGCCAACCATCCAGGGGTGGTAATACACCGGCTTCTGCCTGTATGGTTTCTGCCACTACGCAGGCTGTGCGTTCGGTTATCTGTTGCAGGTCTTCAAAATTATTATAACGTAATTGCAGTATATCGGGTAACAGGGGACGAAAAGCCTGTTGCCAATATTCACTGCCCATTATGCTCAATGCACCTTGTGTGCTGCCGTGATAAGAATTTTTAAAAGAAATTATCTGCGAACGCCCGGTGTACCGCTTGGCCAGCTTCATTGCGCCTTCTGTGGCTTCGCTGCCACTGGCGGTGTAAAAAACTGCATTAAGAGAAGGAGGTAAATGATCGGTGAGCATTTTTGCATAAGTTACCTGGGGATTTTCTACCAGCTCGCCATATACCATGATATGAAGATATTCATCAGCCTGTTTTTTAATAGCCTCAACAACTGCCGGGTGACGATGGCCAATATTACAAACACTGATGCCCGCAATTAGATCAATGTATTCTTTTCCCTCTGCATCCCACATTTTGCTTCCCTCGGCTTTTACAATATTTAAGCATACTGGTGCCTGTGATGTTTGGCCTACATGAGTTAAAAACAATTGGCGGTTGGTCATGACAAAGTGCAAATTTTGATAAGGTGCTGATAAGGTATGCACTACCTGGGTAACATAATTTTTGAATGATGTTTTACGAAATTAATTGAATAAAATTTATTGAAGTGTATAGCCCTTTAATGGCAAAAGGAAAGAGAGAAACAATAGTTCCTTTGCAGAGAAAGAAGGTACCTGCTGGTAAAGACTAACGAAGGATAGTTGATAAATGTTCTTTTTGCTGAATGGCTGAGGGATAGGAGCGGCACCGAACCGCCAGCGGCGGGAGGTATAGCGGATAGCCCTGGCAGATGCTCAAAAATGATTTTAAGTTCACAGCCCCTATTGTTAGCTTTGTTATGCATAAAATTTTTACAATGGCATATATTTTTCCTGTAAATGGTATTAGCCCTGAATTGGGTGAAAATTGTTTTTTAGCGCCTAATGCAACTATTGTGGGTGATGTAGTTATGGGGAATGATTGCAGTGTATGGTTTAATGCGGTGATTAGGGGAGATGTAAACAGCATAAGGATTGGTAACAGGGTAAATATACAGGATGGAGCAGTTATACATTGTACTTTTGAAAAAACCAAAGCTATCATTGGTAATAACGTGAGCGTAGGACACAATGCAATTGTACATGGATGCGTTATAGATGATAATGTGTTGATAGGGATGGGCGCAATTGTGATGGATAACGTTCATGTGGGGAGCAACTCCATTATTGCTGCCGGAGCGGTAGTGCTGGAAAATACGATTGTGGAGCCTGGTTCTGTTTTTGCCGGAGTACCTGCAAAAAAAGTAAAGGAAGTAAGCCAGCAACTAATAAGCGGTGAAATAAACAGAATTGCAGAAAATTATTTAAAATACAGCAGTTGGTTTAAAGATTTATAGTCGGTTTTATTATTCTTCCCTACTATTTGAAATTTCTTAAATGAAAAAAATGAAAAAAATAATACTTGCATCTGTTGTAATTACATTATTGAGTGGGTGCTTTATTACAAGGATTTTTCAAAAGAAAGAAAAGTTAGGCTGCCCCGGTGATGCCCGGAATATGAGTGAACAACAAATTAATGACCGGGCAAATAAAACTAAATATAAAAGCAACAGGAAAATATATTAGAAATTATTGCGTTATCCATATACCTATTTAAATACTACAACCTATGTGCTACGAATTAAAGACTAAATCTGGCGGTACCGAAGCCGTTATAGATGACAATTGCGGCATCTCTAAATTTTATGCAATTGCAAATACACTTTCAGAACAACTCCATGTTGATTTTTTAAACCAGGTTGATGATGCAGATACGCTGGACTGGGATTTTAAATACAAAGACCAGTTCTTAACGCTGCATTACAATGTTTTTAATGGTGTAAGTATTTTTCCGCAACATGCTAAAAGCATAAGAAAAAATAACCATGCGGTGATGGAAGTAGCACATTTTCTCCAGAAGCAGGTTTACTGAGAAAGGCTGTGAAAATTTTTCGCCCCGGGTATAAAATTTATTATTTTCATGAATAAATTTAATACTCCTTTTCATTAATGGTATCCCGGATGTTTAAGTAACTAATGTAACGTTCTGTATGTATGCTGCCATTATTCACAGCTGCTTTAACCGCACACCCGGGTTCATCCAAATGTATGCAATCATTAAACTGGCAATTATTCATTACGGCTCGCATCTCAGGGAAATAATGCGCCAGTTCCTGTTTTGAAATATCTACCAACCCCATTTCACGTATACCCGGCGTATCAATTATTTTACCACCCAAACCTGCTTGCCCGGCTGGGAAAGGCAAGTCAAACATTTCTGCAAAAGTGGTGGTGTGCAACCCCTTACCGCTCCAGTTGCTCACATCCTGGGTTTTAAGCAATAAGTGCGGAAAAATATAATTGATAAAAGAAGATTTGCCTACACCTGAGTGTCCGCTAAGTAAGGTGGTTTTATCTTTCAATGTATTTTCTACATCTTCTACACCTTCTTTTTTTTCAAGGCTCATCAGCATTATTTTATATCCTATCGGCTCATAAATACTTTTTATTAATTGAAATTTTTCCTGTTCCTTATTTTTAAATAAATCTGATTTATTAAAAACAATTATTGCCGGTACCCGGTAAGCTTCTGAAATTATTAAAAACCGGTCAATAAAACCAAGGGAGGTTTTAGGGTCTTTTAAAGTAGCAAAAAGTAAAGACTGATCCAGATTTGCAGCAACAATATGGTGCTGGTTTTTATTGTGAGGTGATACCCTGTTGATATAATTCTTACGTTCATAAATTTCGTTTATCACGGCACTCTCGTCATCCTGTTCGTTTTCAAGTTCTACCAGGTCGCCTACGGCTATTGGATTGGTAGAAGTTATGCCATCAATTTTAAATTTCCCTTTTATGCGGGCATTAAAACTTTGCCCTTCCAGGTTTTTTACCTGGTACCAACTGCCTGTAGATTTATAAACGAGGGCCTGCATGGCGGCAAAGTTAAGGGTTAAGTGTTTGGGGTATATTCGTTGCAGATTATGATACTGGTTAATCCCGTTTTAAAATGTAGGAGCAAAATGCTTATTTATTTTAAAAAATATAAGCCCATAAAATATTTACTATAAAAAGTTGATTTTAGGAATGCTGCATTTGCAGAAGCAGACATGGCCATCAACCTGTGGTTAGCTCAAGAATGTTTTACTACCAAAGATTTTATGGAAATTTTCTAAATACCAGGTACCGCAAAATAAATTCAATCAACAAAAAAAATATGGCAATTATAATAAAAGGGAAAAACTTATCCTGGTAGCGGATAGTATTTGTAATCTCTACTTTTGATTTTTCTAATTCATCTATAGTTACATAAATGCCGGCGAGAGATTCGTTGTCTTTTGCCCGGAAATATTTACCTCCTGTTTCGTTCGCAATTTCATTCAGCAGCTTTTCATCGATAGAAACCTTTTCGCTTTGCATTACCACACCTAGCGGCGTGTTTACAGGTTGCGGTGCCATACCCTCTGTACCTACTCCAATGGTGTAAACTTTTACCCCAAAGGATTTTGCTATTTCTTTTGCTGTTTTTGGATCTATAAGTCCTCCATTATTTATGCCATCAGTAAGTAATACAACAATCTTACTTTTAGTAGTCGCACTGCGGAGCCTGTCCACACTGGTTCCAAGCCCTGCACCAATTGCAGTTCCATCTTCCAATAAACCATTTCGTATATTCTGAATAGCTGAAACCAACACCCCATGGTCTGTTGTAAGTGGGCATTGCGTAAAACTTTCACCGGAAAAAATGACCACGCCTATCCTGTCAGTCAGTCTTTTATTTACAAAATCTACAGCCACTTTTTTTGCAGCCTCCAGGCGATTGGGACTAAAATCCTGGGCTGTCATACTTCCGCTGACATCTATACACAAAATTATATCTATCCCCTCCCCTTCGGCACGCTGCTGTTCATCCCGGGTTTGAGGTTTTGCCAAAGCCACAATAATTGCAGCAAAACAAATTATCCTGCAAATAAAAGGCAAGTGGCGGAGAGATGTTTTCCATGAACCTAATCCTTCTGCTGCGGCAGTAGATACTGTAAGAGAAGCTGTGCGATTTTTATTAGTTTTTACGTACCAGCCAATTAAAAACGGCAGGATCAATAAAAGGCCAAAAAAATAAGGCTGTGTAAATTCTATGTTATGTAAATAATTAAACAGCAAATACTTGGTTTTAATATATTTTGAATTCTAATTTATTTAATTACGCCAGGTTTTCTTCTGCCATTTATAAAACATGGGGCTATTTTTTCCTCAATAAAAAAATTCTTGACAAGACCAAACCCATCCTAATTCTATTTGAACCCTCTTTTACTAAAGCGCAAACTTAATTGCAGCTTATTCATTTTTCTGCAACTGGTTTTTTTCGAGCAACTCTATACTGTTTTTAATCTGTTCAACACTTTTTTCACTTTCCTGTACCGGGGGCAGATATTTTGCAAACTTTACTGCATCGGTGGTACGCAGCGCCTCCGCTACGGAACTAATAACGACATCACCCTGGTTTTCTTTCAGGTTCACTAAAATATCACCGGTGGTTTTATTTAATAAATTACGCTGGCTTTTCCTGCTATAATATTTTTTAAAGATTTCTGCCAGGGCACTGTGGTATTCTTTAACCTCGGGAGCATTGTATAAATTGTATTTTTTTAGATCGTTTAAAGCCTTAATTGCTTCGTCATAAGGTGATAGAGCAGATTGAAAGATGGGCTTTTCTTCTTTCTTCCTGCGTTTAAAATACCGGTAGATAAGGAAAAGTAATATAATTCCAATAACAGCTCCAATAATTGCATACAAGAGTGTATTATCAATGACAAATACTTCCATTACCGGTTTTATATCCCTTAATTCACCGGTACTGTCCGCAGGTGCATAACCAACATTTATCAATACTGAATCTGTATTAAGCGTATAACTGGTAGTAGCATTTTTAATTTTTATTGGGAAAGAAGCCACGGACCATTTCCCGGAATCGAAGCTAGTAAAAACAATCTTTTGAAAAACCAGGTAATTGCCTTTAGAGTCTACCGAATCAGACTTTACCTTACTGATGATATCGAAATGCGGGAAAGAGTCGGGCAGATTAAATTCTATGGTATATTCTGATGAAGGAAGGGTAAACGTGAGATTATATTTAATCTGTTCGCCAATTAAAATGTCCTTCCTGTCTATGCTCGTTTTAATACTCTGTCCAAAACCAGGTTGAAAAATTGAAGCAAAACCCGCCAGCATAATTATTTTAAAAAAAGCGTGCCTTATTTTTCTTTTAACCATTATTATTTTTCTATTTCTCTACTTTCTCTTTAAAAAAAACTTCTGTAATATTTTTACATAATCCTCATCTGTACGAATGTGTAATAAATCTGCACCTGCCTGGCGAAAGTATTTTTTTGCTATCTCGGTTTGTTTAAAAAAATGTTGCTGGTAGTTGTGCCTTACCACAGCACTGCCACTATCTACCCACTTTACACTCCCGGTTTCTGAATCTTCAAGTTGTAGTAATCCCGCATCAGGCAATTGCATATCCATTTTATCATAAACCTTTAAACCAATAACATCATGTTTTTTTCCTATAACTTTTAAATCATCATTATAACCTGAATCTAAAAAATCGCTGAGGACAAATGCAATGCTTTTTTGCCTCGTAGTATTATTAAAATATTTTATTGCCTCATCCAGGTTGGTTCCTTTTGTAAGCGGTTCTACAGTAAGCAACTCCCTTACAATGTACAAAGCATGAGGCCTCCCTTTTTTTGGTGGTATATATTTTTCTATTTTATTACTAAAAAAAATAACGCCTACCTTATCATTGTTACTTACCGCACTAAAAGCAATAACGGCAGCCATCTCGGTAATCAAATCTTTTTTTCTTTTGCCAACTGTACCAAATAAATTGCTGGTGCTCGTATCTACCAACAGCATCAAAGTAAGTTCCCTTTCCTCTTCAAATAATTTTGTGAATGGTTGAGAAAACCGGGCACTTACGTTCCAGTCTATAAATCTAACATCATCACCTGCACTATATTCCCTCACTTCCCTAAAGCTCATTCCCTTTCCTTTAAAAGCAGAATGATACTCTCCTGTAAACAGGTGCGTAGTTATCTTTTTACTTTTAATTTCAAGTTCTCTAACTTTTTTTAGTATGTCCGTTGTGGTTAACAAGTGCTGATAAATAAATGGATTTGATTTTTTAATTTCAAATATTGACTTTTGTTGGAAGTAGACGACAAAATAATAATAAAGTAAATTCTGCTAAGGCACATTTACCGTTTTTAATATTTCATTTATTATATCTTCTACATTTACATTTTCTGCTTCTGCTTCGTAGGTGAGACCAATTCTATGACGAAGTACATCCCGGCAAATATTCCGCACATCTTCAGGGATTACATAACCTCTTTTATTCAGAAAGGCATAGGATTTAGAGGCCAGAGCCAGGTTGATACTGGCACGGGGGGAACCGCCAAATCCTATAAGTGGTTTTAATTTAGGCAGGTTAAATTTCTCAGGAAACCTCGTGGCAAATACGATATCTAAAATATAGCTCTCCACTTTTTCATCTAAATAAACCTGGCGTACTAATTCTTTAGCAGTAAGAATTTCTGAGGTGGATGCTACCGGATTTAAAACCGGTGAATTTAAACCCAGGGTATTTTGCCTGATGATTAATTGCTCTTCAGCTTTGGTGGGGTAACCAACTACTACTTTAAGCATGAACCTGTCTACCTGTGCTTCAGGCAAAGGATAAGTACCTTCCTGCTCAATCGGGTTTTGTGTGGCAAGCACTAAAAAAGGCTCTGGCAGTTTATAACTTGTGTCACCAATTGTAACCTGTCTTTCCTGCATAGCTTCTAGTAAAGCACTTTGGACTTTCGCTGGCGCCCGGTTTATTTCATCTGCCAAAATAAAATTTGCAAAAATTGGTCCTTTCCTAACAATAAACTCATTTTTAGTTTGATTGTAAATCATTGTTCCTACAACATCTGCAGGCAATAAATCGGGTGTAAACTGGATACGGCTAAATTGCGCCATTATAGTTTGCGAAAGTGATTTAATAGCCAGCGTCTTTGCCAAGCCGGGCACCCCTTCCAGTAATACATGCCCGTTACTTAGTAAACCTATAAGTAATCTTTCAATCATTGTCTGTTGGCCGACAATTACTTTACCTAATTCATCATTTATACGGGTAACAAATCCTGCTGCATGATTTATTTTCTCATTTAAAAGCCGAATATCTTCTGCGGTTTGTAGCATACTTAATTTATTTTTCTATGTTGCAAATTACGAACTCCTTATAAACAAAAATACTGCCATGCAAAGGATAGCGGAAAAAGAGTGTTAATTTTGAAGATAAAATAATAATATGGTAGATCAACAATTAATTACTACAAGTAACCAACTAGAGGGCTATCGGGTAACAAAACATTTAGGCCTGGTACGAGGGATCACCGTTCGTTCCCGAAGTATCATTGGCAATTTTGCAGGTGGCATTCAAACTATTTTTGGAGGCAAAATTTCTATTTATGTAACCCTGTGCGAAAGAGCCCGGGTTGAAGCATATGATCAGATGGTTATAAACGCAAACGAAAGAGCTGCTAATGCTATAATAAATGTGCGCTACGATGCAAATGAAGTAATGGGTGGCGTTACCGAAGTGCTTTGTTATGGTACTGCGGTGCAAGTAGTGAATGTTTAAATTGGCCAGAAGTTACCATGCCGATGGTCAGCAGTGTAAAGTGAAAAAGGGAAGCTCATTATCGAACTTGCATATTCTTAAACTTTATTGACCAATGACTAGCTCAAATACTTTCCCACAATAGGCATTCTTCTTCCTACACCAAATGCTTTTGGCGATATTCGGATAATCGGACAAAACTGGTTGCGCTTGTATTCATTCACATTTACCATTTTTAATATTTGGTCCACTAATGCCGGTTCAAAACCAAGCCCTTTAATTTCATCCGGTCCTTTAAATTGTTCTATATATTGATATAAAATTTTATCCAGAATTTCATAAGGGGGAAGGCTATCACTATCTTTTTGTCCTGGCCTGAGTTCTGCACTTGGAGGTTTGGAAATTATATTTTCAGGTATAATCTGTTCGTGCCGGTTTATATAATTTGCAAGTACATAAATCTGTAATTTATAACAATCACCCAAAACGCTGAGGCCGCCCGCCATATCACCGTAAAGCGTTCCATATCCTGTACTTAATTCACTCTTGTTAGAAGTATTTAATAAAATATATCCGAATTTATTGGCTATAGCCATCAATAAATTTCCCCTGCTGCGGCTTTGGATATTTTCTTCTGCTACCCCAAAAGGCAAATCCTTAAATAGTGGCTTTAATTCCTTTAAAAAAGCTTTGTAAATATCTTTAATAGGAATTATATCGTAAGGGTTTTTTAAATTTTTACTTAGTTGTTCAGCATCGCTTACAGAATGCGCTGTTGAATATTCTGATGGCATTAAAACTGCCTTTACATTATTTTTTCCGAGCGCTTTGCAGGCCAGGGCCAAAGTAACAGCGCTATCTATCCCACCGCTGCTGCCTAATATAGCTTTTGAAAAACCCATTTTTCCAAAATAATCTTTTATACCCATTACAAGTGCCTCGTAAATATGTGCAGTATTTAAATGTTCTTCTAAACTGCCGGGGTTTAATGCAAAATCAGAAATCTTGTTTACCGCTTCTACAATCGTTGTTGCAATGGAGCCATCTGTATTCAAGATAAAGGACTGCATATCTTCTTTAAAACTTGCAAGCCTGCCACAAAGATTTGCTTCTTTGTCAAACACCAGCGATGTTCCATCAAAAACAATTTCCGTCTGGCTGCCTATGGCATTGCAATAAAACATAGGGAGTTTGTACTTGAGCACGTTTGCTTTTACCGCTGCCTTCCTGTCTTCATCGTGTGTATAATCAAAAGGTGAAGCAGATAAATTAATCATAACGTCCGGCTGTTGTTTCATCAACTCATCCATTGGGCAAATGCGGTAAAGCGGATTATCGCCAAGATTCCATATATCCTCGCAAATGGTTACGGCCAACCGTTTACCCTTAAACTCCATTACCTTCCAGGAATAAGCCGGTTCAAAGTAGCGGTATTCATCAAAAACATCGTAGTTAGGTAAACAGGTTTTATGTGCTACTGCCACTATCTCTTTACCGAATAATAAAAAAGCAGCATTAAATAAATCTTTCCCTTCCTTAATTAAGTTTTTATCCGGAGCACCAATTAACACTCCAATGGTATCTGCATGTACTTTTATTTCATCAATAGATTTGTAACATTTGTTTATAAAATCATCAAATTCTAAAAAATCTTTAGGAGCATAACCGCATAAACTTAACTCACTGAATATGATTAAATCGCCGCCTTCTCGCTTTGCCTGTTGAATGGCGTGGATTATTTTTTTTGTGTTACTTTCAAAATTACCGATATGATAATTTTGCTGAGCCAAAAATATTTTCATCTTTTAATTTCTTTACCGGGAATTAACTTTACGTTTACCGTAGAACAATTTTTTTGCAAAGTTAAATTATTCAAAGTATGCGCTTCCCGATAAGTTTATTACTGGCCCTAAATGTTTTAGGGTGCACTAATAATAAGACCATTCCTGAAGTTGATCATATAAAAATTAATCTTAGTGTACAGCGTTTTGAACAGGGATTGTTTGCTTTAGATACTAATCACCTGGAACCCGGGCTGGACTTGCTGCTTGCAAGATTTCCTTCTTTTGGCGAAAATTTTTTAAGTACCATTTTAAATATTGATCCTAAATGGAAACCTGATACAGCATTAAATTATGTGAAAAGTTTTATTGCCTCTTATCGCCCTTTGTATGATAGCAGCAAAATTTTATTTAAAAATTTTAGCCCTTATGAAGAAGAAATTAAAAAAGGCTTACAGTTTTTAAACTACTACTTTCCAGCTTATAAACCACCAACAAAAATAATTACCTATATAGGGCCGCTGGATGGGTATGGAGACATACTGGATGAAGATGCATTTATAATAGGCTTACATCATCATCTGGGAAAGCATTATTCTGCTTATAAAACGCTCTGGGTACAGGAAACCTATCCCAATTATATGAGCAACCGATTTGAGCCCGAATACATTTCCATCAATTGTATGAAGAATATAGTTACTGATATATACCCCGAGAAAAATGAAGATAAAAGCCTGGTGCTACAAATGGTAGAAAAAGGGAAAAAATTATATATGCTCAGTAAATTATTACCACATGCTCCGGAAAATAAATTAATAGGGTATACAGAAACTCAGCTTAAAGATAGTTATGCTCACGAAGCCGTAATATGGAACTTGTTTGTACAAAATAATTTTTTGCAAACGATAGATAATAATATTACTAAAAACTATATCGGCGAAGGGCCAAAAACACAGGAATTGGGGGAAGCCTCACCCGGAAATATTGGTTCATTTGCCGGTTGGCAAATTGTAAAAAAATATATGAAAAAATTTCCGGATACGTCTTTAAAACAATTGATGGAAACTGAAGGGGAAAAAATTTTTGAAGAGGCAAAATATAAACCGTGATCAGGCAGCAACCTGGGCCTGCAAAGCAATCTCAACAGGCTTTTTTCCCAACCATTTCATAACCCTGAAATGTGATGCTAGTGCCTGGGACATGGTAGGGTATTGATTATATGGTAAATTATACTCGAGGCATTTCGCCTCTACAAATTTGCGTATTGCAGGATAGTGAATATGACTAACCCTCGGAAAGAGGTGGTGTTCTATCTGGTAATTCAGTCCTCCAACAAACCAAGATATCACCTTGTTATCCATTGCAAAATTGGAAGTAGTCTTAATCTGGTGTTCGGCCCAGGCTGTCTCAACATGTTTAGTGGTATCAAGAGGAATATGTTCAAATTCTGTATTTTCTACTACATGGGCGAGTTGAAAAACCAGTGATAACGAGAGCCCCATTGCTGCATTAGCAACTAAAAATCCCACCAGCCAGCCAGCCCATCCCCAGACAAATATCGGGATGGCAATAAAAAAAACGGCATAATGCAATTTAGTGAGCCAAAAAATTATATGGTTTTTTGTGGAAAGCTTCCAGGCCTCTGTGGTATAAATTTTACGGCTGAAGTATTTTGTAAAGTCCATAAAAAATATCCAGAAAATTGAAGACAACGCATAAATTGGCAATAAATACAGGTGCTGTATTTTATGAGCAGGTACCCACTTTTGTGACTCACACTGCCTTATAATAGGGCTTTTTGCAATATCATCATCAATGCCATCAACATTAGTGTAGGTGTGATGAATAATATTATGTTTTTGTTTCCAGAAAAAAGAACTTGCCCCGAGGGCATTTGCTGAAAGGCCAATAAAATCATTTAACTTTTGATTAGGACTATAACTTCCGTGATTAGCATCATGCATTACACTAAAGCCAATTGAAGAATAAATTAATCCGGAAACTATGCATAATAAAAGCGCAGGTATTGCACTCATATTTATAAGCATGAGGCTTGCGTAAATAACAATAGCAGAAGTAATTAAAATAATCGTTTTGGAAAACAATCGCCAATCGCCTGTTTTTTTAATATTATTATCCTTAAAGTAGCCGTCAACACTGGCTTTCAGGCTTTGGTAAAATTCATTGTTGCTGTTATTAAAAATGATTTTTGACATATTAAGTGGATCTTTTTTTGTACAAATCTTTGTTCCTGATTTATCCTAAACCAATAAATTTTTAAATTAAGCACAAAATGAAAAGGGAAAAGCTTTCAGATAGGTGGTAAATATACGAAATAAATGAAACTGAGTTCAATTCAGTTTAAATGGTGCACACATTTCAAAGGAGGGAATTGTAACGTTAAAGGTTCGTTGGTTGTGACTATTTTCGAATAAATAGGTGCCCAGCATTTTTCCTAATTCGCTTCTAAGATTACAACCACTTATATACTGGTACGAAGCTCCCGGTGCTATCAGAGGTTGAACTCCCACAACTCCTTCTCCCTCTACTTCCTTCATACTCCCATTGCTATCGTAAATATGCCAATGCCGTCTCAAAAGTTTAACGGGAAAAACATTATTGTTTTCGAGCGTAATTTTATAGGCAAACATAAATTCGCTGTTCACCGGGTTACTGTACTCTGGCTGATAATAGGTTTCAACCGTAATTTTGACTCCTCCAGAAATTTTGCTTGTCATGGTTATCGGTATTTCCTGTAATTTAATAAATATTAGTAATTTCTTTTTACAATTAGCACAATTTCAGTCGAGAACCCTCAACAAGTAGTTTTATTGTTGTTAAATCTGCAGGGTAATTTAAATCACTTTTTTACTCCGGTCATAGCCATTTTGTAGCAACCAACTCAAAACTTTATCACGCTGATCGCCCTGTATAATAATTTCACCATCTTTAAAAGAGCCGCCGGTACCGCAAAATGTTTTTAATTTTTTGCAAAGATTCACTTTGTCCCCGTTACTTCCCATATATCCTTCTAAAAGCGTAACAACTTTACCTGCCCTATGCTTTTTTTGAAGTTTTATCTTTATTGCCTGTTGTGAGGGATCAACACTTAACAATTCTTCTTCAACTTTTTGCAATTTAAAATCTGGATTTGTAGAATAAACAATTCCGGAAGATTTATATATAGGTTTTGGCATTACAACTTATTTAAACCTGCATGGCTTTTAAACTTAAATCGAGGCTAACAGCCTGGTGGATAATGGCCCCACTTGAAATATAGTCAACACCAGTAGCAGCATACGATTCAATATTATAATAATTTATGCCGCCACTTGCTTCTGTCTCATACGCTCCGGCAATTATTTTTATAGCTGTATGTAAATTTTCGGGGGTAAAATTATCCAACATAATTCTATTTACCTTACCATTATTAATGATCTTATTTACATCTTCCAGTGTACGGGCCTCAACTTCAATTTTTAGGCCTAGCGAATTTTGCTGCACATAAGTATAAGCCTTATTAATAGCTTTTTCTATACCTCCGCAATAATCAATATGATTATCTTTCAGCATAATCATATCGTACAAACCAAAACGATGATTAACGCCACCACCAATTTTCACAGCTTCTTTCTCCAGCAGCCGGAAGTTGGGGGTGGTTTTTCTGGTATCTAACAATTTTGTTCTATAACCTTTCAACTTATCCGTATAAGTTCTTGTGAGGGTTGCAATCCCACTCATACGTTGCATACAATTCAGCACTAATCTTTCACATTGCAGAATGGTATGTACGTTGGCCTCCACTTCAAAAGCCTTTTCCCCATATACCATTACTTCACCATCATTTTTATAAAGTGTAAAATTAAAATCGGGATCTTTAAAGGCAAATATTTTTTGGGCTACATCAACACCAGCCAAAATACCATCATCTTTTATTTTCAAAACAGCTTTGCCCCTTGCTGTAGTTTCAATAGTGGAAAGTGTAGAATGGTCTCCCTCACCAATGTCTTCTTTTAATGCTTCAGCTATCAGATATTGCAATTGCTTTTCAAAACTCATGATAACAAAAGTAAAAAGCCTTCCTGGTAAATCAGGAAGGCTTTACAATTATTTTTAAATTATATTACTCAATTGACTGAAAACGGATCTCCCGTATTACTTCTTTTCCACCCTTCATTTTCATAAATACATTGGTCCGGAAATTACCCGAGTTAGTTTGCAAGGTACCAATGCAAAAGTGGCCGCCTCCTGGTGCATCACCCTTATGTTTAAGATCAAATCCTTTAATGCCATTATTACCAAAAAAATCTTTAATTATAAGCTGAGCTTGTGCTTTACTATAACTATCGCTTTTATCAGGTAATGTAAGTTCAACATTGTCATCAAAATAAACGGACAATTGCCCTGAATTACCCGAACGTAAAGCACTGATAACTTCATCTATGCTTTGTTGTGCTTTAAACGCTGAAAGTAATAAAACACCAGAAAGCAGCAAAAATGTAAATTTCGATTTCATGATTAATAAGTTTTCTCAGGTATTTAATCTAAAAACATGCCACAGAATTTTACTCCTGTCCCGAACTACTAAAATACTACAAATCAATAGTTTTTCATAATGTCATCTCGCAAATTACTTATTTGGATGTAGTTTTACAGAGGGGGTAATGACATTGTTACCTGAAAATGAATGTACTTATACTAAATACAAATGTTAACAAATATGTCTCAAAAAAAAATTATCCTGACTATTATGGATGGATGGGGTTTAGGAAAAGTTGCATCTTCAGACGCTATTCAGCATGCCAATGTACCCTTTACTAAGTCTTTATATAAAAACTATCCAAACACCACCCTTATTACCTGTGGTGAAGCAGTAGGTCTTCCAGATGGACAAATGGGGAACTCCGAAGTAGGCCACCTGAATTTGGGCGCTGGCAGGGTGGTTTACCAGGAACTGGAGCGTATAAATGTTGCTGTTAGAGATGGTTCCTTAGCAAAAAATCAAACATTTTTGAATGCCATACAATATGCAAAAAACAATAATAAACCTTTGCA
>JBDSDN010000182.1:0-2821 GCA_039920545.1 Ferruginibacter sp. | reverse complement strand
ATGTAATTACAGAATATGCCAAGGCAGATGAAGAAGATATTTTAATAAATATCACAATACACAATAGGGCTGATGTTGACGCACCTGTTACCTTACTCCCACAAATATGGTTTAGAAATTTGTGGAGTTTTGGGTTGATGCAAAAAAAGCCTGTTATAAATTCATTTGAACTTAAAGATGGATACAGTGCGGTGAAATTGGAGCATGAAGAGTTGGGTACTTATTTTTTTTATTTTGAAAATACCGGTACTATTTTATTTACAGAAAATGAAAACAATAATGAAAAACTTTGGAATACTGAAAATAATTCGCCATATGTAAAAGACCTGTTTCATACCGCAGTCATCAGCAATAATTTTGATGATTACGATAAACAGGAAGGCACGAAATTTTCTCCGGTTTATAAGCAAACAGTAAAAGCAAACAGCAATGTTGTAATAAAGCTCCGGTTAAGCAAAACAAACTTTGAAAAAAATCCTTTATTAGAATCATTCGATAAAGTATTTGATAATTGTATTGCAGAGGCTGATGATTTTTATAGATCAATTGCCCCGGAAAAAGCTACAACAGATCAGGTGAATGTTCAGCGACAGGCTTTCGCCGGAATGTTGTGGAGCAAACAATATTACAATATTGATATTCCGCTTTGGTTGAATGGTGACGAAGGCCAGCCTCCCCCACCCGAAATCAGGAAGGAGGGCCGAAATAATGAATGGCATACCCTGAATAATGAAGACATTATTTCCATGCCGGATAAATGGGAATATCCCTGGTATGCTGCATGGGACCTGGCATTCCATTGCATCCCATTAGCCAGGTTAGACGCCCGGTTTGCAAAGAATCAGTTACTGCTTTTTTTAAGAGAATGGTACATGCATCCCAATGGGCAGATGCCTGCGTATGAATGGTCGTTTAGTGATGTAAACCCACCGGTCCATGCAACGAGTTGTATTAAAGTATATGAAATTGATAAAGAACAAACTGGAAAAGGCGATATTGATTTTCTAAAAAAAGCTTTTCAGAAACTCTGCTTAAATTTTACCTGGTGGGTAAATAGAAAAGACAGCCGTGGCAAAAATATTTTTGAAGGAGGTTTCTTGGGCTTGGATAATATTGGAGTGTTTGACCGCAGTAGTGCCATACCCGGCGGAGGCCGCCTGGAGCAGGCAGATGGTACAAGTTGGATGGCAATGTATTGCCTGAATATGCTGAAGATGGCTTTGGAAATAACAAAGTACGACAGCAGTTACGAGCCTATGACTACCAAATTTTTTGAACACTTTGCATTGATCGCAGAAAGCCTCAACGGCATGGGTAAAGACTGGACGGGTGCCTGGGACGAAGAAGAAGGATTTTTTTACGATGTACTTGCTTTGCCCAACGGTGAATACAAGCCACTGAAGGTGCGGTCACTCGTTGGGTTAACTACCTTGTTCGCCAACTTGTGTATCACAATGAAAGATATGGATGTGGCACCTGAATTTACTTTTAGGATGAATTGGTTTAATGATTACCTGAAAAAAAATAAAGACTATTCCATCATAGAAGAAATGATGCATGATAAAACCCTGCTTACCCTCATACCCAAAAATCGGTTGCAAAAATTATTGCAGGCCATGCTGGATGAACAAGAATTTTTATCGCCTTTCGGTATAAGGGCTTTATCAAAAAAACATGAGCACGGGTATAGTTTAGAAATAGAAGGACAGCAGTTTGGTTTAAAATACGAACCTGCAGAAAGTAGTTCAGGTTTATTTGGTGGCAACAGTAACTGGCGGGGCCCGGTGTGGATGCCGATGAATTATATGCTAATAGATGCATTGAAAAAATACCATTCTTATTTTGGTGATGAATTAAAAGTAGAATTCCCGACAGGTAGTGGCGACCATATGAACCTGGGTGCAGTGGCGAATGAAATATCCAAACGACTCGTGAAATTATTTACAAAAGATGCAGATGGCAATAGGGCTGTAAACGGTCTTACCCCAAAAATTTACCAGGATGAAAATTTTAATGAGCTGGTATTGTTCCACGAATATTTCGACGGAGATAATGGCAGAGGCGTAGGGGCAAGCCACCAGACTGGTTGGACGGGAGTGGTGGCGGAATTAATTAATGATATAAACAAGTAAGTAGTTGTTATTGGTAGAGAAGATTAGATGCCACTTACTATTTAATACTTATCACTTAAAACTTATTACTTAATACTTATGAAATTAAATTTTGAAGAGGCTTCGTCAAAAGAGTATTTATTAACCAACGGTATTGGAGGCTATAGCTCATCAACTATTTCGGGTGCTAATACAAGGCGATATCACGGCTTATTGGTTGCTTCCTTTAACCCGCCAACAGACAGGATGGTAGTGGTTTCTAAAATAGAAGAAACGCTGATTGCAGATGGAGTTAGTTACGAATTATCATCCAATCAATATCCTGGTGCGGTACATCCCGGGGGGTATAGTTTTATGGAAGATTATAATTGCGAGACAGAAAAAGCAATATTCAATTATAAAATGGCTGATTATTCTCTAAAAAAAACAATTGAAATTGCTGAAGGAGAAAACACCGTTATTCTTACCTATACCAACAGTTCAGCCAAAGCCGTCACATTGGTGCTGATGCCATTACTTGTGTACAAAGATTACCATGTTTTGTTTTACCAGGATGAGCAATTCGATTTTTATAAAGAAGATTTGGATGAGAATTATTTTAGAGTTTATCCAAAATACCAGGCTCATCCTTTATATATAAAATTTACAAAAGGCAGCTGGAAAGCCGAACACGACTGGTATAAAAAAATTCAATATAAGCAGGAAGAAGC
>JBDSDN010000181.1:0-18086 GCA_039920545.1 Ferruginibacter sp. | reverse complement strand
AGTTTGCTCAGTTCCTCCGGGGTAAGAAACATATATCCGGATAAGTTTGGCTTTTTTATAAACCGGAGATGTATAAAAAACCCATTAATCGTTTGGTGTGTTAGTTGCTGTGTATAGAAGGCAGAAGTTTCCAATATTATATAATTTTTTCCTGCACTTTGCCGGAATGTTCCGGTCTCAAAAATCTGCAGAGGAGAGCATTTCTTATCTTCTTCAATTAAAATGAACTCGTAAAGGTTTTGCCAAATGTCTTTGTCAAATCTTTTTCGCACTGCTAATTTCCCCTTGTATTCGGCCATGATATAATAAATCCAGCGTTGCTTTTTTAGCAGTTTTTTTTCTTTAACCGGCAACTCATTTACCCTACTTGATGCAAATGCGCCACAATGTTTTTGCAGGATACAGGTGTTGCAAAGGGGTAGGCGTGGTTTGCATACAGTGGCCCCAAAGTCCATTATTGCCTGGTTATAAAATGCCGGGTTAGCTTTATCCAGAAGCTCTGTTGCAAGGTGGGCAAAAAATATCTTGCCCTTTGTGCTATCAATTGGTATTGCAATTTTAAAAAAACGGGCCAGTACCCGGGAAACATTTCCATCTACAACTGCGTGAGGTAAATTATAGGCAAATGAGGATATTGCGGCTGCAGTATATGGGCCTACCCCTTTTAATTTCAGTATCTCTGAATATTCCGCAGGAAAAAAATTTTTCAAATCATTGGAAATAAATCTCGCCGTAGCAATCAGGTTTTTACACCTGGAATAATAGCCCAGGCCTTCCCAAAGTTTGAAGACTTCTGATTCCTCTGCGTCTGCCAGAAGTTTTATGTTAGGGTATTTTTTTATAAACCTGTTATAATATTCCAAACCTTGCTCTACCCGTGTTTGTTGTAATATTATTTCACTCAGCCATATTTTATAAGGGTTGGTTTCTCCTTTCCAAGGCATTTCCCGTTTGTTATGCAACTTGTGCCATTGAAGGAGGAGTCGGGTAAAATGATGTTTAAGTTCTATAATTTTCATCCTATATTAATGTTCAATTGCAAACCTATTGATTATCACACGTTTATTTGGATTTTTGCAGATGTTATTGTAACTTACTGTTCTAAATTATTTGTATGAGAAAAGCAGACCTCATCAGCAAAATTTCTGATAAGACAGGAATTCCTAAAGTGGACGTTTTGGTAACTTTAGAAACGATGTTTAAAGAAATAAAAAATACCTTAAAAAGCGGTGAAAACCTTTATATCAGGGGCTTTGGAAGCTTCATAATTAAAAAGAGGGCTGCGAAAATCGGGAGAAATATCAAAAAAAATGTGGCGGTTTCTATACCTGAGCATTTTATCCCGGCCTTTAAACCCGCAAAGGAATTTGTTCAGGAAATAAAATCATCAACCCATATAAAAGAAGCTCCTTCTATTAAAGATGAACCCGAAGACTAGCGTACCTTTGCGGCTCAAATTATTTTTGTGAAGAAACAAATTGTTTTTGGAGCTGGGGGTGTCCTTTTAATTGTACTCCTTTTTATTTTTGGCCGTACAACGGAAACAAAGAGATTGTCTTCTCCTGCCCCACAACCCTCACTTAGCACTTTTAATATCCAACAGTTTATTAATGATGCCAAGGCAAAATTAAACCCTGCCCAAGCAATTTTTGTAAGTAAACTAGAGAATGGTATCAGCCGTGGCGATGTGGCCTCCCAGCAGGTTAAAGCTAAAATATCCCTCGCAAATTTTTGGAGAGACAGCGTAAAATTGTTTGAACCCTATGCTTTTTACAGTTCTGAAGCAGCTAACTTGGATAATTCAGAAAAAAACCTCACCTTCGCAGCCCAATTATTTTTAGATAACCTCAGGCAGGAGCATGATGAGGCTAAATTAAATTGGGAAACAACGGAAGCAATACAGCTATTTGAAAAGGCATTAAAACTGAACCCGGAAAATGATGATCTAAAAATCGGCCTGGGCAGTTGTTATATTTATGGGAGAGGAAGAAACGGGGGCCCTGAAGAAACCATGAAAGGTATTCAGCAAGTGCTGGCAGTTGTGCGCAAAGATTCTACAAATATGAAAGCGCAGTTTCTTCTTGGGGTTGGTGGTGCAGTATCGGGGCAATATGATAAAGCCATTGAAAGATTGAATAAAGTCGTATTGGCTCAACCTGCTAACCTTGAAGCAATTGCATTTTTAGCTGATACTTATGCTGCAAAAGGGGACAAAGAAATTGCCATAAAATGGTATACTATCAGTAAACGCCTGGCAAATAATACCCATTACAGCCAGGAAGTGGATGAGCGGATAAAATTGCTGAAATAAAAAGAACAAAACATCTTTAAAATAATTTTTTCAAACACAAAAAAGACTAGATATGCCTTGTGGTAAAAAAAGAAAAAGACATAAAATAGCTACACACAAGCGTAAAAAACGTTTAAGAAAGAACCGTCATAAAAAGAAATAAATTCTTTTTTTAACAGCTACCGGCAATCCTAATGCCGGTACATAATTTATGTATAATACAACCTGGTTTAATGGTGGTTTTATTATGCCATTATGTTTTCCTTCGTAATGTACATGTCCTTACAAAATCTTTACGCTTGACCAAGGAATTAATCATTAATGTGGCCCCGCAGGGGGTAGAGATTGCCCTACTCGAAGATAAAAAACTGGTAGAGCTGCATAGCGAAAAGGTTGATGCCAGCTTTGCGGTGGGAGACCTTTACCTGGGGAAAGTAAAGAAATTAATCCCCGGGCTTAATGCAGCTTTTATAGACGTAGGATTTGAGAAAGATGCTTTTCTGCATTATACAGATCTGAGTCCGTATGTGAAGTCCATTTTAAAATTTACCCACCAGGCTGTTAATGAAAAGACCGACGATGGATTTGATTTTGCAAAATTTAAAGTAGAGCCCGAAATAATAAAAACCGGTAAAATTACGGAAGTGCTTAACGGCCGCCCCAATATTTTAGTGCAGATTTTAAAGGAACCGATTGCTGCAAAAGGCCCACGCCTTAGCTGCGAACTTTCTTTACCTGGCCGTTATGTAGTCGTTACACCTTTTAATGATATTGTTGCGGTCTCCCGTAAAATTCACTCCTCAGATGAGAGAAAAAGATTACAAAAAATAATTGAAGCCATAAAACCAAAAAATCTTGGGGTAATAGTGCGTACGGCGGCGGAGGGTAAGCATACGTCTGATTTACATGAAGATTTATTAAGCCTTCAGCATACATGGAGCACCATTCAAAAAAACCTGCGATCCGCGGTTCCGCCGGCTAAAATTTTAAGTGAACAGGGTAAAACAAACAGTATCCTCCGTGATCTCCTCAGTGAAGATTTTAACCGTATAGTGGTAAATGATAAAACTATTTTCAACGATACTAAAAATTATATTCAACGCATTTCGCCAGATAAAACGGAAATTGTTTCTTTCTTTAATAATGAGTCTCCCATATTTGACAATTATGGAATTACCAAGCAGGTTAAGGCTGCGTTCGGTAAAACTGTGAATTTGCCCAGTGGCGCATACCTTATTATTGAACATACTGAAGCGCTCCATGTAATTGATGTAAATAGTGGATATAAAAGTGTAAGCAACAACCAGGAACAGAATGCACTTGAAACCAACCTGGAAGCTGCCGAGGAAATTGCAAGGCAATTACGTCTCCGAGACCTTGGCGGAATTATCGTTGTAGACTTCATTGACATGAAGCTGATGGAAAATAAGAAGAAGCTAGCCGACGCTATGGACCATTATATGCGTTCTGACCGTGCAAAACATGCGGTGCTTCCTATTACTAAATTTGGTTTAATGCAAATAACCCGGCAACGTATGAAGCCGGAAATGAATATAAATACAAGCGAAGTTTGCCCAAGCTGTAATGGCACCGGAAAAATTTCTTCTACCTTAATATTAGAAGATGAAATAGGAAAAAATCTCAGCTATTTAATTATGCAGAAGCATAAAGGGCTGACTATAGAAGTGCACCCCATTTTGTACACTTATCTTACCTCAGGCTTTTTTAGCCGCCGGCTAAAGTGGAGCTGGAAATATAAACAAAAGGTAAAAGTTAAATCTAATTCTAACTACCACCTGACCGAATTTAGATTTTTTGATGATAGTGACGAAGAAATTAAACTTTAATATAAGCCCTGCAAATTGCGGGGTTTTTTTATGGTACTTTTTTAAAAGAGCGGATTTGATCCCAAATATTTACCAGTTCGCCTGCTTTTAAACAATTTTATTCAAGATTAAAAACACGTGCATCAGGATTTATTGCAACAGGCTCACAATCTATTATTAATAGGTTAATATATTTCCCGGTCATTAGATTGTGATGGGCGATTAAGAGTACTTACCTGTTTATTTAATTTAGAAATTAATTATTGCGACGTTTTAAACAAACCTGGAAATGGGATAGTTCAAAAAAAAACTCCTGATTGCTCGGGAGTTTTTCGTACAAAAAATTTAATTAATGCTGGTGATTATGCTGCATGGCAGTCAATTCTTCGCTGCTAATATTCTTCTCCGTGGCCTTAACCTGGCTTTCAACATAACCGAATAATTTCTCAGTTATCAACCGGCGATAAGAAGCGTCCACCTGTTTTTCATCTTTCATCATACGGTCCATATAACTGTCCAGCCAGCTCATATCTTCACTCATATTCATCTGGCCAAAATACCGCATCACTTCTGTTTTCATATTTTCCCTTACCGCTTCGTTGCTCACTTCCAGTTTATTATCAGTAATAATCCTATCACTTATTAAGGTCCATTTTAACTGGTTGCTGAAGGCAGGAAATTCAGTTTCTGCCTGGTCTGCTGTCTTTTGTTTTTCTCCCCCGGTTTGCAACCAGCGCTTTAAAAATGTTTCGGGAAATTCCATTTTTGTTTCATCCAGCAGGTAATGATACAATTGGTCATGTAATTGGTTTTGACTTTGAGCATCCCAGTATTGCTGAATTTCTTCTTTCAATTTTACCCGTAATTCTTCTTCCGTTTTAATATTTTTACCAGGATATACCTCATTGAAAAAATCTTCGTTCATTTCCCTTTTTTCTACCAGACCTATTTTCACTATTTCTAATTTAAAGAATTTTTTTACGGCTTCGGTGTCAGTCTTTTCAAATCCCAGATCCTGTAACATCATTTCCAGTTTATCTCCCTCAAATGTTTTATCCAACTGAAATATAAAACTATCCCCGGCTTTTTTACCCATCAGCTGTGTTTGCAAAGCAGGTATAAAATATTTAAGAAGCACAGAATTTTCTTTTGTTATCCCGCCTTCTACTGGTATACCACTTTCATCACTTTCAGTAAATAAAACATTCAGCACATTTTCATCATTATCTATAACCTCCGGCTCTGTCATATTACCGGCTTTAATTTGAATACGGTTTATCTCTTCATTAACCATTTCTTCTGTAACTGTAACTTTGTGCCTGTTTAAGTTTGCCAGGCTTAGATCTGCAATTTCAAATGTAGGTTTCAGCCCTATTTCAAAAGCAAATTCATAATCTGTAGGATTATTAAAATCCATTTTACTCATATCTGTTTCCAGGGGGAGGGGCTGGGCAAATATTTCTGGCTTTTCGGTATCTAACCAGTTGTACAACTCTTTCTCTACTCCACGTAAAATTTCATCAGAAAAAATTCCTGCCCCATACATTTTTTTAATCATACCGGCAGGCACCATGCCTTTTCTAAAGCCTGGTATATTGGCAGTTTTACTATACTCCTTTAATTTTTTTTCAAAAGAAGGCTGATAATCATCCTTATTAATTTTAACGATAATTTTATCGTTTAATAAACCCATATTTTCTCTTGCTACTGTAGCCATTATAAAAGATTGAGAAGTTGATAAAAAACAAGTTGATAAGAAGAGAGGCCTTACAGCAGAAAGCTGCTATTATTTCACCTTTCCACTTATCAACCAGGTTATTGTGCGGATAATAGGGGTCGAACCTACATGCCTTGCGGCGCCAGATCCTAAGTCTGGTGCGTCTGCCAATTTCGCCATATCCGCAAACGGGTGGCAAAAGTAAGGGATTTATTCAAAAAAGAGAGCTGATTTCAAAGGATAATTAAGACAAATAATTGAGACTTGTAGTATATCACAGCAGTGCAACACTCCCTATAGAATTTGAGGAGATGAAAAATATTTTAGCAAATCTGGAATAGTAATGCTGAAAGAACAAGCCTTGGGGAATTTGAAGAGTCTTGCCCCGATAATTTAGAGGGACCGTTCTTACATTTTCAACAGCTTTTCCCGGAAGAATAAATTATATTTGAAAGTCAAGAGTCCTGCTTCACCGTCGGCATTATCCAGGATATGTATTCAAAAATGAAAGCAGCATTCTTTAAGTTTTATTTTTCACCTCTTATACTAATGCTAACAGACGGCTATAGCCAAACCTGTATTAATAAATACACAGGTTTAAAATTTACGGCCCCCAGCTATAATAATTTTACTCGTTCTATAACCACCCCAACCAATGAAATTATTAGTGTAGGCGGAATATTTGGTTATAATAATGAGGGGCATATCGCAAAATTTACTGAAAAAGGAACATCACTTTGGACATACGCCTACAAGCTCGATTACTACGATTTTGTAAAAGCGGTTTTTTTTAAAACGGTAAATTTTTCAGATATTCTGGCCACTTCAGATGGCGGCATGCTGGTATCAGGAAACGTAGAGCAGGTTCTTTCACCATATGGCCTGCCACCTCCAGTAAAAAACTGGGGCTTACTCTCAAAACTTGACCGGTTTGGAAAAGTATTGTGGACAAAGATGCTTGCAAACAATGGAGACCTTAGCCTTACAGATATTTATCAAACTTCTGACGGAGATATCATTGCTTACATGGCAACAGATAATGGCCAAAAAAAAACTCAATCAGATCATTCATATGGTAAAGTTATCCGGATGAGTTCCGGTGGCCAGGTAAAATGGTCAACACTTTTATTTCACTACCTTTTTGATGCCGGTGGGCTGGGAGTAAAAAATAAACGGGCAATTCTCCAGGCTAAAAACGGTAATATAATTATTGGAGATGTCGTGCATAAAACGGGTAATGCTTTTGTGGAAACCCAGGAAGGAAACCTGCATTTTTTTGAGTTGGAATATGCTTCAGGCAAATTAAATTGGGAAAGTAGTTATGAATATCCTGCTCCCCCTTCTGACAGTCTTTATTTACCTGACCTGGTTCACTTAATGGAATTGCCAGCCGGAGGCTTTTCTTTTACAACCAGCCTTTATTTATCTGCAGATAATATTACTAACCTGGTTAAAAAACCCGTAACCATCAATACCAATAACAAAGGAGTTATACAAACCATTAATGCCTACATCCCCGCTGATGGGTCGGATAGCAAAATCTTAGAGGCCACTATTGATAAGAGTAATGGATATCGAACCCTCCTGATTGAGAACCAGGGAAAGCCAATACTGGCCCAGATTGATGTAACCGGACAAATCGTTTGGCAGCAGGGTTATCAAACTGGCCAGGGAGTTTTTCCGGTAAATTGTTTTTCTGCCGGCAAAAATGGATTCAATATGTTCATGAGCAATTTCCGCTCTAAACAATTTCGCCTCCTCATAACCGATGAGTCAGGCGCAATTGATTGTATGAACCAGCCCTCAAATTTATCAGTAGTACCCGCTGTGTTAAATCTTACACATGACAGCGTTCAAACCCGTACTGATTATATTTATGATAATTATTATGACTATTCTTATCCGCTAAAAAGGGATGAAGATTATCCATTGATAAAAATAACCGAATGCCAGCAAACACTCGCCTGTTGCACCGACTTTATTGATCGGGTAAATGTGCCCGATATACATATTTGCGAAGGTGGGAGTTATAGATTACCTGATGGTACAGTGGCGAAGGATTCCGGGGTTTACAATATTACTTATAAAACCGCCTTAGGTTGTGATAGCATAAGGTTTTACAAAATTACCGTTGATAAAAAAGTACAGGACCTTAAATTAGGCAATGATACCTGTTTAAATACTGGCACTGGCTTTATTATAAAAGCAACTGAGGGATATGATAAATATTTCTGGATGAACAGCAGCTTGGCAAATGGTAACAGTTACCCTGTTTCGCAGCCAGGTATCTACCAGGTTCGGGTACAAAATACGTGCGGTAGCAAAACTGACAGTATTGGAATTTTTGCTCTTTGTGATTTTCCATTATATATGCCAAATGCATTTTCGCCTAATGGTGATGGAGTGAATGATATTTTCCGTGTATCGCCGCTTAATAAAAATATTCTGGTGCGGCTCACGATATACAATCGCTGGGGGCAGGCGGTTTTTCAAACCAGTAATCCAAACCAAGGTTGGAACGGCACTTATAAACTCGGACGTGCAGACGCCGGCACTTATATTTATTATCTTGAAATGACTGGATTATCTGGTCACCCCTTCACAGAAAAAGGGACTGTAACACTGCTTCGGTAATATATACTTAAGAGCATCTTTTTGTTTGCTTTTATAATCATACATATGTCCGGCAACATTTAATATTTAATAAATACGAGAAATTTTAAAGTAATCGTGATTAATCTATGCTGTTGCTAGCTCTATTCTTGCCTGGTAAAATAGAAGGAGTTTGAAAAAATAGGCCGAATATCTTTTACATTCTCCTCACATTTTCCTATCATTCTTTTTCTTAAATTCGTAATAACTCATGGAGACAACAGAAACCATATCTACCTATAATTTTAGCGGAGAAGAAGAGAAAAAGGAAATTCTCAGGCAATACAAAGCTTTACTCAGGGTATTAAAGTCCAAATTAAAACCAGGTGATAAAATATTGCTGAGGAGGGCTTTTGAAATAAGTGCAGAAGCTCACAAAACTATGCGGCGTAAAAGCGGTGAGCCATATATATTGCATCCATTAGCTGTGGCTAAAATCTGTGTAGAAGAAATTGGCCTGGGTATAAGGAGCAGTATTTGTGCGCTATTACACGATACGGTGGAGGATACTGATATTAGTTTAGAGGATGTGCAAAGGGAGTTTGGGCCTGAAATTGCAAAAATTGTTGATGGCCTTACCAAGATATCTTCGGTAATGGATGCCAACATATCCCAGCAGGCCGAGAATTTTAAAAAAATTTTACTGACGCTTACTGATGACCCCAGGGTTATTTTAATCAAACTCGCTGACAGGCTGCACAACATGCGCACCATGGATAGCATGAAAAGAGAAAAGCAATTAAAAATTTCTTCGGAAACGGTTTACGTATATGCGCCGCTTGCACACCGTATGGGGTTGTATAATATAAAAACTGAAATGGAAGACCTGGCAATGAAGTATATGGAGCCGGATACCTACCGTTTTATTGCTCAAAAATTACAGGATACCAAACGGGAACGGAGCCGATATATAAATGATTTTATACGGCCTATAAAAGAGAAATTAGAAAAAACAGGATTCGATTTTGAAATACATGGCCGGCCTAAAAGCATACATTCTATCTGGACTAAAATAAAAAAAAAAGGAGTTGCTTTTGAAGAAGTGTACGATTTGTTTGCTATCCGTATTATTGTAAATGCTCCGCAGGAAAAAGAAAAAGAAGATTGCTGGAAAGTGTACAGCATTATTACAGATGCATACACACCCTCGCCGGAAAGGCTAAGGGATTGGCTCAGCAATCCAAAAAGTAATGGATACGAAGCTTTGCATACTACTGTTATGGGGCCACAGGGCAAATGGGTAGAAGTGCAGATACGGACGAAACGGATGAATGAAATTGCAGAAAAAGGATTGGCCGCCCATTGGAAATATAAAGAAGGCGCCACTGATGAAAACCGTTTTGATAAATGGTTTCATCAGATAAGGGAAGCACTTAGTAGTAATGACACTAATTCACTGGATTTTCTCCAGGATTTTAAGACATCTTTTTTAACGGAAGAAATTTATGTTTATACTCCTAAAGGTGATGTGAAAATGTTACCCGTCGGTTCTTCTGCTCTTGATTTTGCTTTTAGTGTTCACACTGCCGTGGGAAGTAAATGTATAGGCGCCAAAGTAAACCATAAACTGGTACCGATCAGTTATAAATTACGCAATGGCGACCAGATAGAAATTATTACCAGTGCCAAGCAAAAGCCTAATGCTGAATGGCTGAATTTTGTGGTAACCAGCAAAGCAAAATCTAAAATTAAAGACACTTTAAAAGAAGAAAAAAGAAAGATTGCTGAAGATGGAAAATATATTCTGCAGCGCAAACTGGAAGGCATAGGTGCAGTTATGAATGTATCAAATATGGAAGAGCTTTGCCAGTTTTATAAAATACACAGCACCTTAGATTTGCTTTATGATATAGCCACAAAAAAATTAGAGCTTAAAGAGTTGAAGGATTTTACTGTACATGGCGACAAAATAGTTTCTCCTAAAATTGTAAAAGTTGTAGAAATAAAACCGGACTACGATCCGGCTTATAAAGCACCGGATAAAAAAGAAGCAGAACTCATCATCTTTGGAGAAAGCAGTGACCGCATTATGTATACCCTTGCAAACTGCTGTAAGCCCATACCCGGCGATGATGTATTCGGATTTGTTACAACGGGCGAAGGTTTAAAAATTCACCGAACGAACTGCCCCAATGCGGCGAGGCTGATGTCTAATTACGGGCATAGAGTTGTAAAAACAAAATGGGCTAAGAACAAAGAAATTTCTTTCCTCACAGGTTTAAAAATTATAGGGCTGGATGATGTGGGCGTTATCCATAAAATAACTAACCTCATCAGTGGGGAACTCAGGGTAAATATTTCTGCTATGACGATTGAAGCAAAGGACGGGATATTTGAAGGCAATGTAAGGGTGTTTGTACATGACAAAGAAGAGCTTGAAAATTTAGTTACAGAATTACTTGAACTACCTGGTATAGAAAGGGTTGATAGGTATGATACCGATTAAATAATTTAGGGAGCGATGTTGAACAATCTGGTTAAACGCTTGTTTCATACATTAACATTTACAATTGGTGATTCAATTTAAAACACTTCATATTTGTATTTTAAATAACCATAAAAAATAAAGAAATGCAAGACTTAATAAACCAAATCACTGCAAAGGCAGGCATAAACGAAGACCAGGCAACCAAAGCGATTCATGCCATTAAAGATTTTGTAAAAGAGAAATTTCCTATGATGGCTGGTGCCGTTGATAATCTGTTTGCAGAAAATAACACACCTGTAGGCATGCAACCAGATGCTCCTGTAACCATGCATGTAAACACAGCCGCAGAACCCAGCATGCTTGACAAAATAAGTGATTTTATTCCTGGTGAAACCGGCGAGAAAGTAGAAGGATTTGCAAAAACTGCTGCCCAAAAAGCAGAAGACTTATATGAGAATGCAAAGGATAAATTAAATGGCATGTTTGGTAACAGCAAAGACGCTTAAAGATGTAAAGCATTTGAATGTAAAAAGCGATTTGCAGTTGCAAATCGCTTTTACTTTTATCATTTGAATTATAATATTATTTCAATACTTCCCTGCTGATTACCAATTTCTGTATCTCGCTGGTACCTTCCCCTATCGTACATAATTTACTATCCCTGTAAAATTTTTCTACAGGGTAATCTTTTGTATATCCGTACCCACCAAATATCTGCACAGCATCGGTACTGATTTCAACAGAAATTTCGCTTGCATAATATTTTGCCATGGCGGCCTCTTTTGTCATAGGCATGCCTTTTATTTTTAAATCGCAGGCCTGGTTCAGGAGTAACTCGGCACATTGTATTTTTGTGGCCATATCTGCAAGTTTAAAAGCAATCCCCTGGAAATTTGCAATAGGCTGATCAAACTGGTATCGTTCTTTTGCATACTGCACAGAGGCTTCATATGCACCCTTTGCAATACCCAAACTTAAAGCAGCAATGGAAATTCTGCCCCCATCCAATACTTTCATAGATTGTTTAAACCCTTCTCCAACCTCACCCATTCTTTGTTCATCAGAAACTATGCAATTATCAAAAATCATCTCTACCGTTTCACTGGCACGCATGCCCAGTTTATTTTCTTTTTTCCCAGCTTTAAACCCTGCTGTATTACGGTCTACTATAAACGCAGTTGAATTGTTTTTTGCCCGGGGCTCGCCCGTGCGGCAAATAACTACGGCCACATCACCGCTTTTGCCATGGGTTATCCAGGATTTTGTGCCGTTTATAACCCAGTTGTTCCCATCTTTTACAGCCGTAGTTTTCATATTGCCGGCATCACTGCCGGTATTGGGTTCTGTCAATCCCCAGGCGCCTAAAAACGCTGCAGTTGCCAGTTTGGGCAAGTATTTTTGTTTTTGTTGTTCGTTACCGAAAGTCATAATATGACCGGTACATAACGAATTATGTGCAGCCAGCGATAACCCTATTGAGCCACAAACTTTGGCTATCTCCTGTATCACTGCAACATATTCAAAATAGCTAAGCCCGGTACCGCCATAAATTTCCGGTACTAATATTCCCATTAAACCCAGTTTGCCCATTTCCTTAAAGATATGCAGTGGAAATTCCTGGCTTTCATCCCAGTCCATTAAATGAGGTTTAATAAATTGCCGAGCAAATTCCCTGGCCGACTGAGCAACCTGCAGGGTAAGCTCATTTTGTGTGAAATCCATATTAGCATCTTTCGATTGAAGCTGCAAATTAAGGAAATAAACACACTCTTTATTCTCTAACTACCAGCATACTAAGCGGGAGAATTTTATTAAAATACTTTACGTTCTGATTCATTCCGTTACTAAATAAGGAGAAATTTTATTGTACAACTCAGCATCAATTACCATTATTTTTTTAATATCATTTATACTGGTATAAGGTCCGTGCTGAGTACGGTATTGAACCAGTAGGTTTGCTAGCTGGTATCGTATATAGGGATGTACTTTTAATTCATCAAGTGTCGCCGTATTAATATTTATCGTCCTCACTCCTTCCGCTGAAATTACAAGCAATGGCTTTATTTTTTGGAAAGTACTATCTGGTAATCCAAAAGTTTCACCTACCTGGTTTATGGAATAAAACCCTCCCAGTTTATTCCTGAAATTAATTATGCGCCGGGCAAATGAGGGGCCGATGCCTGGCAAAGAAAGATAAGCAAGTGAATCACCTTCATTAATATCTACTGAGCTAATTATTTTCTTTTCATAGGTTTTCTTTTCATAAGGCGGATAATTTTTGTTTTCAAAATCAGCTGTTGCCGTTGTTTGGGCAATCCTTACATAGGGGAGCATCCTTTCTACCAGGTCAGGTCGCAGGCCCCATATTTTTTTTATATCATCAGGCTGTCTAAATTTACCGCCTTTGGATATATAACGTTGGATTGTATTAGCCGTTTTTTCTCTTACACCTAACCGAACCCAACCTTGCACTGAAAGCGTGTTTGGGTCAAAATAAAATAATTCGGCAGGAGTGTTAGGAACATCACTGGCGGCAGAGGAAGCATAATCAGAATACTCTTTTTCATCAGATTGGTATTTAGAAAAATTTCGCTCGCCGTTTCCTTTTAAAATTTTAAGACTGTCTATTGCACTTGAATATTCCGAAGTTGTAAAACTTTCTTCTTTATAAATCAAAGGAAATAAAAAAGGAATAAACAGGAAGATGAGAATAACGGTGAGTATAATCATTATACCACTCCTTTCCTTACGGGTAAAACTCAGATAATTATATTTATCTTTTTTTAGCATGACGGATCTAATAATGCTAAAGTAATTTATGAAATACATTTCAGAAATTCCTGAAAAAAATTTTTATACTTGGAATTTTAAAGTGTCAAATGCCAGTGCTTTACCCAAAGGCAAAGTATTATTTACATCCTCATTTTTACCAAGCTGGTGGCTTATATGCGTAAAGAATGTTTGGGGTATTTTTAATTCATCGCCAACTTCGCTCGCTTCCTGTAGGGTAAAGTGGGAAATATGTTTCTTATTCCGCAATGCGTTTAGGACTAAGATTTTACTGCCTTTAATTTTTTCTTTCTCAAGTTCTTCTATTCTGTTTGCATCTGTTATATAAGTAAAATCCCCAAACCTAAAACCCAGCACTGGCATTTTATGGTGCCACACTTTTATAGGAATTACAGGTATATCTCCTACTAAAAAAGGTGCTGCGTTTATTTTATGCAAAATTATTTCCGGTATCCCAGGGTAGCGATGTTCTGCAAAAACATAATGAAACTCTGTTTTTATAGCACTTTGGGTATGTTCATCTGCAAAAACATTTACGGCAATTTTATTAAAAAAATTAAATGCCCTTATATCATCAAGCCCGGCAATATGATCTTTGTGAGAATGAGTAAATAAAACCGCATCCAGTTTTTTTACATTTTCTCTTAGCATCTGGTACCGGAAGTCTGGGGTAGTATCTACAACTATAGTTGTCTTAGCACTTTGTACTAAAATACTGCTACGAAGACGTTTATCCTTTTCATCGCTAGACGTACAAACTTCACAACCACATGCAATCATAGGCACCCCACTACTGGTGCCGGTACCAAGAAATGTTATAGTAAGCGGCGGGCAAATCATTTAAGACTTTAAATAAGGAAGTAAAAATAAGGAATAAGAAATATTCAGGTATACCCGGAATTAATGAACATATAATTGAAAATACCTTGGGGAAAATAACCCGGTTTACAAAATTATAGAAGCGAATGTAAAATTTATTCTATAACGGGTATAGAATTTACTAATTCAGTATATAGTTTTTGGCTCTCAAGGGTGAGAGAATCAAAATTTACATTGAGCTGGGGAATTAAATCTATCAAAGTATTTATACGGCCTTCGGTTTGAAAAAATTTATTCAGTACAACAACTTTTTTCTCCTGCAGAATGCAGTACCCACTCTGAAATGTGCCACGTTCATACCGGATAACGTAACCGCTTTCTTGCAATATTTTTTCAATTTTATCTAAAGTGGCTGGTGTAAATTTCATATTTTTAGAACCGTTGCCTGGCTAAGGCGCTATGTACTTAAATTATTGATGTGCAATTTGAATGAATAGCCTCGCATTGTAAAAAAAAATTCTCCACAAATGGGGGGTTTTAAACAGGATGCTGCAAATTATATAGGAGTCATTTTCAAGAACAAGTTTTATTTATTAGACATTCTTATAACAGGGATAATCATTTCTTCCAGGCTTATTCCACCATGCTGAAAAGTATTGCGGTAATAATTTACAAAATGATTGTAATTATTAGGATAGCATAAAAATATATCGCCCTTGGCAAAAATAAATGTAGAATTCACATTTGGTACAGGCAGGCCCGCTTCCCTTGGATCCCGGAAGGCCAATACATCTTTTGCTTCAAAATTAAGATTTCGGCCATGCTTATACCTTAAATTGGCTGTGGTTTGTTTATCGCCTATTACTTTGGCGGGCGTTTTTACCCTGGTTGTTCCATGATCAGTTGCTACAATCAGGTTCATCTTTTTATCCGCTATCTTTTTTAATGCCTGGTGAAGGGGGCTATGCTCAAACCAGCTCTGGGTAATGCTACGGTAACTGGTTTCGTCCCCTGCAAGCTCTTTCAATACTTCCATTTCGGTACGGGCATGGCTCAACATATCAATAAAATTATAAACGATGACATTCAGGTCATTTTCTAAAAAATTATGCATGTTATCTACTAATTTCTGACCATCATGATTGTTGGTTATTTTTGTATAAGAAACTTTCAGGTTACCCTTGCCAAGTCTTTTTAAATGAGCCCGTAAAAAATCTTCTTCATATAAATTTTTCCCTCCTTCTTCATCATCATTTTTCCACTCTTTGTTAAATTGTTTTTCAATGTCAACGGGTAACATTCCGGCAAATATTGCATTTCGGGCATATTGTGTGGCTGTGGGCAAAATAGAATAAAAGGTATCTTCTTCGTGTATGCGGAAACTTTCTGCAAACATGGGCTGTATGGTCTTCCATTGGTCCAGCCTTAAGTTATCTATCAGGATAAAAAATAACGGGGTTCCCTTTTCAAGATGCGGGATTACCTTATATTTTAAAAGTGTATGGCTCATAATAGGCCCACTGTCACTTTTAGGGTTTACCCACGAAGCATAGTTTTTAGAAATGAATTTGAAGAATTCTGTATTGGCCTCCTGCTTTTGGGTTTGAAAAACCTCCTGCATTTCCGGGCTATCACTCTTTTTCATCTCCAGTTCCCAATAAACCAGTTTTTTATAAATATCCATCCAACCGTTATAATCAAGGTTGTCGTTCAGGGTCATAAATAAATTCCTGAATTCCTGTTGATATGCTGAAGTAGTTTTTTCTGCAACCAATCTTTTATTATCAATTAATTTTTTTAGACTAAGCCAAACCTGGTTTGGATTTACCGGCTTTATTAAATAATCACTAATCTGGCTCCCAATCGCCTCATCCATCAAATTTTCTGCTTCGTTTTTGGTAATTAATACAACCGGCAGGTTATTATTTTGTTCTTTTATCTGTTGTAAAGTCTGCAGGCCAGTTATGCCAGGCATACTCTCATCCAGTAAAACAATATCAACTATATTTTCTTTTACATATTCTATAGCATCAAAACCATTGGTTTTAGTAGCTACCTCGTAACCTTTATTTTCTAAAAACATTATTTGTGAGGTAAGGCTGTCAATCTCATCATCTACCCAAAGTATTTTTGCTAAACTCATATTTATTTTTTTAGTCCCTGTCAAAAAAATCCGGAAGAAATGCTATTTGGTTTCTTCTTTCCGGCTTAACTTCTTAAAGTAATTTCCTGTTTCTGTTACCACAAATTATATTTTTTACAACCAGGCTTTGTAGCTTTACGTCACTTTGTACATCTTTTAACAAATTGAAGATAAATCATCCATGGAGATAATTAACAGCACACCTGATGATACTGAAACTATTTTCAAATTGTATGATGATGCTGTTGCCTATCAGAAGAAAATATTCAATAAACATTGGCAGCCATTTGAAAGGGGGATGGTAGAAAGAGAAATTAAAGAAGAACGGCAATGGAAAATAATAGATAGTCATAATAATATTCTTTGCATTTTTGCAATTTCTTACAACGATCCTGAAATTTGGGAAGCAAAAGATACTGACCCTTCTATCTACTTACATAGAATTGTCAGCAATCCTTTGTTCAGGGGAAGCAATTTTGTAAAAGAAATAATAGATTGGGCAGGAATCTTTGGCAAAACAAATACTAGGAAATTTATACGTTTAGATACCTGGGCAGATAATGAAAAACTGATTTCTTATTATAAAAAATGCGGCTTCACTTTAGTGGGAATTACAACGCCCACAAAAACAGCAGGCCTTCCTAAACATTATAACTTAATTTCCTTAAGCCTTTTTGAAATCGAAATAGAGGATACTGATACTTAGCTTTATCTACTCACCTAAAAAATAAAATGCCATTTCATAAAATAATTAACGATCCTGTTTACGGCTTTATAACTATTGATGACAGCCTGATAAATGAAATTATTTCTCACCCTTATTACCAAAGATTACGCCGCATAAACCAGATGGCAATGGCTTACCTGGTTTACCCCGGTGCAGTGCATACCAGGTTGCATCATTCTTTGGGCGCTTATCATTTAATGTGCAATGCCTTGAGTGAGTTATCGAAAAAAAATATAGAAATTTCTGAAGAGGAACAGCAGGCCGCTAAAATAGCCATCCTTTTACATGATATTGGTCACGGTCCGTTTTCACATGCCCTGGAAAACGTGTTGGCAGAAGGGAGGCATCACGAAGAAATTTCCCTCCTTATTTTTAAAGAATTAAATAACCAGTTTGGCGACAGGTTATCTATGGCACAGGATATTTTTACCGGGGTGTATCCTAAAAAGTTTTTATACCAATTGGTGAGCGGGCAATTAGATGTGGATCGTATGGATTACCTAACCAGGGATAGTTTTTTTTCCGGCGTAAATGAAGGTGCCATAGGCTACGATAGAATTTTAAAAATGCTGACGGTACATCACGGGGTGTTGATGGTAGAAGAAAAAGGAATATACTCTATTGAAAAATTTTTAGTAGCCCGACGGCTTATGTATTTACAGGTATACCTGCACAAAACGGTTTTAAGTGCCGA
>JBDSDN010000180.1:0-40897 GCA_039920545.1 Ferruginibacter sp. | reverse complement strand
GATTGTGTTTCACCCCTGGTAAACAAAGCAGAGCCATGTGGTGAAGGTAAAATATCCGTTTCCATAGAAAGCTGCCTTATATCTTCTGTACCCCGTCCATCTAATCTTTTACGATCGTTCAGAATCATATCTCTTACTACATTATATTGAAGTTCTCCAAAATAATGACCAATTAATTTTTTATCCTCATCTGGTAATTCTTCTCCCAAAAATTCTTTTACTTCTTTTTTCAAAGTGTCAAAGGCATTTGTTCTGTCGTGTTTTGCAGAGGCGGCAGAAGAGATGGCATGCATTTTATCCCTGGCAAAAGCTTGAATCTTATTATCTAAATCTTCATTCCGGTAAGGTTTGGTATATTCTCTCTTTGCAATAGACCCAACTAAATCCCTTAATTCCTCCTGGGCTTTCACATGAGATTTTATTGCTTCATGCGCTGTTTCAATTGCCAAAATCAAATCCTCTTCCTGGCACTCATTACTTTCCCCTTCTACCATCATTATATTTTTGTTGGTAGCAGCAATAATGAATTCCATATCGGATTGGGCTAATTCACTACGGGTGGGGTTTACAATCATTTTTCCATCTAAACGGGCAATCCGTACTTCAGAAATTATTTCCTGGATAGGAATATCAGATACCGCTAATGCAGCAGATGCAGCTAAACATGCAAGGGAATCAGGCATTATCTCAGAATCAGATGAGAGTAAACTCACCAGTACCTGTACATCACAAAGATAATCTTCAGGAAATAATGGTCTTAAGGCCCGGTCTATAAGTCGGGATGTGAGGATTTCATAATCATTTAATCTTGCTTCTCTTTTAAAAAACGACCCGGGGATACGACCCGCAGAGGCAAATTTTTCCTGGTAATCTACTGATAGCGGAAAAAAAGATTGGCCTTCTTTAGGTTCTTTATTTGCTACGACTGTGGCTAAAATAACGCAATTGCCCTGGCTTACGGTAACCGCACCATCTGCCTGGCGTGCGAGTTTACCTGTTTCTATTGTAACCATACGGCCACCACCGATATCAAACGTAACCGATTTGGGTTGTAAAACTGACATTTAAATTTGTTTTAAAGCCGTAGTATACGGCGATCAATGAAAGTGAACATGTATAATAAAGAATTCCCAACAGTAATACAACGGTCGGGATTAACTTTATAATTACATATTTTAAATTTATTTACGGAGACCTAATTTTTCTATTAAACCCCTGTAACCTGTAAGGTCATGTTTGCTGAGGTAAGTCAATAGCCTTTTGCGCTGGCCTACCATCATCATTAAACCCCTCTGAGATGAGAAATCTTTCTTGTTTCCTTTCAGATGATCAGAAATGTGATTAATACGTTCAGTAAGCATGGCTACCTGTCCTTCAGTAGATCCAGTGTTAGAAGATTTACCTCCGTAAGTGGAGAAAATGCTGGCTTTTCTTTCTAGTGTTAAATGAGACATTAATTTCTTTTTTGTAAAACGATTGTTTCTTTCTATTTTATAATTGGGTGCAAAAGTAGTAAATAAATACGAGTAAAAATCAATTTTTGAGCTGATTTCTTTGGATTATAAGTTTTGCTTCTCCGAAGATACAGACGCCTTCAAAATTAACTTGGTCTAAACTCACTTTAGGCAGAGCAGAAATAGTCACTGGTTGAAATATTTTTCTGCGAATGCCTGTTTCAAAATTACCCTTTTAAGAATGTGTAACTTTGTAAAATGACTCCAACTTTTGGTATTATAGGATGTGGACGCATTGCAAAGCGTCATGCAGAACAAATAAATAAGGTAGGCAAATTAGTAGCAGTCTGCGATATTATTCTGGATAACGCTTTGGATTTGGCCGGAGAGTATGGGGGAAACATTTATCAATCTATTGAGGAATTATTGTACAAGGAAAAAGATATTGAGATCATAAGTGTTTGTACACCTAATGGCCTTCATGCTTTACATGCAATCAAATCGCTGGAAGCGGGCAAACATGTCCTGTGCGAAAAACCACTTTGTATTACCAGTGCCGATGCCCGGCAAATGATTGAAGCTGCTACAAATGCAGATAAAAAATTATTTGTCGTAAAACAAAATAGGTATAACCCACCGGTTGAAGCTGTAAAGAATTTATTAAAAGAGGATAAACTTGGGAATATTTTTTCTTTCCAGATAAATTGTTTTTGGAACAGGCCAAAAGAATATTATTTAAATAACTGGAAAGGCACCAGGAATATGGATGGAGGTTCGCTATACACCCAGTTCAGTCACTTTATTGATCTTTTATTTTGGTTTCTTGGAGAGGTAAAAGAATTGAAAGCTATGACCCGGAATTACGAACATCCTGTTATAGAGATTGAAGATACAGGGGTAGTTCTCATTGAGATGCTTGGTGGGGCCATCGGCACTTTAAATTATACAGTAAACAGCTATCAAAAAAATATGGAAGGTTCCTTTACCATTTTTGGAGAAAAAGGAACAGTAAAGATTGGAGGTCAATATTTAAATGAACTGGAATACCAATGTATTGACGAAGTAGTAATTGAAAACATTGCCACGGGAAAACCTGCGAATGCCTATGGTTATTACCAGGGGTCTATGAGTAATCATGATAAAGTATATGAACATCTTTTGAAAGCTATCAATGTGCCAGGTTATGAATTTGCCAGTGCATTAGATGGGATGAAGACCGTAGAAATTATTGAAAAAATATATGCACAGGCCGCTCTAAAATAAATTCACTTTATTTGCCAGTAAATAACTGCAGTGCCTACAATATATTTTACTGTCACAACCACCCTCTCCTATGATCAACGCATGATCCGCATCTGTACTTCCTTAGCCAATGCCGGTTATAAGGTTGTCCTGGTCGGAATTCAAATCAATTCCTCTATCCCTCTAACCCTACAGCCTTATAAACAAAAAAGGCTTAAATGCTTTTTTAATAAAGGCGTTTTTTTTTATGCAGAATATAATACCCGGCTATTCATCTATCTCTTATTTAAAAAAATGGATGGTATATGTGCAGTAGATTTAGATACCATACTACCCTGTTTTATTATTTCTAAAATAAAAAAAATAAAACGTATTTATGATGCACATGAGCTTTTTTGTGAAATGAAGGAAGTGGTCACCCGTAAAAAAATTTACGGGATCTGGAAATGGATTGAACAACATACTGTGCCGCATTTTGTACATGGCTGTACGGTAAATAAATCTATAGCAGAAGAATTTTTTGCCATGTATGGCTCTCATTTTAAAGTTATCAGGAATATAGCTTTATGGGCCCCCTCCCAGCAACAAGAAAAAAAAGAAAAATATATTCTGTACCAGGGTGCAGTTAATGAAGGTCGAAGTTTTGAAACCCTCATACCCGCAATGCAAACAGTAAATGCTCCTTTGTATATTTGTGGAGATGGAAATTTTATGCAGTTGGCAAAGGACTTGGCAGAGCAACACAAAGTGACTGGTAAAATATTTTTTAAAGGGATGATTTCTCCGCCTGAATTGAAAACATATACCTCCCACGCTTATATCGGTTTAACTCTTTTTGAAAATAATGGGTTGAGCAATTATTATTCCCTTGCAAACCGCTTTTTTGATTATATACAGGCCGGAGTGCCACAACTTTGCGTAAATTTTCCTGAATATAAGGAAATAAACAATTTACATGAAGTTGCTGTTCTCATTGATGACGTAAGCCCAGACAATATATCCAGGCAATTAAATAATTTAATTAATGATGAGGAGAAATGGGCCAAACTGAGTTTGAATGGAATTAACGCTGCCAAATTTTTAAACTGGCAAAACGAAGAAAAGATCCTACTCGCCTTTTATAAAAATATTTTTGGATAAGCATTTACATATCGTAAGTTTTGATGTTCCCCTTCCGGCTAACTACGGAGGGGTAATTGATGTATTTTATAAAATTGTATGGTTGCATAAATTAAATATAAAAATTCATTTACATTGCTATACGAGTGGCAGAGAAAAAAATACATTACTAAATCAATATTGCCAATCTGTACATTATTATAAAAGGGTAAAAAAATGGCCTGCCCGATTTTTATCTACGCCATATATAGTTCAATCCAGGAGTGATATTAAACTTTTAAAAACCTTGCAGCAGGATGATTTCCCGGTTTTATTTGAAGGAATCCATTGCACTTACCTGCTACACAAAAATTTATTACCGGGTAGAAAAGTTTTCGTTAGGTTACACAATGTTGAACATAGGTATTATCATTGGCTAGGAAAGCATGAAATAAATTTTTTTAAAAAAATATATTTTATCTGGGAAAGCCGGCTCTTAAAAAAATATGAAAAGAAACTTGCGAATAAAGCTGTATTTTTTTGTTTAAGTAAGCAGGATGTATCATTTTACAGATCAGTTTTCAAGGCACAAAATATACATTTCACACCCGCATTTTTGCCATGGGAAAATACTAAAACCCAACCCGGCAAAGGTTGTTTTTGTTTGTATCACGGCAACCTGTCAATAAATGAAAACGAAAAGGCTGCGGATTGGTTGATGAATGAGGTTTTTAATACTTTACAGATTCCGTTGGTTATTGCAGGTCGTAACCCTTCTCTTCCCCTGCAAACACTTGCACAGAGTCAATCACATACTTGCATGATCGTAAATCCCGGTGATGATGAAATGCAGGATCTTATAAAAAAAGCACAGATCAATATCCTTCCATCATTTAATAACACCGGAATTAAACTAAAAGTATTAAATGCCCTTTATAATGGCAGGCATTGCCTCGTAAATAATGCTGCTGTAAAAGGCGCAGATATTGATGAGCTTTGTACTCTAGCAGAAACAGCTGCAACGTTTAAAGCGCAGGTAGCAACACTGTTTCAACAAGAGATTACAGAAGGAGAATTATTAATGAGGGCAGAAAACTTAAAGAATGTTTACAGCAATGACAGAAATGCCATGCAGCTTATTGCATGGATATACTAGCATTGTCCCAAACCTTTCCAGCTTCTGTTTTTATAGTTCTTGCCGGAAACTTATTTATAACCAGGTAATCATGCGTTGCCATAACGATAGTTGTGTTGTAGTCTTTACAAATATGAAAAAGCAGTTGCATAATTTCATCACTTGTTTCAGGGTCCAGGTTGCCGGTTGGCTCGTCTGCCAGGATAAGCTTGGGAGAATTTAATAATGCCCGGGCCACATCTATTCGCTGCTGCTCTCCACCACTCAGTTCGAAAGGCATTTTAAATCCTTTCGTTTTAAGGTTAACTTTATCCAGTACGTCACCTATTTTTTCGTCCATTAATTTTTCATCTTTCCACCCTGTTGCTTTTAAAACAAATTTCAGGTTTTCATTTACATTCCTGTCAGTAAGCAATTGAAAATCCTGGAACACTACTCCAAGATTTCGGCGCAGGTAAGGCACAGTCTTCCACGTAATTTCTTTAAGGTTGTGGCCAGCCACATAACCTTGCCCTTCACGCAATTCCAGATCGCCATACATTGTTTTAAGCAAACTGCTTTTTCCTGTGCCTGTTTTTCCCACCAGGTATACGAACTCACCCTTCTCAACTGAAATATTCACATCTCTTAAAATAAGGCTATTGCCCTGGTAAATATTGACATTTTTTAAATCAATAAGGGATTGAGACATAAGTTTGGTTTAATTTATTTTATTTCCCGGATAAACCTTCGTGATAAAAAAACGTTTAATCTCTTTCCGGACAGTGTCGCAAATTTAGCAGTTTGAAAAGGAGTATGAAAATAAAAGTTTTTAACCTTTGTTAAGAAGCTGGTACTAAAATTGAAGAATGTTTTATTCTCATTATTTAAAATACTTCTCAGCCTTTATTTTATTATTTTACATTACAAAAAATCTGCCGTCTACATGAAATACCTTTGTTTTGTCTTTTCGATGATCTTGTTTTTGGAACTCCCGGTTATAGCACAGTCTTCCCTGGCCAAACAACCGGTTTCCCTGTCCGTTTATAAGACTTCAATTAAGCTTAAAATTTCGGGTGAAGCCACTGGTTATGCCAGCGGGGTAAAAATAAATGGGATCGATGTCACTTTAGATACCAGCATAAAGGTTTCTCCAAAAACAGCTTACCTGAGTATAGATTTCAGTTCCGTCACTGGCTCCTCCCTCGAAGAAGTACTAAACGGGAATAATAGTTTCTGGATTGTAGACAAAGCTGGAAAATCTATAAAATCTGATGAAAGATTTCTGAAAAAAGTTAATGGGTCCATGGAAAATGAAACAGTGAATTATACTGTAAAAATTCCATTTAAATTAAAAACTGACATGAAGAATATTTATACCATTCGATATTTATGGGAAAGTAAAGACAAGAAAAAAACTATAGATATTGTTGCATCAAAATGAAAAAAACTGGATGCTTTGTGTATCCACATGCTCTCACATTTTTAAATAAGACCGGTGTGACCTTTATTTCTTCAGTCAAACACCCCCGTACATTAGTTGTAACAAAATTCAGTTCCACAAATCAAAAAGCTATACAAATTAAAAAAGGCCAGATAGCGATCCCTCATTTACAAAACCTTCATCGACTACGCCTTTCAATGTGGATAACTAATTTGTTAGTTATATAACTAAACTCTTAGTTTTGAATTATCAAACAAAAATAATGAAGCCACTAACAAGAGCAGAAGAACAGATTATGCATGTGCTCTGGAAATTAAACAAAGCATTTTTAAAGGAAATAATGTCCGCACTGCCCAATCCAAAACCGCACAACAACACCGTAGCTACAATAATAAGAATATTGGTAGAAAAGGAGTTTGTTGCAGTTACCGTTTTTGGAAGAACTCACCAATATCACCCTTTGGTAACAAAAGATGCTTATAGTAAAAGCACCATGAAGAGTTTGGTTAAAGGCTATTTTGAAGGCAGCTTCAGTAATGCCGTTTCATTTATGGTCACAGAAAATAACTTAAGTGTTGCAGAATTAGAAATGCTTTTAAAACAATTAAAGAAAAAATAGAAAGGTCACCTAAAAACTAAAATTATAACTTATTTTATGCTTTTATTCGCCTATTATCTTTTAAAAGTAATCATCTGTTCTGCCATTTTATTTGGCTACTATTGGTTCTTTCTCCGCAACAAAATCTTTCATGGCTATAACCGCTTTTATTTACTGGCCACAATTGTTCTGTCGCTTATACTTCCATTATTAAAATTCAACGTCTGGCATACAAACGGTGAATTAAAACCAGCGATGATACAAATGCTGCAGGTAGTAAACAGCAGCGATGAATTTTTGGATGAGATAATCGTTTACAGCCATTACCGGCATATAACCAGCGAGCAAGCTGCAAACTGGGTCTTTATGATGGGGTCACTGCTATTTGCATTAATTTTTGTATGGACATTACTAAAAATATATACGCTGAAAAAAAATAATCCAGCACAGTATTTTAATAATATAAGCATAATTAATACGCACGATAAAAGCACACCTTTCTCTTTTTTAAAAAATATTTTCTGGAACTGCGAAATAGATATCAATAGTAAAAATGGTGAGCGGATTTTAAAACATGAATTGGTGCATGTGCAGGAAAAACACAGCCACGATAAACTGTTCATCAATATTGTACTCATTTTCTTTTGGTGCAACCCTATTTTCTGGTTACTACGTAAAGAACTTAACCTGGTACACGAATTCCTGGCAGATAAAAAAGCCGTGGAAGATGGCGACACTGCAGCATTTGCTGCAATGATCCTGCAGACAACTTATCCCGGTCACCGTTTTGAACTAACCAATAATTTTTTCTACTCACCCATAAAACGCAGATTAACTATGCTCACAAAAAACAATCAATCCAAAGTAAGCTATATAAGCCGCTTACTGGTACTTCCGGTGGCTGTTTTTGTGTTTGCAGCTTTTACCTTAAAGGCAAAAACAATCATCAACACTTTACCAAAAGATAAAACCATTAAGGTGGTTATTGATGCAGGCCATGGTGGTACTGATGGTGGGGGAATAAGCCCATTGGATGGAACTAAAGAAAAAGATCTTTCGCTTGATTTATTAAAAAAAATAAAAGCATTGAATCAGGATGAAAACATAAAATTGTTATATACAAGAGAAACTGATATTTCTCAAAGTCCCAAAGAAAAAGCTGAATTGGTTAATAAATTAGGTGCTGATCTATTTATATCAATACATGTAAATAGTGAACCAAAAAGTGCCAGGCCTAAAGGAACAGGCTTAATAATTTGGGTTTCACGTAATGAATTTAATAATAGTGAATTAAGTAAGTTATTTGCTTCAGCTTTAATAGCATCATTCCAAAATAATTATGAGATCCCGGTACCGGAAAATCCAATGCAGCAGCAGAAAGGCATTTGGGTGTTACAGGCTACCAAATGCCCTGCTGTATTGATTGAAGCCGGTTTTCTGTCAAATGAAAAAGATCTTACTTATTTAAAAAGTGATGAAGGGCAAACACAGTTTGCAAAAAATGTTTTGGATGCAGTTACAAATTTTGCAGCTAATAAAGAAATGCCCTTAAGGGTTTCCAACTTTTAAAAAGCTGTAAACCCTTAATACATAATTTCTTCGCTCCCTGCTTTTATCAGCAATTCTTTTTTGTCAGCTGCCTCTACCCTGCCTATAATTTGTGCTTCAATATTAAATGCCAGGGCAGCATCTATCATTATTTGTGCATCTGCTCGTGCACAATAAATTTCCATCCGGCACCCCATATTAAATACCTGGTACATCTCTTTTAAACTGCTGCCGCTGCTTTGTTGTATTATTTTAAATATCGGTGGTGCTTCAAAAAGGTGATCTTTTATAATTTTAAAATTGCCAGGCAGGTATTTTAAGCATTTAGACTGACCGCCGCCACTGCAATGAATCAGGCCATGTATTTTGTCAAAATGATTTTGCAATAATCCCTTTAACACAGGTGCAAAAGTACGGGTAGGGCTTAGCAAGAGATTGCCGATAGTGGTTTGATGATTGTTGATCTCTACCTGATCGGTAAGTTTATATTTTCCAATATAAACCACTGCCTCATCCAGGTTATTGTCATAACTCTCCTTAAAGTTTTCTCCATAATATTTACTTAACACATCATGTCGTGCACTGGTAAGGCCATTGCTGCCCAGCCCGCTGTTGTAGGCTGTTTCATAAGATGATTGGCCATAACTTGCTAAACCCACAATTACATCTCCGGGTTGTATTTTATCATTGCTGATAATTTTATTTTTAGGCCACCGGGTGGACATTGTACCATTTACCGCTACGGTTCGCACCACATCGCCGACATCTGCTGTTTCTCCACCCAGGTAATGAATATTTATGCCAAATGTTTTTAATGTTTCAAAAAAATCCTGCGTACCGGAGATGATTTGTTCCAAGACCTCGCCAGGGATTAAATTTTTATTCCGATCAATGGTAGAATTAAAAATGATATTATCATAAATTCCAATACACAATAAATCATCCAGGTTCATTACCACGGCATCTTGAGCTATCCCTTTCCAAACGGAGATATCACCTGTTTCTTTCCAGTACAGGTATGCTAAGATGCTCTTTGTGCCCGCACCGTCAGCATGCATCACATTTATAAAGTGTTCATCCGCCCCCATATAATCAGGATATACTTTACAGAATGCATGTGCAAACAATCCCTGGTCAAGGTTTTTTACCGCCTCATGAACTTCTTCTTTTTGAGCAGAAACCCCACGTTTATTATATAAACTCATATTTGTTTATTGAGCCGCAAAGCTAATTTTTCAATTCTTAATTACTGATAAAAAAATTACCATAATACTTTTCTGATTTATCTATTAGATTTGCACCAGTTTTTTATGAAGGTTTATACAGACATTGACCAACTTCCACAATTTACCAAAGCCGTATTGACTATTGGCACTTTTGATGGTGTGCATCTGGGCCACAGTCTCATAATAAAACAATTGCTTGCGGAAGCAAAGGCGGTAAATGGCACACCGGTGCTGATAACATTTTTCCCGCACCCAAAACAGGTTATTGATAGTTTAAAAAAACCAATATTCCTTTTAAATACTCCTGGAGAAAAATATGAACTCCTGTCTTTGAAAGGCATTGAAAATATAGTGGTGGTTCCGTTTGATAAATCCTTTGCTGAGCAGGCTGCTAAGAATTATATCGAAAATTTTTTGGTAAAAAAATTTCAGCCCTATATTATTATAATCGGTTACGATCATAAGTTTGGTATGAACAGGGAAGGCGATTATAAATTACTTGAAATGGAAGCTGTAAAACATCATTTTCTGGTGAAGGAAATTCCGGAGCATGTACTGCAGAACATAACTATCAGCTCCACGAAAATACGGGCTGCCTTATTTCAAGGAGATATTGATACGGCCTCAGCCTACCTGGGTTATAATTATTTTTTTTCCGGGACGGTCGTTCAAGGAGATAAACTCGGTAGAACTATTGGCTATCCCACTGCCAATTTGAAAGTTGAAGATGAAAAGAAACTTATTCCCGGCAATGGAGTATATGCGGTGGAAATAGAAATTGAAAACCTGCCTGCAGCTTCGGGTAAATACAACGGGAAAGTAAAAAATTTATCCGGTATGATGAACATTGGGGTTAGACCAACCATAGGAGGCACTAAAAAAGTAATTGAGGTAAATATTTTTAATTTTAATCAAGATATTTATGGTTTACTATTGAAAGTAACAGTAAAAAAATGGCTGCGAAGTGAAGAAAAATTTGGTGGGCTTGAAGAACTGAAAGCTCAACTTGCAATAGATAAAGAAAATGCAACAACGTTTTTCTCAAATAAATTTCCTGGATAGTTTTGACCTAAAAAAATTCGTCGAACAGAAGAATAAGTTGCAAACAGGGAATTATATTCACATCATCATTTTCAGCACCATTTCTTTTAAAAGTATAGCCGGAGATGTCCCATTATCGTTTATTCCAACACTTTTAAGGTTGTAATAATGCAATAGGAGAATTAAATTCTCAATGCCTGCATAGCCATAATTCTTCATCATGTCTTTAGCCTGCTGCACTGCACCACTATTAAAGTAGAAAACTGGCCTCAGTGCGTTATCACTATTGTCTTTCATGCCATATACACCAAAAATTTTGCTGATGTTAAAATAGAGTGCTGGTAAAGCCTGCTGTATGGGTACCGCTTTAGGATTGCCTTCAAAATAAGTCAAAATTTTTATAGCTTTTGGTAAATCCTTTTTTGCAATTGCTGCCTGTAATTCAAAGACGTTGTATTCTTTACTGATGCCAATGTATTTTTCTATATCGTTTTCATCAATATTGTTTTTACCATTCAGGTTAATAGTGAGTTTATCTATTTCATTTGCAATTCGGTTAAGGTCATTCCCTATATGCTCTTCCAGTAAGGCAGTTGCTTTAGATTGAATAGACAAGCCTTTAGATTTTACCAGGTCAGCTATCCATTGTTGCAAATTGCCTTCCTTTATTTTTACAGCATTAAATACTTCTGCTGTTGTCTGCAGTATTTTGTAAAGTTTGGTTCTTTTATCCAGTGATTTCCCTTTGTAGCCAATAACAAAAAGAGTTGATTGCAGGGGTGAAGAGATATAGGATTCTAATTTTTCTATATCTTTCATTAACTGGGCTTCTTTGAGCAATACTACCTGCATTTCAGCAAACATTGGATACCGTTGACAGGCATTTATAACAGCTGGCCAATCAGCATCCCTTCCATAAAATACAGTAAGATTAAAGGCTGCTTCACTCTCTGGCAATAAAGAATGTTCAGCATAATTCATTATCCTATCAATATAGTAATCCTCATCCCCCCCCAACCAATAAACAGGTTTATAAATTTTATTTTTCCAGTCTGCCAGTATTTTCTCTGCACTCATGTGAAGTGTTATTAACTTATATTATCTATTATCTTAATAAAAATATTTTTAAAATTGCCTTTTGGCATAGTTTTGGAAAACATGTTCTGAAATTCGTGAAAAACAAAAATATCCAATAATTGCCTTTATTCTCTACCTGACTTTGAAAAAACTATCATTCATTTTTAACTAATACGAAAAACTTATTCTTATGGCTTTCGAAAATTTCCCTGAAGCGGATAAACCTCAAAGAGAGATAAACACTTCAACAACAAAAAACAATAATACCCGCTCAATTATAACGGGTATCCTAGTAGCAGTTCTCTTAGGTACCTGGGGCTACATCATTTATGATAAAAGTAAAACCAAGGAAACTATTGACCAAAAGGAAACTGTTATTGCAACAACTTCAACCCAGCGTGATGAATTGCAAAAAGAGTTAGAAGATGCTGCCATGCGGTACGATATGCTTAAAACATCTAACTCAAAAAAGGATAGTTCAATAACTTCAAAAGATAAGGATATTGCCGAGAAGAAAGTACGAATTCAGGCTTTATTAAATAAAGCAAACGCCACTCAAAGTGAACTCAGTGAAGCTAAAATGTTGATTGCATCTTTGAATGGTGACATTGAAGGTTACCGTACACAAGTAGAAGTATTACAGGGTCAAAAAATACAGCTAACACAAGAAAAAAATGTTGTAACCGCTCAACGTAACAAAATTCAAAAAGATTATGATTCTACAACAGTAGTGATCCAGGATAAAGAAAAAACAATTGACATTGCCTCAACATTGCATGCCTCTAATTTTAATATTGTAGGTATTAAAGAAAAAGGCAGTGGAAGGGAAAAAGAAACATCAACTGCAAAACGAGTTGATAAGCTAAGGATTAGTTTTGATTTAGATGAAAACATGGTTACAGCTTCTGGTAATAAAGAGCTTTATGTTTTGATTACTGCTCCCGATGGTACTCCTATTGCAGTAGATGCTTTAGGCTCAGGCACATTTAATACCAGGGAAGGGGAACAGAAGACTTTTACTCAAAAATTAGACGTAAATTATACACAGAATAAAAGGCAGAATGTAACTTTTGATTGGAAGCAAAACAGTAACTTTCTAACCGGAAATTATAAAATTGAAGTATTTAATAATGGTTTTAAAGTGGGAGAAGCTTACAGACCTTTAAAAAAAGGTGGGCTTTTTAGCTAATATTAAAATTGAATATCCTTCTAAAGATCCATCCAACATTCCACGAATTTAGCTTTTGAAGCTACTATCATAACTTAAAGAAAAGCGGCAAATAAATTGCCGCTTTTCTTTTTTAAAAGATTGCTCTTATTGACGCCCGACCAATATTCACAATGCGGGAACTACCAGGTTTTCGCCCTTCATACTGCAGATTCATCTCAATATTCCCTCCCAGTCTTTTTGTAAATTCTACATCCCACAGATAGTTTTGCCCGGGTACCAACCCATCTAATAAAAGATACCCCACTGTTGTATTTGCAGCTCCTCTGTACCCTTTAAAAGCGATCTGATTTAAAGTAAATTTTATATTTATACTACTACTCGAAAGTATATTGTATTTAAGCTCAGATATAAGCGCATTATTAATAGAGCGTTCTAAGGAATCAATAGTATTATTTTTCTTTAGGTAAGAATACCCTAGTGTGGCTCTTAAATTAGACCGGTATATGTAACTGATATTCGGTTCAAAGGCATGCTGTAAAATATTATAATTACGGTTATCAAACTTTGCGGCAGATGTACTTAATATATTCTTTGTTTCCCGCAAAGTAAAGTTGGTTACAAAATTCCTGTTCAGGTTAATTCTTAATTTCCCTGTAAGCGTTCTCAAGTTCCGGCTCTCAAAACCGTAAGCCAATATTGATTTACCCGATGATTTACTGTGCGTAAAATCCAGCCCCCATTTTGAACTTGTTCTGTTGAAAAAGTAAGTGTTAGAAAAAAATGAATTCAGTGATATCAAACTCGTATCTATTAAATTCTGGCTAAAGGGGTTGACAAGGAAGTTTCCATTTGAAAGATTTTTTTTACTTATCTGCAGGGCGGAACTTGTATTGCTTTTTGCCAGGATTTTTTTTATCCAGTTTCTGTTAGAAGAATTTATTAAAACCTTTGGATCAAGATTAAGACTGTAATTAAACTGCAGGTAATTTGCTTTTACATAATTATTCCCCGGGGTAAAAACCCGTATATACTTCCGCTGGTCCTGGAATATTGCTTCTTCAAATTCATTTAATTCAGGTATGCCGTTGTTATTATAATCTATCCAGGTATATTGCCCCAGCCCTGCCGGCACCTCAATATAAGTGTATTGTTTTTTTTGTTCCTGTCCACTGCCAATTTCGTATAAAATATTTCCATTTAAAAATCCCCGCAATTCATTTACCGCATACTCTGTTCTACCTAATAAACTTTTATCTTCTTTTTGTTTACTTACTGCAGCATTAATGATATGAAGACTTCTGTAAGAAATATTAAGTTTTAACTGGTGTTTTTCGTTACTGAGAAGTTCAGTACTAAAACTATAGTTGTTACTTTTATCAGCAGGTTGTAGTAGATCTTTCACCGGCAACAAATCATTTCTCCGGAAGAAGGAGAAACCCCATTTATTTAATTTGGCAGGATTAGACCTAACATAAAATTCATAGATATTAAATGCAAAACTTAGATATGTAAGTGAGTCAGTTACTTTATCAGTTAACCTGTTATATTCTCCGGTATATTTAATACCAGTTTCCAAAAGGTGAAATTTATTTAATACAGATTTTACATCTACCGTAGGCCGGAAGAAATTGCCTTTTTGAAAATTACTGTTGAAAATTGTGTAACTAATATTATCTAAAATCTTTAAAGTTTTGAAAGAGCTAAAGTGATTAACTTTCTGGCGCCAGCCATTGTAACTGTCTCCCCTGTTATAATTAGTTATTTCGTATTTCAGGTAATTTTCCTTGCTGTCATTAATTTTTAAGGAGGCATTGGTAATCTGTTCGTCTGCAGCTGGCACCTCAAAAGGAAGACTCCAGTCTCTCAGAAATTCAACATTTCGTAATCTTTCCAAAGGCTTAAACCTGCTTTGAACAAATTCGTATCCCAGTATAGACTGGAGGAGGTATTGCTTGCTCCCCAATCTTATTTTCCTGTCCTCAGCCTGCAAAACAAATTTTGCTGCCACCCCTTTATCATCCTTTTTATCCTTAGATGAAAAAAGATTTACGTCATAATTACTCATTGCCAATTCTGATTTTAATTTCAAATGCGGATTAAAGAAATAATCTGCGCCTGCTGTAAATACCTGTAGTTTTTTAGGTGTGATTAATAAGGTAACCGGCTCCCAAAGTCCCTGGGGCTCATTAAAATTATTTGGCTGCACCCAGGTAAAAACTTTGCCATTTGTAGCATCTAATAATTGGTTGTAATTTCCCCGGCCAGGGCCCACAAAACTGAATGACAAATTGTATAAAAAATCTGCAGGGTCAGAAGATTGAACAAAAATAGAATCATGCATGGTAAGATTAAAAATGGTATCTATTTTTTTATATAAAATTTTTCCCAAGGCGAAAGTATCTCTTACTGCATTTTGATAAAAAGCTTTGCCAACACTATCCCCAATCTCTGATAGAAATTGTTTTTGTTTTACATCAAGGATTTGATCTATGGAAGAATTTTTTGCATCAGCATTAGAAAACGCACCAACATATACCGAAAGCTTTTTTGAAAATGTAATTTCGTCACTGGCATACAATTGAGAATTTAAATAGTTTCTGTCTGCATACTCAAATTCTACCTGTACCCGGCTGTCTTTGTTAATCAAACGCTGTGGTGTAAATGTAATTTCTGCTGTATTGTAATTAATTACATAATCCTGGTCTTCCCCCCGCTGCAGTAAAACCCCATCAATAAAAACTTTTTCGGTACCGGCAAGCACCACAAAAAACAATTCGTTATTTGCCCCTGTGAGCCTGTATGGCCCTTGGTTTCCCTCGAGGGTGGTAAGTATATTCCTGGTGAATTTTCCTTTGGCTATGGCGCCGCTTAATAACAAAGAATTACTGATATTTTTGCCTATTTTATTATCAGTGATAAAAGAAACCCCCTGGAGGCGTTTATAAAAGTTAAGAAAATAGTTTTTGCTCTGCCGTATATCAATGTCACCAAAATTTACCTGCCAGTTTCTTTTTTTTACCTGAAGAAAAATGCGGTCAAAATCTCTTAAGTCCTGGGTATTTCCATCAGGCTGTATAGGAATATTATTATCGGTTACAGCTGCGGTCAGTTCCAAACTATCCCCTATAAAACCATTCAGTTGCAGGTTTAAGGTGCTGTTTACGACAGCATCCTGGTTGTTTCCAAAGGATATGCCCCGCCCAAAACTTCCTTCGGTATGCACGCCACCAAAATCCAGGAAAGGATTAGACTGATTTAAAGAGGTTTTTACTTTTATAGGTTTTTCTGCAAAAAAATTATTGCGGATGCTATCGTAATTATACCGTTGAACTACGGCATTCAACTTAATAGGAAAAACCCGGTAAGTTATTAATAAAGTATCTGTGGCGGGCCTTTCCTTCCAGTATAAGATTGCATTCACTTCATCTAGCCGGTAATTTTCTGGCGGCACGTTTAAAATATTAAATGTATTGGGGGCAATACTGAAACTATCTAATTTTTGAAAAGGTGTTTTTACGACAATGTATTTTTTGCGCAGATTCGTGAGGGAAGATGGATTTATCTGTGCCTGAAGTGCGTGGATACTCAGTACGGCAATGGCAACAAAATATATCCTCTTATAATTCAATCTTCTTATTTATACTTTTAAAGTGAGCATTATTAGTAAGATGCCTTGAGCAACACTAATGCTGCAAATAAAAATACCTTCTGCAAGAGAAGGTATCAAACTATTTTAAGTAAAATTTAGTTTTCTTCCCCCGTTCCTGCCCCCAGGTATTCCCTGTTCATCCTGGCAATGTTTGCGACAGATATTCCTTTAGGGCACTCTGCCTCGCAGGCATAAGTGTTTGTACAATTACCAAAACCTTCTTTATCCATTTGCGTAACCATGCTTATGGCCCTGGATTCCCTTTCCGGCCCTCCTTGGGGTAATAACGCCAATTGAGAAATTTTAGCGCCTACAAATAACATTGCACTCCCGTTTTTACAGGCGGCTACGCAGGCACCACATCCGATACATGCTGCTGCCATGAATGCATCATCTGCATTTTTTTTATCAATTGGAAGACTGTTAGCATCCTGTGCGTTGCCTGTATTTACACTGATGTATCCACCTGCCTGGATAATGCGGTCAAAGGCGGTACGATCTACAATTAAATCTTTAATAACGGGGAAGGCTTTGCTGCGCCAAGGCTCTACCACGACTGTATCTCCATCTTTAAAGGCACGCATGTGTAACTGGCAGGTTGTATTCTGCTGCCATGGGCCATGGGGCTGGCCATTAATATACATGCTGCAACTACCGCAAATTCCTTCCCGGCAATCATGATCAAATGCAATTGGATCTTTTCCGGTTTCAATCAACGTTTCATTAAGCACATCAAACATTTCCAGGAAAGACATTTCAGAAGAAATACCTTTTACGTTGTGTGTTTCAAAATTGCCCTTTGATCTGCTGTTTTTCTGTTTCCACACTTTAAGTGTGAGATTCATATTGTAGTGTTCCATTTTTAATGGTTGTATTGTTCTATTGTGGAATTGATTTATTGATTATAAATATTTTAAAGACCTTTTTAAATTATAGTATTCCAAAAGGCCGTTTAGTGGTTGAGGTTATATTATTTGTAACTCCTCTGCGTCGGTTTCACAATTTCAAATTCTAATGGTTCTTTATTTAATTGCCAATTATTTTCACCGCTATATTCCCAGGCAGATACATAATTGTAGTTTTCATCATCCCTTTTTGCTTCACCATCTTCTGTCTGGCTTTCTTCCCTGAAGTGGCCACCACAACTTTCATTACGGTTCAACGCATCCACGCACATCAGCAAGCCTAATTCTATAAAATCTGCCACTCTACCGGCCTTATCCAATTCATTATTCATCTCATTTATTCTTCCCGGTATTTTAAGATCGCTCCAGAATTCTAATTTCAGTTTTTTAATTTCTTCTATAGCTGTTTGTAAGCCGTCAGCACTGCGGGCCATACCACATTTATCCCACATTATTTTGCCAAGTCTTTTATGAAAACTTTCAACTGTCTGGGTGCCTTTAATATTCATCAATTGATACATCCTGTCGCCTACGGCTTTTTCGGTTTCTACAAATGCCGGGTGATCTGTAGAGATAGAAGGAGTGCGTATATCATCGGCTAAATAATTACCCAGAGTGTATGGGATCACAAAATAACCATCTGCCAGGCCCTGCATCAAAGCAGAAGCTCCCAGCCTGTTGGCACCATGATCACTGAAGTTTGCTTCGCCCAAAGCGTATAAACCGGTTACCGTTGTTTGCAATTCATAATTTACCCAAAGGCCGCCCATGGTATAATGCACTGCCGGGTATATCCGCATCGGCATTTCATAAGGATTTTCCCCGGTAATTTTTTCATACATCTCAAACAGGTTACCGTATTTTTCTTTCACTACTTCTTTTCCAAGAGTAATAATTCCTTCTTCTTCGGCCTGTTCATTACCTGGTTTTCCGGCTTCAATTCTTCCATACCGTTTTATGGCATCTGCAAAATCAAGATACACGGCCATTTTTGTGGTGCCTACACCAAAGCCTGCATCACAGCGCTCTTTAGCTGCCCTGCTCGCCACATCTCTTGGCACCAGGTTTCCAAATGCAGGGTATCTTCTTTCCAGATAATAATCTCTTTCTGCTTCAGGAATATCTGTCGCCTTCCGGTTATCGTTTTCTTTTTGTGGCACCCATATACGCCCATCATTACGCAGACTTTCGCTCATGAGAGTAAGTTTGCTTTGATGGTCGCCGCTGACGGGTATGCAGGTTGGGTGAATTTGTGTAAAGCAGGGGTTGCCAAAAAACGCCCCTTTTTTGTGAGCTTTCCAGGCAGCCGTAACATTGCTGCCCATGGCATTGGTACTTAAATAAAATACATTTCCGTATCCACCGCTGCATAACAGTACCGCATGGCCGAAATGCCTTTCCAGTTCTCCTGAAATCAAATCCCTTGCAATTATCCCCCTCGCCTTTCCATCTATCATCACTATATCCAGCATTTCGTGGCGGCTAAATTGAGTTACATTTCCCAGCGCCACTTGCCTTTCCAAAGCGCTATAAGCGCCTAACAATAATTGCTGGCCTGTTTGCCCGGCAGCGTAAAACGTACGCTGTACCTGAGTTCCGCCAAAAGAACGGTTACTTAGCAACCCGCCGTATTCCCTTGCAAATGGAACACCCTGCGCCACACACTGATCTATAATAGAAGTGCTTACTTCTGCCAGCCGATGAACATTACCTTCCCTGGAACGGTAGTCTCCACCTTTTACGGTATCATAAAATAACCGAAAGACACTATCGCCATCATTTTGATAATTCTTAGCAGCATTTATGCCACCTTGTGCTGCTATACTGTGAGCCCTTCGTGGACTATCCTGGAAACAAAATACTTTTACGTTATACCCCATTTCTCCCAGCGAAGCTGCGGCAGAAGCGCCTGCCAGGCCGGTGCCTACTACAATTATTTCGAGCTTGCGTTTATTTGACGGGTTTACCAGTTTTACATGCCCTTTATAATTGTTCCACTTTTCCTTCATTTCACCCTGCGGAATTTTTGAATCTAAAACCATAGCGTAATTATTTATCTACATTTATTTTTTTGGGACCCGGCAAAATACCTTTTATCATTATCATTGAAAGTTTATCCTAAGATTCGAAGGGCACTCTTTTACATTGTATTTTAATTGAACAAGATGAGCTTCTTTTAATTAACCCAATCCATGTATATTGACACCGGCATTAAAGCAAAAAGCAAACAAATTACAATAGAATAAACGACACCAATAACTTTAATAACAGGTGTATATTTTTTGTGATTGATGCCAAAAGTCTGGAAAGCGCTTTGAAAGCCATGCAGCAAATGCCAGCATAACGAAAATACGCCAAGTACATAAACGATTACCACCCATAAATCCTGGAATACGACATGCATTTCTTTATATAAATTATGGGCTTCCTGGTTGGCATATTCTCCTAAAGTAGTGGTTTCAAGTGCATGTACATTTGCCATTCCTCCAAAACGGGAGGGCACCCAAAAATGATACAGGTGTAAAACAAGGAACATTAAAATTAAAGTGCCTAACAGGCCCATACTACGGCTATACCAGGTGCTGTTTTTTTGAGGGTGTGTTACTGCGTATTTTATGGGCCTTGCCTTATAATTTTGGTACCAAAGAATAAGGCCCTGGATAATGTGCAGTAACAAGAAAATGAAAAGGCCTATTTCCATCGTCCGAATGATAAGATTGCTGCCCATGAAATGCCCATAGTGGTTAAAGGTTTGACCCCCATCATCAAAAAAAATCATTGAATTAATAAAACAATGAACTATTAAAAAAGTGATTAGAAAGAAGCCCGTAAGCCCCATTGTAAATTTTTTTCCAAGCGAAGAAGTAAAGAAATGTCTAAAGGTCATATTGAAAATTGTGAAGTTTGGTGCTGCAAAAATACGTCAGGTAACTTCAAATTCAACTTTTATTGAAGTTTATTATAGTTCTGGAATGATTGATTAAACAAGGGGGCAATCAGTCTAATCTTTTCATCATTTCTGCATCTATCAATTGAAAAATAATTTCAGGTTTTAAGGTTCGCCATTGCGGTAATTCCAGCAACTCAATATAGTTTGTAAGGCGGGCTCTTTTAAAATCATACTTACTTTGCTCAGGCATGTTCACCAGCACTATCCATCCATTATCATCTTCCAGCTGCTCATGCCACTCTTCATAATAACTATCATCGCTACTGTGAAAATTCAAAACATTTTCAGTAATTAATATATATTTTTTAATTCCCTGTACATAGAGGTTATCCGTTACTTCCCGGCGCATGGCCATAATATCATTTTCAATGGCATCGTTCCATTCGCCTAACAATTCAATAATTGTATAACCCTGGTCATAGTCGGTAAATAGTATTTTCATGTACAGGGTCCGGGAGCCAAACTCATCCCACTGCGGATGAATATAATAGTTGTATAAAGTTTGTGAATATTCAAATTCGCTGTAAATACGTCCAGAGAATGGGGAACGCCTGTCTTCTTCGGCGGTGTAAAAATGGCGCCAGTTGTAATATGGTTCTATATCCTGCATTGATCTAAGAAATTCTTTCTGCAAATTTCACATAAATCACTCAAATAATAACAGGCCATAAAAAAGAGGCTACCCTTAGGCAGCCTCATTGCTTATTAACCCAAAAAATATTTTTATTGTATGAGTACTTTTTCTGTATGAATAATTTGCTTTTTTGAATTCAGCACTTTAACCATATACATTCCACTTGTTGGTCTGCTGGCTATATTGACTGTCTCAAACTGTTTTCCTTTGCCAATGCTTAAGCGGTTACTTTGAATGGTGCGGCCTGCTATATCTGTTAAAAGTATAGTATACTGTCCATCATTATATCCATCCAATAAAATTCTGAATGAGGATGTCGTTACCGGGTTAGGAAAAATTTTACTATTGGGAGATATGTCAATTCTTTCATCATTTCCTGTACCTGCAAAAGAAAATTTGTTTGCCGCATCAGCCTCTTTCTGCAGTAATAAATTACCATTTGCCAAGTCAGAGGCATTGTATTTTGTATCGGAGCCTTCAAGTTTTACGGCAGCCAGGTCGCCTAGTTTTAATTTATAATAACCTTCAAAAACATTGGCGCTGCTTACAATAATATTCCCCTCAGCGTCTACCGCTGCGCCGTTAGTAGTATAATTGCCCGGTAGACCACCGATGGTTCCCTTAAAAGTAGCAACCCTGCTGCTGATGTCAACGACAAAAACATTGCGGCTAGCAGTAATAAGATATAATTTGCCAAAAGCATCTGCCAACATATCTCCGCCCCAACTGCTACATTTATTGTGAACAGATAAGCCGGCATTTCCTTCAGCATCAACCAGGTTACCCAGGTCAGTGATTACTGGTTTTTTTCCGGTTGTAAATTTCAGAAAATGATTTCCATCATTGGTAACCGCATAGCCATTACCATCTGCAGCAATTACCATTCTGGTAATATGATTGGCTTCGTCATTCATATTACCTGTATTCAAAACCGTTGTAGTTAATGTGTAAAATTCAGGTGTTTCATTTTTTATATTCAAATCAAGCCAGCGAAGTTCTCCAGTTCGCATCGGGGTAAAAAAAAGTTTATTTCCCCTTTTGTCGTAAGCAGCAGCAGCTACAAAACTACCGGTAGGGCCTGCACTAAAGTTATCATTTGCAATCCCATTTTGACTTACTGCTTTTTTGGACGTTGCATCGGTCATCAAAAAATGAGTTTTGCTGTGTTGATAAATTGTTTTGCTTACCTGGCCGCTAGCAAGGTCTACCTGACGGATATTCATCCAGGTAAAATCATTATTGCCATCTCCTGTTATAGCATAAGCTATATTATTTTTTTGAGCAAATGTATTTAATGCACTAAAAATGAAGAAGAAAAGTAAAATTTTGAATTTCATAACGTAGTTTTTTAGATTAACAATGGTAAAACAATTTACTACAAAATTTTTAAGGTTACAAGAAATATTTATGATTGGTAATTTTTCATCACATTTTTTACTGTGCCATACTTCAGTAATAATTTTTTTGCCAGTTCATAGTCAGCGATTCCCATATTTTCCATAACCATCTTTACACCCCTGTCTACTAATTTATCGTTAGTAAGCTGCATATTAACCATTTTATTATCTTCAACCCGGCCAAGCTGTATCATTGTAGCCGTGGAAATCATATTGAGGACCAGTTTTTGGGCTGTGCCGCTTTTCATACGGGTACTACCGGTTATAAATTCCGCTCCCACTACCACTTCTATAGGATGATCAGCCGCCTGGCTAAGAGGCGCATCCGGGTTGCAACAAATGCTTCCGGTAACAATATTATTTTCCCGGCATTTTTCGAGGGCTTTAATAACATAAGGAGTCGTACCGCTGGCGGCTATACCAATAACTACATCCGCATCGTTTACATTGTGTTCTAAAAGATCCAACCACCCCTGCTCCGTATCATCCTCTGCAAACTCCACTGCCTCAGTTATCGCTTTGGATCCTCCGGCTATAATTCCAATCACCAGTCCATAAGGAACTCCAAAAGTGGGAGGGCATTCACTGGCATCTACAATACCCAAACGTCCACTGGTGCCGGCGCCTATGTAAAAAAGGCGGCCTCCGAGCAGCATTTTATCTACAATGGCCTGCACCAATAATTCAATTTCCGGTATTACCCGCTCTATAACTGCCGGAACTTTCTTATCCTCATCATTTATATTATTTAAAAGCTGGCCCATTTTCATCTTTTCCAGGTGGTGGTATGGAGAATCAGACTCTGTTATTTTTTGAAATGCCATGTAAATTAACTTTGTTCATGAAATTTAATTAGCCCATCCATTGGCCTTTTTAAAATTTTACCTAGCTGGAGTTCATATGAACTACACATCTCTTTTAAAACATCCTTAAAGCCGAAAGCTACACTGCCCGTAAAATGTATTGGAAGGGTCCAGCTTTCACGGTATTTATAAATATGATTAAAAAAGAAATCATTGAAACCATCTTCAATAATGTTTTCTATCATATAATGCCCCCGGTTTTCTGCTAAAAAAATGGCATATCCTGCAAGGTATTTATTAGGGAGGGGTTTTTTATACACTGAGTCTAAAATTTCTGTAGATGACGTTTTAAACCGGGCTGCAAATCTTTCCATCAGATCTTCATCAAAAGTATTATAAAGAAAGTACTGTATTACTTTTTTACCAAGGTAGGCTCCGCTGCCTTCATCCCCCAAGACATACCCAAGGCCCGGGCTGTTTTTGATAATTTTTTTGCCGTTAAAATAGCAGGAATTTGATCCTGTGCCTAAAATACAGGCTACGCCTTTTTCATGGCCGCATAATGCTTTTGCAGCACCCATAAGATCATGTTCTATTAATAAATCTGCAGCAGGAAATACTGCGTCAAATGCTTCTTTTACCATCTTTACATTTCCAGGATTGCTGCAACCTGTACCGTAAAAAAAAATTTTATCGGGCAGGGCATTCTTAATTTTTGGTAATATATTTCCGAAGAGAATGGTTTTCATTTCTGTGACGGAAAGAAAATAAGGGCTCATTCCCTGGGTAATAATTGTTTTCTTTTTTTTGCCAGTGAGCAAGCACCATTCTGTTTTAGTGGAGCCACTATCTGCAATAAGTATTGAAGTCATTTTTATTCCAGCTTATTAATGCGTCAAGGTAAACCATTAGTTTAAAAATGGGGACATAAAAATACTTGATGCAAAAAAAATTAACTTCGCAGCCGTTCAGCTGATGATAAGAAAATTCTGAGCAATATTACGTGATGGTAAATAAAAAAATTCAGGTTTGGTTACCACTATTATTTAGTATTACAATGATTGCCGGGTTATTTTTAGGTTACAAAATGAGAGACGGTATGCCCGGCAAAAGCTTTTTTTATGTAGAAAAGCATAGACCGGTTCAGGAAATACTTGATTTAATACAAACCCATTACGTTGATGAAGTAAACCTTAATTCGCTTGCAGATACTGCTATACAGGCCCTCCTGGCCCGACTGGACCCCCACTCCGCTTTTATACCGGCAGAAGACTTAGAAAACGTAAATGAAGGCCTGAACGGAAGTTTTTTTGGCATTGGGATAGAGTTCAGCATTATAGATGATACCCTTCATGTAGTAAATGTTTTAAAGGATGGACCCGCTTTTAAGGCAGGTTTAATAACCGGAGATAAAATTTTAAATGCCGGGGACAGCGTTGTATCTGGCAAAAAATTAAATTCTGTCAGGATCAGAAAAATTTTAAAGGGAGCCTTGAACAGCACAATACAACTTTCCATTTTGCGCAATGGTAAAATTTTGAAACAAAATATTGTCAGGGGAGTTATCCCGATTCTTAGTGTTGATGCAGCTTATATGATTGATGCTTCAATCGGCTATATCAGGCTTAATAAATTTTCCAGCCAAACCTACCGGGAGTTTATGATAAGCCTGGAAGAACTGAAGAAGAAAAAAATGCAAAAACTTATTTTAGATCTGAGAGATAATGGGGGCGGAGTTTTAGAAGAAGCCGTAGAAATTGCAGATGAATTTTTAGAAGGTGATAAATTAATAACTTATACCCAGGGAAGGCATACCCCCAAAAAAGAGTATCGTTGCCGCAGGGAAGGGCAGTTTGAAAAAGGCAGCCTGGTGGTTTTAGCTGATGAAGGCACAGCCAGTGCAAGTGAAATATTAATCGGAGCCTTACAAGATTGGGACCGGGCCATAATAGTTGGCCGTCGCACTTTTGGGAAAGGACTCGTACAGGATCAATTTAATCTGAGTGATAAGAGTGCACTAAGGTTAACGATTGCACGGTATTATACGCCTGTTGGCAGAAGCATTCAGCGCTCTTATGCCAATGGGGGCAAAGCATATTACGATGAATTTTATAACCGCATTACAGAGGGGGAATTAACCAGCGCCGATTCCATCAAAAATGATACCTCCCGGATTTTTAAAACTCAAAAAGGTAAAAAAATATTTGGTGGCGGTGGATTAACGCCCGATTATTTTATAGCCGCCGATACTTCACGCATGAGTCTCACTATTGCAAAAATTTACAGTAAAGGAATACTAAATGATTTTGGCTATAGGTATATGCTCTTATACCCTGCTTCCGTTTATAAAAAACCGGAAGAGTTTATAAATTCATTTGCCATATCTGATGATAACTGGAAACTTTTTGTATCGCTGGCCGCTAAAGATTCCATTTCTTTGGATCAGATTTCAGAAAAAGAAATTATGTTCCTTCGTAATGCTCTGAAGTTATCTGTTGCCCGCCAACTATTCAGGTCAGAAGGCTATTTTGAAGCAATAAATGCAGAAGATAAAGCCGTAAAAAAAGCCGTGGAATTATTACATCAGTGATAATTTTGTTTAACCCTTGCATCTCTTCAAAAAGTTGATCATATTTAAACCAACCTCCCTGTTGTCAAACTCCTGTGCAGAAAACACCCTTTAATAATTATTACCTTTGCAGCAAAATATAAACATCATGTGGTTAAACAATGTGTTGGAGACAATAGGCAACACTCCCCTAATAAAACTTAATAAAATTACCAGGGATTTACCCTGCACTGTTTTGGCTAAGGTTGAATACTTTAATCCCGGCAATTCCATTAAAGACAGGATGGCTTTAAAAATGCTTGAAGTAGCGGAAAAGGAAGGAAAAATAAAACCCGGTGGTACTATTATAGAAGGCACCAGTGGTAATACGGGTATGGGCCTGGCGTTGGCAGCCTGTGTAAAAGGTTATAAATGCATTTTTACTACCACGGATAAGCAATCCAAAGAAAAAGCTGACATTTTAAAAGCTGTAGGTGCAGAAGTGATTGTTTGCCCAACTAACGTAGAGCCTGAAGACCCACGCTCCTACTATTCAGTCTCTAAAAGGTTAGCAGAAGAAGTTCCAAATTCCTGGTATGTAAATCAATATGACAACCTCGCAAATAGGGACGCACATTACGAACAGACCGGCCCTGAAATATGGGAACAAACAGAGGGCAAGGTCACTCATCTCGTTGTAGCTACCGGCACTGGAGGCACCATTGTGGGTACGGGTAAATATCTGAAAGAAAAAAATCCTGCCATTAAGGTATGGGCTATAGATAGTTACGGCTCTTTATTAAAAAAATATTTTGATACGGGTGAGCTTGATCAAAAAGAAGTATACCCATATATAAGTGAAGGATTTGGGGAAGATTTTGTGCCTGAAAATTATGATATGAGTGTAATAGATGAATTTACAAAAGTTACCGATAAAGATGGAGCAATCATGGTGCGCCGTATTGCCAAAGAAGAAGGCCTTTTCTGTGGGTATAGTGCGGGCAGTTGCCTGCAGGGTATGTTACAGCTAAAAGACCAGTTAAAAAAAGATGACGTGGTGGTGTTGATATTTCACGATCATGGTAGCAGGTATGTGGGTAAAGTTTATAATGATCAATGGATGATGGAAAGGGGGTTTTTAGACGTAAAAACATTTAAAGATTTGATATCCGGCCGGGGCTCTCAAAAAATTATTAATATAACTCCTGGTCAAACTGTAATGGAAGCAATATCACTTATGAAAAAATACGATATAGAAAATATACCGGTATTTGAAGGAGGAGAAAACGTGGGTGCTATTTCTGAAAATGGACTGTTTGATAAAATATTGAATAATGTTGATGTAAAGGATGAAGCGGTGGCCAAAGTAATGGAAAAGGCATATCCCGTAGTTGCTTTTGACACACCCGTAGAACGGTTAAGTTCCTTCATTAATAAAGAAAACGGGGCCGTTTTAAGTAAAGACGAAAGTGGGATGTATCACATTGTTACCAAATATGATATTATTCAAAGCCTTTCAAAATAAGATAACCGGTAAAATACTATATCACTAAAGTATCCGCCGGTACTACATCATAGATTGTTTCTCACAACTAATAAATCCCTTTGAAATTAATTTTCAGGTAATTTCTACTAAAGGTAATAACGTATTATTACGATAAATATCTGGCGAAACTACTAATGCCCCGGTAATAACATCAGCGCTAAAAAAGAGCAATATCGCTCTTGTTATACAATTCATTCCGCCGCATCTTTGTCTCAGAAGTTGATTGATATCAATTAAATATCAATCATATCCAAGAATCCTGATAAACCAAAAGAGTTTTCCAATATCCTGAAAGTCGAAAGACGAAAAACCATTAAATCCAATATCAGTCAACTTCTATTTTTTTTAATAAAGCAACCGTTTTAAATCATATATCCCTGTAAAAACCAAAGAACCAGTATCTGCTTATGCTTTAAAAAGCGACAATAGCAAAAAAAACAAGCCCAACATCCTACAAAAAAACCAAAAAACAAAACCAATTTCCTGCCTATGCTGCCAATACCAGCGACGATGGCAAAAACCAATTGTCCCGTTCCTTAGAAAAACTGTAAAACCATTATCCTAATGCCTATGCTGACAATCACAGCGATTATGGCGAAAAACAAAACACTGAAACCAGGATAAAATTTCTTTTACTATATGAGCCCCCTCAGAAAGTAAAATTCATCCTGACACCAACTAGGCAAATCGTTGGTGAAAAGTTTAAGCTTCTATACACTTTGTATAGGAGCTTTTTTCTTTAAATACATTTCCTAAGCGCAATTAATAATATATTCTGGCAACGGGTTAGCTTTGGGATAATAATGAAACCAACCAAAATACACATTTCAGATAAAGCCTTAATACTTTGGAGGAAATCAATATCTTCAAATAAAGGTAATACCCGGAATTCTATAAGGAGCAATTCCTGTTTTTTTTAACTTCTGGCATAACAACCCTAATGCAGGAAACCGGAAAACTTTAGAAGGCCTGGAGCGATGGGGTGATTGGTTGATGAAAAAAGTAAAAGCTAAAAAAGAAACAAGAAGGGAATTGGTAATTGGTAATTAGGAAGAGCAGGAATAATTATGCTTTTTGCTTCGTGGCTTAAACAAAATGAACACATACCATATACATATTAACGGAATTGTTCAAGGGGTAGGCTTCCGGCCAATGGTTTACCAGTTAGCAAAGACAAGTCAAATTAATGGTTATGTAAAGAATACCTGTGATGGTGTGCATGTTTACTTCAATGCCACAGAACAAGAAGCTAATTCATTTTTAAAAAAAATAAAAAAGGAAGCTCCGCAGCAATCAAAAATAATTTCGGCTGAACTCCATAATTCTTCTGATAAAGTTTTTACCGATTTTTCAATTGTAGTTGATGACGAGGATAATTGCACCAAACAGGTTTTACTTTCCCCCGATTTAGCCATGTGTGTAAGTTGCAAAAGTGAATTGCGGGATGTAAGCAACCGCCGGTATCGTTACCCTTTTATCACTTGCACACAATGTGGGCCACGGTATTCCATCATCGAAAGCCTGCCTTATGAGCGGCACGGAACTTCCATGCAAAAATTTACGCAATGTAAAACGTGCAACAAAGAATATAATGCTTTGACAGACAGAAGATTTTTTTCGCAAACCAATTCATGCGAAGGGTGTGGTATTAAACTTAGTCTCTATGGAAACAATCTTACTTGTTTAACCAATAATACCGAAGAAATTTTATCAAATATTAAAAACCTTTTACAGCAAGGGAAAATTCTTGCACTAAAAGGCATTGGAGGTTATCTAATATTGTGTGATGCAAATAATGAAAACACTATTCAAATATTACGGAGTAGAAAGCACCGACCCACAAAACCTTTTGCCTTACTATATTCATCCATTGATAAAATTGAAAATGATTTTGAAGTAAATAAAATCGAAAAAGGTTTGCTTCAAAGTGCAGAAGCTCCAATTGTTTTACTTTACCAAAGACAAGCAACATTTAAGATCCTGGCTGTAAAAAATATTGCACCAGGGTTAAACCGTTTGGGCATCATGCTTCCCTACAGTCCCTTACTCAAATTGATTGCGAACGATTTTGGACAACCATTAATAGCAACAAGTGCAAATATCTCCGGCTCGCCGATAATTTATAAAGATGAAGATGCTCTGGCTTATTTATTTGAGATAGCAGATAATGTTGTCAGTTACAACCGTGATATTATCATTCCGCAGGATGACAGTGTGGTGCAGGTTTCAAAATATTCTAATCAGGAAATTATCTTACGAAGGTCGAGAGGATATGCGCCGTCTTTCCTGAACTACCCTACTCAAAAGAAAGAAATTATTCTTTCAACAGGTGCTTTTTTAAAAAGCAATTTTACTTTATCCGTAAATGGACATGTTTTTATCAGCCAATTTTTAGGCAGCGGCGAAAGTTATGAATCGCAGCAAATGTATAAAGATACCTTGGAACATTGGCTTAGGTTGTATGATATAAAGCCTCACGTAATACTAACTGATAAGCATCCAAATTATTTTTCTCACCAGTATGCGATTGAGTTATCAGAAAAATATAACACTGAAATTAAATTCATTCAGCACCACGAAGCACACTTTGCAGCAGTGCTTGCAGAGAATAATTTGATGAACACAACAGAACCTGTGCTGGGCGTAATATGGGATGGTACAGGCTTAGGGAACGATGGCAATATATGGGGCGGAGAATTTTTTAAATATCAAAACAATGAAATGCTGCGCTGCCATCATTTCGATTATTTCCCCGCTATTGCCGGAGATAAAATGGCGCTGGAGCCTCGTATCTCCGCCTTGTGTGCAACAATTGATAGCTGGCCACATTCAGCTAAATTGAAGAAAAGATTTACTGATGGGGAATGGAGTACTTATCAAACATTGATGAAGAAAACCTCACTATTTTCATCTTCTGCAGGCAGAATATTTGATGCGGTTGCATCACTGCTGGATATATGTGATAAACAAACTTATGAAGGAGAAGCTGCCATGTACCTGCAGGCCCTGGCCGAAACCTATGTTGAGGAACATGGCTTTGTAATGGATAATTCGTATTTCAAAGTAGGTTCCCACTATTACCACATCCCTACAGCATCCCTTATGCAGGGAGTCATCATGGATATTAAAAAAGGAAAGGCAAAAAAATATGTTGCTGCAAAGTTTCATTATTCACTGGTTATGCTGATCGATATTGTGGCAAAGAATATTGGTGTTGAAAAAATCTGTTTAAGTGGAGGTGTTTTTCAAAATGCGTTATTAGTTGACTGGATACAGCATGAATACAGCAAAAAGTATCAACTATATTTTCATAAAAATTTATCACCTAACGATGAAAATATTTCATTCGGGCAACTTGTATATCATGATAACAATATTAGAAGCACACAAACAAATGAACTGGTTTTGCCTGAAAGCGAACCCCTAACTCAAAACTCATAAGGCATTATCAAAGAAGCATTGCTGAAATGCCGAATTGTGAGGATGTTGGCGATTATGTGCTGGTGCAGGTGGGCGTAGCCATTAGCAAAGTGAATGAAGAAGAAGCTAGCAAGGTATTTGGCTATTTGAAAGAACCAGGGGAACTCGATGGGTTGTTTGATACTGAGTTAAATTAAAAAATAAAGAATTTCACGCAATGGCGCAAAGGAAATAAGACGCTAATAATAAATTCTACGTGGCATCTTTGCACCTTATCTTGCTTTGCGTGAAATTAAATCTAATAGAATTACAACAGTAAAAGAGTGGTTATTTTTCTTCTTTACTAAAAAAGAAAAATAATAAACAACTGTTGCCACTGAACTTTAATAGTAGTTCTGCAGCCGGCTACAAAAAAAATAATTATTCATTCATAAAAATAAATTTATGAAATATGTCTCAGAGTTTCGTTCACCGGAAATAGTGGAAGCACTCTTAAAAGAAATAAAAGAAACAGTAAAAGGCAACTGGAATATAATGGAAGTGTGCGGCGGGCAAACACATTCGCTGGTAAAGAATGGCCTGCTGAACATGTTGCCACCAAACATACAAATGATACATGGCCCCGGTTGCCCGGTTTGTGTAACACCGGTTAGTTTGATTGACAAAGCGGTGCATCTTGCCATGGAAAAAAATGTTATTCTCTGTTCCTTTGGCGATATGATTCGTGTGCCGGGCAGCGGCATGAGTTTACTGGAAGCAAAATCAAAAGGTGGGGATGTACGTATTTTATATTCGCCATTGGAAGCCGTAAAAATTGCAAAAGAAAATCCCGACAGGGAAGTTGTTTTTTTCGCCGTAGGTTTTGAAACTACAGCTCCTGCTAATGCGTTATCTGTTGTGCATGCACACCGTGAAGGCGTTAAAAATTATTCCATTCTTACTTCGCATGTGCTGGTACCACCCGCCATGGAAGCCATAATGAGCGATGATGATTGCAGGGTGGATGCGTTTTTGGCGGCAGGCCATGTATGTACCATCATGGGCATCAGCGAATATTATCCGCTGGTGGAAAAATATAAAATTCCGATTGTAGTTACCGGTTTTGAACCCGTTGATTTGCTGGAAGGGATTTTAATGACAGTTAAACAACTGGAGAACAAAGAATATAAATTGGAAAATCAATATAAACGTGTGGTGGAAGCCGATGGCAATGCAAATGCAATTGCGGTGATCGATAAAATTTTTGAAGTGACGGACCGGGAGTGGCGTGGCATTGGTAACATCGGTTTTAGTGGTTATGCGGTTAAAGAAGATTACAGTGCATATGATGCCAATAAAAGGTTCAGCATTGATATTCCAGAAGCACATGAAGACCCGACTTGTTTAAGCGGCGATGTGATGAAAGGAAAAATAAAACCACATCAATGCCCCAACTTCGGAACAAAATGCACGCCGGTAAAACCATTGGGTGCACCAATGGTGAGCAGCGAAGGCGCCTGTGCGGCATACTATCATTTTAATGTGGCAACAGAATTAGTAGAAGAAGAAAAATAATTATGAACCCAGCCTCAGTTTTTCATGGCATCATCGTCGCAGTTTACCCTGTGTTGATCGAAGGGCACTCGTCTACTGCAGAATATGATTCAGCAATGCGAAGCACTCAATTCACTATTCACAACTTACAATTCTTAGACCCATGATTCTTTCCTGTCCCATGCCCAAGCTTGATTTTGATACTATTAATTTAGGTCATGGCAGTGGCGGTACCTTGACAAGCCAGTTATTAGACACCGGTGTTTTTAAATTGTTAGCAAATGATTTACTCAATAAAAAACATGACGGTGCAATTTTCAATCTTAATGGAAAAGTGGCGATGAGTACTGATTCTTATGTAGTGTCCCCCATATTTTTTGAAGGCGGTAACATTGGGGATTTAGCCATCAACGGAACAGTAAATGATTTAGCCATGTGCGGCGCCAGTGCAAAACACCTATCATTAAGTTTTATCCTGGAAGAAGGGTTAAAGATGATAGAGTTCTGGGAAATTTTGGTAAGTATAAAAGCCGCCTGTGATATGGCCGGTGTGCAAATTGTGACCGGCGATACAAAAGTTGTTGAACGGGGAAAGGGCGATAAAATATTCATCAACACAACCGGCATTGGCGAAGTACATGCCAAAGCAAATATTGATATTGAGAATATAAAAGCTGGGGATCAAATTATTTTAAGCGGCCCGTTGGCCAGGCATGGCATTACCATTATGAGTACCAGGCAGGGATTCCAATTTGAAACAACTATCAGCAGCGATACCCGCCCGCTTAATATTATAGTGTTGGAATTACTAAATGAATTTGGTGAACACATTCATTTATTGCGTGATCCGACAAGAGGAGGTCTGGCAACAGTTCTTAATGAAATTGCGCAAGATGCCAAACTTGGTATTGATATTTCACAAAAAAATATCCCCGTAGAAGAAGAAGTGTATGGGGCTTGTGAAATGCTGGGGCTGGATCCATTGTATGTGGCTAATGAAGGATTATTTGTTGCGGTAGTAGATGCTTCTGTTGCTGAAGATATCTTATCTCAATTGAAGCAATGGGAGCATGGCGCACAAGCAAGTATAGTAGGTGAAGTAACAACAGAACATGTAAGGCAGGTTTTAATGAAAAGTAATATCGGTGGAAGAAGAGTGGTGAATATGCTGGCGGGGGAACAGTTGCCGCGGATTTGCTAATGGATTGTACAAATTAATTTCAGATTCAAGTGTAGCAGCTCCATTCAATGACCCCAATGAACTTTGTAATTTTATTTTGAAGTATTGAAAAAGAACAACCAATTTCAACAAATTATGCTTGAGTGGTTAGCATTTTACCTCAAAAACGTATTTTTACGAATATCTTAAACGTAATTCTCCCACCATTTTTATAAGTTTATATACGATTAAGTTTGTAATTACTTCATTGCGAAAAAAGAGCAATATCGCTCTTGCCGGGCAACTGTTAGTGCCGCATCTTTGTACCAGAAGTTGATTGATATCAATTAAATATCAATCATTATCCAAAGAATCCTGATAAAGCCAAAAACTAAGAGTTTTCCAATATCCTGAGACTCGAAAGAAGAAAAGCCATTAAAATTCAATATCAGTCAACTTCTACTTTTTTAAAATAAAGAATACGTTTTAAGATCATTATATCCCTTTGAAAAAACCAAGTTAAAAACCAATGTCCTGCTTATGCCTTCAAAAGCGACGATAGCAAAAACAGAATCTAAATCCTACAAAAAAACCAAAACAAAAACCAATGTCCTGCTTATGCCGTCAAAAGCGATAATAGCAAAACCAACAGAATCTAAATCCTAAAGAAGACCAAAAAAACCATTATCCTAAGCCTATGCTGCCAACCACAGCGACGATGGCGAAAAACCGAACACACTGAAACCAGGATAACTTATTTTTTACTATATGAGCCCCCTCAGAAAGTAAAAACCAGTCCTGAAAAACCAACAGAGTGTAAAAGTTGGTTTAAAAAATTAACTTCCCCAGCCTTTTTGCTTTTGCAAACTCCTGTGGAAGTTTTTTTATTTTAGGGCTTCGTATGTTTACACTATGATTCTAAATCATTCAACTGACCTGGATTATATTCCCTCCCGGATAGTATCACTCGTTCCCTCACAAACAGAGCTCCTTCACTACATCGGATTAAATAAAGAAATAATCGGTATCACAAAGTTTTGCCTACATCCTGTCGAATGGTTTAAAACTAAAACCCGTATTGGAGGTACTAAAAATATTGATATCGAAAAAGTTATACAACTTAATCCAGACCTCATCATTGCAAACAAAGAAGAAAATACCCGGGAGCAGATTATGGCTCTTTCCAAAAATTTCAATATTTGGGTTACTGATATAAATAACCTGCAGGATGCACTGATCATGATAAAAGACATCGGGCAGTTGACAGGCAAAATGGAGGGAACAAGAATTCTCATTGAAAAAATAAAAGAAAATTTTACTGTAATCGCCAAAAAAAGTTGTCTTATACCTTCAGTTTATTTAATATGGAAGGAGCCTTTTATGACCGTTGGAGGGGACACCTACATTAGCAATTTGATGTTGCAGGCAGGGTTTAAAAATGTATTTTCCCAATTGAAAAGATATCCAATTGTAACTACGGCAGAAATTATAATTTTAAACCCTGCCCTTTTATTCCTTTCAACCGAACCCTACCCTTTTAATGCAGGACATGTAGAAGAAATGCAAAAAAGTATGCCCGGCATAAAAGTAGTTTTAGTTGATGGGGAAATGTTTAGTTGGTATGGAAGCAGGCTGTTACTGGTGCCGGATTATTTTCAGAAATTAATGAGTGAATGAACTTAAAATTTGGGGCTTATTTCTGTGACTTATCTTACGCTATAGGAAATGCAGCTTTTTGCCGCCCGTTGGTCATTTATTATCCCATTGACCCGCTGTAAATAACAATTTAGCAAAAAACTTTTTCACTTACTTTTGTGATCATTCGTCTATTCTTAATATATTAACCCCAAACTAAAACAACATGGCTAAATACAGTGCCGGCGTCTTACACGGAAAAGAACTGGAAGCATTATATAACGATGCAAAAGATAATCAATTTGCATTACCGGCAGTAAATACAATCGGTACTAACAGTATAAATGCTGCTTTGGAATCTGCTGCTAAAGTAAACTCCCCTATTATAATACAATTCAGTAACGGTGGTGCCCATTTTATTGCGGGTAAGGGCATGCCTAATGATAAATTACAGGCTAATATTTCCGGTGGTATATCCGGCGCCCTTCACATTCATAATGTAGCAAAATATTATGGGGTGCCAGTGGTATTGCATACAGATCATGCTGCAAAAAAATGGTTGCCCTGGATAAGTGGCCTCATTGATGCCGGCGAAATTTTTTATAAAGAAAAAGGGCAACCCCTGTTCAGTTCTCATATGCTCGATCTTTCAGAAGAACCAATTGAAGAGAATATTTCTACCTCAGTAGAATTTTATAAAAGAATGGCTCCGTTGGGCATGAGTATAGAAATAGAATTAGGGGTAACAGGTGGCGAAGAAGATGGCGTTGATAACAGTGACATTGAAAATGAAAAATTATATACCCAGCCTGCGCATGTCTCCTATGCTTACAAAGAGCTTAGTAAAATCGGAAAACTATTTACTGTAGCTGCTGCATTTGGAAATGTACATGGAGTATACAAACCAGGTAATGTAGAATTGCGACCCGAAATATTAAATAACAGCCAGGTTTATATACAAAACGAATTAAAAACAGAGGCCAAACCTGTTTATTTTGTTTTTCATGGTGGTAGTGGTAGTCCCCAAAGCCAGATAAGGGAAGCTATTGGATATGGGGCTATTAAAATGAACCTGGATACTGATCTTCAGTGGGCTTTCTGGGAAGGTGTGCTGGATAATTATAAATCGCATGAAGCCTATTTTCAAGGCCAGCTTGGTAATCCTGAAGGCGGGGATAAACCGAATAAAAAATATTATGATCCACGGGCCTGGTTAAGAAAAGGCGAAGAATCTTTCAGTAAAAGATTAGAAGTTTGTTTTGATGATTTGAATTGTATTAACCGCAATGCGTAAACGCAAATTTTTGTTTTGATTATTTATATTTAAATTTCAGCATGATTCAAGAGGAAGATTTTGACGCCAACCTTGCAGGCGAAGAAGGTGTTTCGCCTGAAACGAAAGCGAGTTGGTTTAAACGCATAAAGAAAGGGATACTTACTTCTACAAAAGATAAAAAGGATGCGCCGGAAGGTCTATGGGCCAAATGCCCAAACTGTAAATATACCTGCACCATTGCCGAGCTAGCCGATAACAAATTTGTTTGCCCCAAATGCGAATATCATCACCGCATTGGGAGCGAAGAATATTTTGAAATCATATTTGACGATAATAACTACACTGAACTCTTTGCCAATATTAAATCCAAAGATTTTCTGGAGTTTGTAGATTTGAAGCCTTACAAAGACAGGTTACGGGACACATATGCCAAAACAGATATACATGATTCTATTACGGTAGCACATGGGCAGGTACATGAAAAAGATTTAGTTGTGGCTTGTATGGATTTTGAATTTATTGGCGGCAGCCTTGGAAGCGTAATGGGTGAAAAGATTTGCCGTGCCTGCGATTATTGTATTCTGCACAAAGTACCTTTTATGATTATAAATAAAAGTGGTGGCGCCCGTATGATGGAAAGCGCTTTTTCGCTGATGCAACTGGCAAAAACTTCCGGCAAGCTTACTTTACTAAGCGAAGCCAAAATTCCTTATATTTCTCTTTGTACGGATCCCACTTTTGGGGGTACTACGGCGTCCTTTGCCATGCTGGGAGATATTATCTGTGGAGAACCGGGCGCACTAATTGGTTTTGCAGGCCCCCGGGTAATAAAAGAAACAATCAAAAAAGATTTGCCAGCCGGTTTTCAACGAAGTGAATTTTTATTAGATCATGGTTTTTTAGATTTCATCATTCATAGAAAGGAACTTAAAGAAAGGCTCTCAAATTTGTTGATATTGTTCAAGGAATAATTCATATTTTTTTTTCATTAATAATTTTAAGTTTTAAATAATTATTTATCTAAAAAATTAATCAGCCTTCTCACTATTGCCTTTAAAATGTTCCTCTTCAAAATATGATTAAGCCGAACATGGAAATTTTTCTTCCGTAAATGATCAGGCTAAATCATGAATTTTTTTTCTTTGATCGGAATCAAACGCACGATGCGAAGCTTCTTCCAAACTCAAATATTATCAATATATTTTATTTCTTGATATTTTCCTGGCCATTTCAGCCCCCACAAAATAAATTATCTTTATAAAAAAGTAAATTGGAACTCAGTAACAAAAAAGCCTATTACGAATATTTTTTTGAAGCTAAATATATTGCCGGCCTGGTCCTGCAGGGAACAGAAATAAAATCCCTTCGGGCGGGTAAGGCAAGTTTTAATGACAGCTACTGCATATTTGATAAAGGCGAGTTGTTTGTAAAAAGCCTGCACATTTCTGAATATGCCTTTGGCACTTATGCCAATCATGAACCACTACAGGAAAGAAAATTACTGCTTACAAAAAGGGAATTAAGGAAACTGGAAGGCAAAATAAAAGAGAAAGGTTACAGCATTATTCCTTTAAAAATTTTTTTAAGTGAAAAAGGTTTTGCTAAGATGGAAATAGGCCTCGGCAAAGGCAAAAAGAATTATGATAAAAGAGAAACGATTAAACAAAGAGAAAATGACCGGGATGTGAAGAGAAAATATGGAGTTTAACTAGCTCACTGCTTTTTAAATTGACTCAATAAATTTATCTGATAATCTTTTTTTGATAAATTTCAAAATTCTGAAAATATAAAATTTCTTTAATTATTTTATAATCTAAATATCTTTCATCGCTACCTGAGCCAGCTTCTACAAACTTTGCCGCCGTAAGTGCGGAAATTTGTGTAACTTTTAGCCGTCTACCAAAACCTAAATTAATTATTATGAGAAAGCTATTTTCACCCCAAAAAACTATTTTATCTTTTTTATTTTTTTTCGGGATTATTATTACAGCCCACGCACAAAATGGTACAATAAAAGGCATAGTAAAGGATAGCAACGGGCCGCTGGTAAATGCTTCAGTTACTATAGAGGGAAAAGGTAGCGGCACCACAACTGATAATAATGGAGCGTATGAATTAACTATAGAACCTGGCAGGTACAAAGTTGTCTTCTCGTATGTTGGTTCCCAACTATCATCTACTAATGTTACTGTAAAGGCAAATGAAACAACCACCGCAAATGCAGTATTAACCAACACCAGCACAGAAGAAGAAATTGTAGTTGTAGGTAGCCGTGCACTCGGACGCAGTAAATTAATTTCTCCCGTTCCGGTAGATGTTATACCAGTAGCGCAGGTTATCAATGACATAGGCCAGGTAGATCTTAACCAGATTCTTACTTACATAGCTCCCTCTTTTCAATCTGCAAGGCAGACGATTGCCGATGGTACAGACCATGTGGACCCTGCACAATTACGTGGCCTTGGTACAGACCAGGTTTTGGTTTTGGTGAATGGCAAAAGACGCCACCAGTCCGCACTCGTAAATGTAAACGGTACTGTAAACCGCGGCCAGGTAAGCACAGATCTAAGTGCAATACCTGCTACTGCTATTGAGAGAATAGAAATTTTACGGGATGGTGCTGCAGCTCAATATGGGTCGGATGCAATTGCAGGAGTAATTAATATAGTCTTAAAGAAAAAAACCGGGGTGCTGGAAGCAGGTGTAAGTTTCGGAGAATATATCACTAAATATGACAAAAATTATGCACTGTTTAAATTGGCGAATAAAGCTGACGACCCATCTGTAAAAGTGAGGGATGGGGAAAATTTTCAGGCCTCATTAGGTTATGGAATAAATGTTGGAAAAGGTTTTTTAAACCTGGCCGGCGAGTACATCAGCCGGGAACCTACCAACCGTGCAGGATCTTATACAGGACGAATATACCCTTTGGTAAATGGTGCAAACAGGGATGATTCTATATTGCAGGCCAGGAGCCTGGCAAGAGATTTCTTTGACCTGCACATTGGAAACTCTAAAATGAGAGGAGGAAACATTTTTTACAATTTTGGATACCCGCTGAGTGATAAAACAGAATTATATTTATTTGGAGGATATGGTAAAAAGAATGGTACCAGCGCAGGATTCTACAGGTACCCTGACGGGGCCACCAGTATTGTATCCGGCGCTAAAAAATATGCGCCAGATGTGTTTGCGATATTTCCTAACGGGTTTTTGCCGCAAATTAATTCTGATCTCCTGGATTTTTCTTCCGCTATTGGATTACGGACAAAATTTAATGATTGGAATTTTGATATCAGCAATACATTTGGTATAAATAAATTTGATTTTAACATTGATAAATCTGTGAACTATACTCAATTTTTTATACCAGGTAATAAGCAAACTTCGTTCGATGCGGGGGGCTTAAAATTCTGGCAAAACACAGTCAATGCTGATATTTCAAAGAAATATAATGTTCTTGGCGGTTTAAATGTCGCCGGCGGATTAGAATACCGGGTAGATGCATTTGGAATACGCAGTGGAGAACCGGCATCATATACAAATTATGATACAGCCTCTAAGGCTTCATCGGGCTCACAGGTATTTTCAGGTTTTAAAAATTCTATTGGGGATACCAAAACCCGTAATTCTAAGGCTGCATATATAGATCTGGAGTTGGATCTGACCCAGAAATTGTTGGTAACCGGAGCCTTGCGATTTGAAAATTACAGTGATTTTGGGTCTACCCTAAATTATAAAATATCTTCACGCTATAAATTCAGTGACCGCTTTAATCTTCGGGGTTCAGTAAGTTCAGGTTTCCGAGCCCCTTCTATGCAACAACGTTTTTTCTCTAAAACCAGCACTATTTTTCAATCACAGGGTGGTAACCTCGTACAGGTAGAAAGTGGTACGTTTACAAATGACAGTAAGGCTGCACAGATTTTAGGTATTCCGAAATTAAAAGAAGAAACGAGTAATAGCTATTCTGTAGGGTTAAGTGCAAAACCTTTTACAGGGTTTGAAGCAACAGTAGACGTATACCAGGTTGACATTAAGGATCGGATAGTTCTAACAAATGATTTTACTGGTGGTACCAGTGCTGCCCTGAAGGCCCAATTAGCAGCAGCGGGCGCTAGTACGGCAAACTTTTTTACAAACGCTATAGATACACGTGCAAGGGGCTTAGAGACTGTTTTGTCTTACAATAAAAGTTTTGCAAAAAAACAATCCCTGCGTACGATCCTGGCGATGACTTTTATTAAAAACGAAGTTATCAAAGGGTCAGATGGCAAGCCAATTATTCATGCCTCTGATTCATTAATAGCGAGTGGGCAGTTAGGTAATTATTTTAACCGGGAAGATCAAAGCCGTGTAGAAGTAGCAAGCCCCAAGAGTAAAATCAGTTTGTCTTTTAATTATAAAATAAGCAAATTTGGGGTATTAC
>JBDSDN010000179.1:0-5745 GCA_039920545.1 Ferruginibacter sp. | reverse complement strand
GAATATTAAATTATTATTTTAAACAACAATTAAAAGTTAGAAGCGGCTTATAAAAAGATTGAACTTTTTAAAATGTAATATAACATAATTGGCAGATTTTTATGCATCAATTAAATTGTATATTCGGGATTAAAACAAACATCGCCTGCCATGCAAAACTGGAGAATAAAAGTATCCCTCTTTCTTAATTATTTCGTTTTTGCCATCTTGCTTAACAGTGTAGGTACCGTTATTTTACAGGTACAGAATAACTATGGCATTACCCAATCATCTGCAAGTGTATTGGAAGCCTTTAAAGATCTCAGCATAGCTATCGTTTCCTTTTTAGTTGCCTCCTATATTGCACGGATAGGCTATAAACGCTCTATGCTGCTTGCTTTGGCGCTGGTAATAATCGCCTGCCTCATGATGCCGTTTATCGGTGGCTTTGCAATGACCAAAGTATTATTTGCCCTAACCGGCGCCGGCTTTGCGTTAATAAAAGTTTCTGTATTTGCCACAATCGGGTTGTTAACCAAAAATAAAAAAGACCACGCCAGCTTCATGAATTTTATTGAATCTTTTTTCATGATTGGAATTTTGACAGGGTATTTTATTTTCAGTGCGTTTGTAGATAGCGCTGACCCTACATCTACCTCATGGCTAAAAGTTTATTACCTGCTTGCGGCAATCTCTGCCGTGGCATTTGTATTATTGTTGAGTGCCCCGCTGGACGAATCTTCGGTTAAAACCCCGGATGCTAAACCACTCTCACAGGATTTTGTTGATATGTTTAAACTGGCCGTGCGGCCATTGGTTTTAATTTTTGTGGTAAGCGCTTTTTTTTATGTTTTAATAGAACAGAGTATTATGAGCTGGCTACCGACATTTAACAGCCAGGTACTGCATTTATCCACCGTATTAAGTATACAAATGGCCAGCATATTGGCTGCCTGCACTGCGTTAGGCCGTTTTATAGCAGGCGTTGTATTGAGAAAAATTCACTGGCTGCTGGTACTGATTGTATGTCTCGCCCTGGCAGCTGCGTTAGTATTGTTAGTGATTCCGTTGGCATCTAACCTGCACGTTTCTTCAATTAATAATTGGGCGGATGCTCCATTAGTTGCATTTATATTTCCCATTATTGGGTTGTTGCTTGCGCCCGTTTATCCCGCAATTAATTCTGTTATTTTAAGTTCACTGCCAGCCAGGCAGCATGGCCCCATGAGTGGACTGATCGTTATTTTTTCTGCACTTGGTGGAACTACCGGCTCTATAATTACCGGCTACATTTTTCAACATTACGGCGGGCAGGCAGCCTTTTATTTTTCGCTGGTGCCCATAAGCATTCTTATTATAAGCCTTATCTTTTTTAACCGGGTACAAAAAAAAGCTGCGGTCCTTGATGAACCAATACAACCCGGCATAGCACATTAATACATATTTTTAAAACCTTTAGTAGTGACGGATATTTTTTCTTTAGGCGAATTGTTTGAGAGGGTACAACTGGAGAATGTTTTTCCGGATGGTAAAACATTTGTTGATTGCAACCCCCGCTCAAGCCTCCAGAATATTCTACTGCTTTATGAAGAACAAAAGAATAAGAATCACTTTAACCTGCAAACTTTTGTACAGGCAAATTTTGATGAGCCTAAAATTTATGCTACAAAGTATGTAAGTGTTAAGAGCAGACCCATTGTAGAACATATTGAAATGCTTTGGGATGAACTAACCCGGCAACCGGGAGAAGGGGAGAGCTCTTTAATTCCCCTACCACATGCATACATTGTGCCTGGTGGGCGCTTCAGGGAAATTTTTTACTGGGATAGTTATTTTACCATGTTGGGTTTACAGGTTTCAGGTAAAACCGCCATGATGGAGAATATGGTTAATAATTTTTCTTTTTTAATTGATAAATTTGGATACATACCCAATGGCAACCGTACTTATTTTCTGGGCCGCTCTCAACCGCCTTTTTATGCTTCAATGGTAAAATTATTGAGCGTCACAACAAATGAAAATATCCTGGTAAATTATTTGCCCCAATTAGAAAAAGAATATGCTTTCTGGATGAAGGGAAGCGATGAATTAATTGAAAAAAACACTTCTGCTCACCGGGCCGTACTGATGCCTGATGGAAATATATTAAATCGGTATTGGGATGAAAATGATACCCCCCGAACAGAATCTTACAGAGAAGATGTTGAACTGGCGAAAGATATAAATAACCCTAAAAGTTTGTATCGGAATCTCCGTGCAGCCTGCGAATCCGGTTGGGATTTTTCCAGCCGTTGGTATAAAGATGAAAAGGATTTTTCCAGTATACATACAACTGAAATTATCCCGATAGATCTTAATTGCCTTTTATTTGATCTTGAAAAAACAATTGCAAAAGCATACCAGTTATCAAACAACATTGCGTCTTCAGAAAAATACATAACGGTAGCCAACAAACGCAAAGAGGCTATTCAAAAATTTTGCTGGAACAAAGAGCAGGGATTTTATTTTGATTATGACCATGTAGCCTCCCAGCAAAAAACATCGCTGACCTTAGCAGCAAGTTTTCCGTTATTTTTTAATATTGCTTCAGAAGAGCAAGCTGCAGGAGTAGCAAACGGTTTACAGGAATATTTTTTATCCCCCGGTGGATTACAGACAACCCCTGTAATCACGGGTCAGCAATGGGATGCGCCAAACGGCTGGGCTCCTTTGCAATGGATAGCAATTAAAGGGTTGACAAATTATGGGTTTACTGCTTTAGCAAATGATATTACCCAAAGATGGATGGGGATAAATGAAAAAGTATACAACAATATGGGTAAAATGATGGAGAAATACAATGTGGTAGACAGCAACCTCGAAGCTGGCGGCGGTGAATACCTTTCGCAGGATGGTTTTGGATGGACAAATGGTGTATACCTTAAATTATTTTCCCTGGTAAAAAATAACCCAATAAAAAAATTGTAAATTCATAAAATGAATAATACATAATTTTAAAAAAACAACTTAACCTTAAATTTTTTTATGAAAAATACAATCTGCTGCATCATTTTTTCAACACTGATTTTTGGTTGTACTTCCAGTGAAAATAAAACAACTGAAGAATCAAAATCTAATAACCAGGTGGGCGTGCAAAATGCAAATGGCGGTATACCAGATACTACGAATGCAATAAACCTGAGTACCCAGAAAAAAGATACGACGATGTTGCCAAGGGATACAATGAAGTAAGTTTTGGAAAATTAAATTTTCAGGGTTTTTAAATAATCGGCATTTTCTTTTACTGCTTCCAATACAGGTATATCATAGGTTTGATCCTGTTCTACCAGGAAATATTTAACCCCCGTCTGTAAGGCCGTTTTTAAGATCGGTGCAAAATTTATAGAGCCCTTTCCTAAAATACTAAAAGTTTCCCTCTCTGAAGGCTGGGCATCTTTCTTCCTATCTTTTACATGCACTAATTTAAAACGGCCCGGATATTTTTTTAACCACTCAATGGGATCTTGTCCCGCAGTTATAACCCAATAAATATCCATCTCAAAATCTACCAGGGTTTTATCCGTATTGTTTAAAAGAATACTTTGTGGTATTTGATTTTCTAATGAAGAGAAGGTATAATCATGATTATGATAGGCGTATCGAATGCCGTTTTTACGACAGATTTCGCCGTATTTATTAAATTCATCTGCCCATCTTTTAAAGTCATCAATTGTTTTTGGTAAGGTAGCATAATCGGCATCATTTTTTCTAAAAGGTGTTCCCTCATACGGATATATGATGTACTTCATTCCTATAGCCGCAGCTTCGGCCGTTTTTCTATCAAAATCTTTATCTGGTTTGTAATGGCTCGATACCAGGGTTAAACCAATCTGATCCAGGTATTTTTTAAATTCTACATTACTCATACCCCAGAACATACCTAATTTACCATGATTAAAACTTTCAATTTGTTTATACCCCATGTCCGCAATTTTCTTTAAGGTACCCCTGGGATCTTTCGCCATTAAATCCCGGACGGTATAAAGCTGTATACCAAAATCTTTTATGGTTCCGGTATTGCTGAGTACAGCAGAAGATTTGCAGCCCAATAGGTTTCCGGTAATAGCAGTAAGGGCAATTCCGGTAGCTGCGGTTTTTATAAAATCCCGTCTTTGGTAAGGCATAAGAAAAAAATAAAGAGTGAAAAAATTAAGAGAAAGCTTTATCTCCTTTTGTGTAGGGGATACAGGCTTCAAATTTTCCGGGCGTTTCTGCATAACGCCTGGCCTTTGTACACCCAACCTCTGAAGTAAAATAACCAAGCATAGTAAGTTCTTTCATCATGCGGAAATAATGTGATGGTTCTTCTTTCTTTTTGTTTTTCATATAATCTTTTTGCTCTTTGTCTAAAGACACTAAAAGATCATGACGCTGCTGATCATTTATTTTCATAAATGAGTTATCGTAAGTTTTTTTGGATAAAGCATTTATTCTATCCATTCCTTCATGAAAAACTTTCTGGTCCTTTGCTTCATAGCAATCATTAACCATTACAGTTATAAAAGGGCCAACTCCTGCAGCTTTCGCCCCTGGTGTGGTGGTATCAGGTAAAATTGTGTTTGCAATTTCATCAAGATATGCCACATCTTCTGTGCTGAAATTTTGTTTGGTACCGGTATTTGTTTTACATCCTGTGAGGAATGCATTACCTCCTATTATAGTTCCCCCAAGCAGGAGTGAAATATATTGTACCGCTTCTCTTCTTTCCATGATTTTAATTTTTTTAAAAAAGAATTTTTTTTTAGACGTTAAAGCTGAAACCTTTTGGATATTCCCGCTTTACAAATTGATTTACTTCTGCAAAATTTGTGACTTTCATATTGTCATTATCCCATAAGAGTTTGGTATAACGGCCGGGATAGTTAAACCCTTTACCATCTGCTTTTGGCATTCTTATGTCAAAGCCCCTTATTGCCAGGTTAGCCATCAGGAGCGCTTCTGTCAAAGGGCCGGCAGTTTCAAAAGGAGAGCTCACTGTTTTATTACCAAGCCCTGCAATGCAAGCCTCTACCCATTGGGCAGAATGCCCATCTGCGCCCTCAGGTACTCTTACCATCCGTTGTTTTACATGCACCTCATCAGTTTTTGACGTAGGGAGTAATCGTGGGTTTGACCCGTAAGTACTACACATCATCTTCCCTTTTGTTCCTATAAATAAAGCACCATTTCCGCCATCGCCAAAAAGCTCATTGGCTCCAAGTTCTTTTGGCCGCTCCGGTTCAATACCACCATCCATCCAGTGAACAGTTACTTCATGTTTTGTTTTATGTGTTTTAGGAAAAGTAAGCGTTACATGGCTAGAGGGAGGGCAGCTCTCCGGAAAATAACCCCTTTTAAATTCATCAACATAAACACTACCTACGCTTGCCTGAACATCAGTGGCATATTTTAAATCCAATACTGTAAATGCAGGAAACATCAGGTGGCATCCCATATCGCCCAGGGCACCCGTACCATAATCCCACCAGCCCCGCCAATTAAAAGGAACAAGTTTTTCTGTATAATCTTTATAAGGGGCTGTACCTAACCACAGGTTCCAATCCAACTCTTTAGGGACTTCGGCTTTTTGTGTGGGCCACGGAATTCCCTGCGGCCATACGGGCCTGTCCGTCCAGCAATAAACGGTATGCACGTTCCCGATAACACCGGCATCATACCAATCTGCTAATTGCCTTACACCATCGCCGCTGGCACCCTGGTTGCCCATTTGAGTTACGACTTTATATT
>JBDSDN010000178.1:0-3461 GCA_039920545.1 Ferruginibacter sp. | reverse complement strand
GAATAAGAAAATATTCAGATTCATTTGAAGACCCCAGGGCAATATTTAGATAATTAGCAAAATCTGCTTTGCTTTTTTTGCCACACCCTTCTGCAATATTAGCAGCAATAGAAGACGCCGCTCTTCTTATTTGATTTGTCAAACTGTATATTTCTTCTTTGGGGAATAATTTTGTTACTTCATAAATTTTTAAAGTAAAAGAATGCGCCTTTTCCCAAACCTTTAAATCTTTATAATTTTGCATACCCCAAAATTCTTACTTATTATTACTTATTACTTACAACTTATTACTTACGACTTATTACTTATTACTCCCTAATTAAAACCCACTTCCTTTTAATTTTAAGCCCATGGTCTCTTCCAGGCCAAACATCAGATTCATATTTTGTATTGCCTGGCCGCTGGCGCCTTTTAATAAATTATCAATGGCAGAATGAATAACCAGGTTATTATCCACTTTTTCTAAATGAATAATGGCTTTATTGGTATTCACCACCTGCTTTAAACTTATCGGTTCATGGCAAATAGTTACGAAGGGATGATCTTTATAAAATTCATTGTATAGTACCGTTAGTTCAGCAATATTGAGAGCACATTTTAACTGGGAGCTGACAAATATTCCCCGGGTAAAATCTCCCCGCCAAGGCACAAAATTTACAGCCCCATCATTGGAGGAGAAAGAAGGTTGAAGTTGAGTCAAAGATTGTGTAATTTCTCCAAGATGCTGATGTGATAGGGTTTTGTAAGCCTGTATATTATTTGCCCGCCAGCTAAAATGGGCTGTTGGTGAAAGCGACTGCCCGGCACCGGTAGAACCCGTAATACCGGTTGTATAAACTTCTTTTAAATGGCCGGCATTTGCCAGGGGTAATAAGCCCAGTTGAATGGCGGTGGCAAAACAACCGGGATTAGCGATGCTGTCCGCAAGCCTGATTTTATCTTTATTTAATTCCGGCAAACCATAAACAAAATTCCGTTTCATGAAAATTGCATCAACCTTTAGTCGAAAATCATTGCCAATATCGATCAATTTAATTCTTGATGGAATATCATTATCTTCCAAAAAAGAAATAGCTTCACCATGACCTGCACAGAAAAATATAACATCAATATTATAATGATGATCTGCACTAAAAAATATTTCCGAATCACCAACTAAATCATCATGCACTTTACTCAACAGGTTGCCTGCATTACTTTTACTTTGCACAAAACCTATTTCAGCAGCAGGATGATGCAGTAAAACCCTTATCAACTCGCCACCCGTATAGCCGGCGCCTCCAATGATACCTACTTTAATCTTTGGGTCCATCTGCTGCGTTTTTTATTGCATGATAAATACCCGTTTGATTACCAAATATTTTTGAAAAGCCTCTCACATCCTGGCCTGACCAGCCAGTATTCATTTCTCCATAAGTTCCAAAGCGGTTACTCATAAGATCGTAAGCCGATTCAATGCCTGTAATTACAAAACGATAGGGCAATAATTCTATAAATACATCTCCAGTCACATGCTCCTGCGAACTTTCAAAAAAAGCCTCAACATCCCGCATCACCGGGTCCATTATCTGCCCTTCATGCAGCCAGTTACCATAAAATTGTGCAAGCTGGTCTTTTAAATTTAATTGCCATTTGGTTAGTACATGTTTCTCCAGCGCATGGTTGGCTTTTAAGATAACGAGAGGCGCTGCGGCCTCAAAACCTACCCTGCCTTTAATACCGATTATCGTATCCCCTACATGCACATCCCGGCCAATGGCATAAGGACCGGCTATGTTTTGAAGAAACTGAATGGCCCCGGCCGGATGCGGAAAGTTCCGATCATTAACCTTTGATAATTCACCTTTGGTAAATGATAACTTTATATTTTCGGATTCCAGGGATTTATCCAACTGGGTTGGCCAGGCTGTTTCCGGTAACATGCCATGGCTGGTGAGGGTTTCTTTACCACCCACGCTTGTGCCCCACAGCCCTTTATTTATAGAATATGCAGCCTTTTCAAAATTCATACTAACCCCATTCTCTTTTAAATAATTTATTTCTTCTTCCCGGGTAAGTTGAAGATCCCGGATGGGTGTGATGATTTCAACACCGGGGAGCATGTTATTAAAAATCATGTCAAAGCGCACCTGGTCATTACCGGCACCGGTACTGCCATGGGCAACGGCCATGGCTTTTATTTTTTTTGCATGTGCTGCTATATTCACAGCCTGGCTAAGTCTTTCTGCGCTTACACTTAAAGGATAGGTATTATTTTTTAAAACATTCCCAAACACCAGGTATTTTATGATGGAATCATAATAATTCTGCACAGCATCAATTGCTGTATGTGATTTTACGCCAAGTAAATAAGCATGGGCTTCTATCTCTTTCAATTCTGCAACACTGAAGCCACCGGTATTAACCACGACAGAATGCACTTCGTATCCCATTTCTTTAGTGAAATATTTTGCACAGAAAGAGGTATCTAACCCACCGCTGAAACCCAACACAACCTTTGCCCCTGCCTGTAAACGATGTGGTGAAGCGCTACTAATTTTAGAGTTTTGCATTCATTTAAAATTGAGGAACATTTAAAAATTGAATAACATGCGTAAAACAGATTTTCCCGAGCCGCTGCTTTTTTGATTGCCAATAAAAAGCTGCAACAATTTGCTCTGCTTCAGGCGCATAAAACGCTCATATAATTTTGAATACTTTTTAAAATCTTCAGCCGTCTCTTCTGGTTCATAGTGGTCTGCCGGGTCGTAAAGCATAGCGGTACACATACAGTTTTTTCTATCCTTACTCATCAGTATGTCATAATTTACGCAGCTTTTGCAGCCTGCCCAGAATTGTTCGTCATTTGTCAACTCACTGTAGGTAACAGGTTCATACCCAAGATCTGAATTAATTTTCATAACGGCCAGGCCAGTGGTAAGGCCAAATATCTTAGCCTCAGGATATTTATGCCTGGAGAGTTGAAAAATATTTTCTTTTATTTTTTTTGCTACGCCGCTTTTTCTAAAAGCCGGCGCTACAATTAAACCACTGTTAGCTACAAAAGAATCGTGGCCCCAGGCTTCAATATAACAGAAGCCCACCCATTCCCCAACGTTAGTGAGGGCAATCACCGCTTTACCTTCAGTAATTTTCTGAGCTACATAAGCAGAAGATCTTTTTGCAATACCGGTGCCTCTTACTTTAGCAGAAGATTCCATTTCTGCGGTGATGATTTCAGCGTACTTCACATCTGAAGGTATGGCAGCCCGAATGATGATATTTGAATTTTCCAATTTACTAAAAATTGAAATGAATAAAAAGGATTGTAGTTGATGCTCACTTAAGTGCAGGAATTGCCGGGGGATTTTTTCACTGACAGGGGCAGGTTGTTTATGCTCGTCCTATCAGCACCCACGTCTGGGTCGGGGATGGGTAACCAAAATAATGGAAGCGGGGAAACTAATATAGAAACTGCTTTT
>JBDSDN010000177.1:0-13532 GCA_039920545.1 Ferruginibacter sp. | reverse complement strand
ATGTTTGTGTTTTTAAGCGCCCGTCTCCATGGGGAAGTTAATGAGAGTACTTATCATGCAGCTGCTTTGGTAGAAATGTTGCATACTGCAACGCTTGTTCATGATGATGTAGTGGACGAAGCTTTCGAAAGACGAGGTTTTTTTTCAATAAATGCTGTCTGGAAAAATAAAATTGCCGTATTGGTAGGAGATTATCTTTTGTCTAAAGGATTACTGCTGGCAACCTCACACCAGGAATTTGAACATCTGCACATTTTATCTGATGCGGTCAGGCAAATGAGCGAAGGGGAATTGCTTCAAATTGAAAAATCCCGGAAATTAAATCTTAATGAAGAAGTGTACTTTGAAATTATTAAAAATAAAACGGCTTCGCTGCTTTCTTCCGCCTGTGCTGTGGGGGCTTATAGTGTTACAAAAAATAAAGATTTCACTGATAAGATGAAACTTTTTGGCGAAAAAGTTGGGATTGCTTTTCAGATAAAGGACGATCTTTTTGACTATTGAACTGAAGATATTGGAAAACCAACCGGGAATGATATACAGGAGAAAAAAATGACCCTCCCGTTAATTTACACCTTAAACAATATTGATAAAATAACTTCCCGGGAGATTATATACATCCTTAAAAACAAAAACAAAGAAAAGAAAAAAGTGCAGTACGTAGTTGATATCGTCGTAAAACATGGCGGTATAAAATATGCTGAACAAAAAATGCTGCAATTCAGAGATGAAGCGCTCACTATACTCTATTCTTATCCTGATTCCCCCGTAAGAGCAGCGTTGGAAGAACTTGTACGTTTTACGACAGACCGAAAATATTAGCGATTGGAAAAAATATGGAACATACTGCCCTATGAAATAGATACCGTAACTGCGTTGCAGCAGGAACTCAGCATCAACACCAATCTTTGTAAAATCCTCACACAACGTGGTATAAACTCTTACGATACAGCCAAAAACTATTTTCGGCCCTCACCTGAAATGCTGCATGACCCCTGGCTTTTAAAAGATATGGATAAAGCGGTGACCCGCATCGGTAAAGCTTTTGAGCAAAAAGAAAAGATTTTAATTTATGGGGATTATGATGTTGATGGTACGACTGCCGTAGCATGCCTGTATAATTTTATTACTTACCTACACCCATCAGAACGTTTAGATTTTTATATTCCGCACCGCTACCGGGAAGGCTACGGTGTAAGCAGAATAGGAATTGACTTTGCAGCTGAAAATGATTTCAACCTGGTAATCTGCCTTGATTGTGGAATAAAATCAACAGAATTAATCACTTATGCTGCATCCCTGAATATTGATTTTATTATTTGTGATCACCATCTACCTGGTAATATACTCCCGGATGCAGTAGCCATTTTAAATCCGAAGCAGTCAGATTGCGAGTATCCATATAAAGAACTTTGCGGTTGTGGCGTAGGATTTAAATTAATAACCGCACTTGCCCAACGCTTTTCTGTAGATGAGGAAATTGTATTTTCATACCTGGATTTAGTCGCTACAGCTATTGCCGCCGATATTGTGCCTATGACCGGGGAAAACAGGGTTATGGCATTTATGGGGATGCAAAAAATAAATATAAATCCCCGGCCTGGCATTAAAGCCCTCATAGAATTGGGTGGCATAAGGAAAACACTTACTATAACGAATGTCGTTTTCGTAATTGCACCGAGAGTAAATGCGGCAGGTAGAATGGATGATGCAAAAAAAGCAGTGCAGTTGTTTATAGAAAAGGATCCGGCTAAAGCTAAAGAATTTGCTGAAATGCTGCACTCAGATAATACGGATAGGAAAGAAGCAGACAGCAGTATTACGCAGGAAGCTTTAGAAATAATTCTGGCTGATGAAAATGCAGCAGATAAAAAATCTTGTGTGGTATACAAAGAGCATTGGCACAAAGGTGTGGTCGGTATAGTTGCCAGCCGGCTTATTGAACATTATCACCGCCCAACGGTGGTGCTTACCCGCAGTGGGGATATAGTGGCAGGGAGCGCCCGCAGCGTTCCCGGCTTTAATTTATACGAAGCAATCTACGCCTGCCGGGAATATTTAACAGCTTATGGTGGTCACTTTGCCGCCGCAGGCCTATCCTTATTGCCGGAAAATGTCGATGCCTTCCGGCATAAGTTAGAGGAAGTCGTATGCGCCACAATTGAAGATCGGTTCCTTATTCCCCAATTGGTTATTGATGCAGAGATAAGTTTTACGGAAATTAAAGAAAGTTTTTATAATATTATTTGCCAGATGGAGCCGTTTGGGCCAGAAAATATGCGCCCGGTTTTTATTGCAAAAAATGTGATGAATACGGGCTACTCAAAGGTTTTGAAAGAAGTACATCTTCGGTTTGTAATAAAACAACAGGGCATAATTTTAAATGGCATTGGGTTTAACATGGCGCAAAAATTTAATTTATTGCAAATGCAAAAACCCGTTGATATTATTTTTACCATTGATGAAAATGAATGGAACGGAAACAAAACATTGCAACTGAAAGTGATTGATCTTAGGCTAAGTGAATAATTTTTTTTGCCCAGTCATAATTTCTTTTTTCAGCTTTGGAGGCGTCGCACTCTTGTGCATTTTATCTATACTTAACAAAAAAAATGCAGTCCATAAAATATATTCAATATTTTTTTTACCTGGCTTATAACTGGAACCTTCGCATTGCCTTGCACGTCATTAAAAACGAAATAAAAGGTGAAAAAAAATATGACATTAATACTACCGGCGTGGATGAACTAAAAATACTTTCTCAAAAAGGAATTGATATTTCACACGCTACTATTTATATGCCGGCCAGTTACGATTTACTCGAAGAAATTTTTCGGCAGGCAGATTTAAAATCTGTCAAACACTTTGTAGACATAGGATGTGGCAAAGGCAGAGTGATGTGCGTAGCCGCAAGCCAGGGAGTAAATAAAATAACAGGTATAGATTTTTCAAAAGAATTAAGTGTTGCTGCAAACATAAACCTCGCAAAAACAAAACAGCATTTCCCAGCATTACAATACAAAATTATTAACAACGATGCTTTTTATTTTGATATTCCCGATGATGTAGATTGCATCTTTATGTTTAATCCTTTTGATGAAATAATAATGAAAGGGGTTGAAAAAAACATTGAAAAAAGCCTGGCGAAAAGTCCAAGAAAAATGATCATAATTTATTTAAACCCTGTGCAAAAGCAGATATTTCTCAGCAAAGGTTATAGAGAAATTGTTCATAGAAAACACCTGCATTATTTGGAAGGATCAATACTCATAAAAAAGCCCCGGTAAAAACCTGGGCTTTTTTAATATACAATTTTTGGTTATCTATTTTTCCATCAACTCAACACTGCGGTTTATAAAATCAGTCAGGTTTTTTCCTGTCAACAAACCTTGTGAAAGTAATGCAAGACCAGCCAGGTTTTTTACTTGTTTTTCCTGGGCTGAATCTTCTTCTACGCCAAGAATGTTTTTGAAAATTCGATGGTTCCCATTTACGGTTAGTGTAACCTCATCAGGCATTTGCGCATAAAATGCTGCCATGCCTCCTCCAACTGCTGCCATATCTTTCATGCGGCGCATTTGCTCAGGCCTGGTAGCTGTTACGGGCGGGGCATCAGTATTTAAGCCTTTTATTTCTACGTTAATATGCAAACCCTCCTGCGGTTGCTCAAATAATTTTTTTAATTTTTCAGTATCTTCTTTGCTTAATACACTCTCTGCTGCATCTGCTTTATCTACAAGGTTATCTGCAATATCTGCATCAACCCTGGTAAATATTGTGTCACTCCATTTCATTTCCACACTGTTAATAAATGCAGCATCTACCAATGTTTCTGCTTTTACAACCACGTAGCCCTTCGCTATGGCCTGTTGTATATAAGCATCCTGTTGCACTGGGTTAGTAGTGTAAAGTATAACCTGCTTGCTATCCTTATTTTTTTGTAAAGTTGCTGTAGCAGTTTTGTATTCTTCCAGCGTATAAAATTTCCCAGCAGTGTCCTGCATAATAAAAAACTGGTTGGCCTTTTCTAAAAATTTATCATCCGTCATCATCCCGTATTTAACAAACAAACCAAGGCTCTCCCATTTTTCTTCGAAGGCTACCCTGTCATTTCTAAATATTTCTTCTAATTTATCTGCTACTTTTTTAGTGATGTGTGCATTTATTTTTCTTACGTTAGGATCGCCCTGCAGGTAACTACGGCTCACATTCAATGGTATATCGGGGCTATCTAAAACGCCCTGCAACAGCATTAAAAATTCGGGCACAATATCTTTTACTTCATCGGTTACAAAAACCTGGTTGCTGTATAATTGAATTTTATCTTTCTGAATTTCATAGCTCTGCTTTATTTTAGGAAAATATAAAACACCTGTAAGGTTAAAGGGATAATCTACATTCAGGTGTATCCAGAATAATGGTGTTTCATTGTAAGGGTATAGTTCCCTGTAAAAATTTTCGTAATCCTCTTTAGTTAATTCAGAAGGTTTTTTTGTCCAGGCCGGGTTAGTATTATTTAAAGGCTTTATTTCTTTTGCCTCCTCCTTTGATTCTTCACCTTCCTTAACTTCTTCTACTTTTTCATTTACATCTTTAAAATAAATAGGAACAGGCAAAAATTTACAGAATTTTTCCAGCACTGCTTTTATTTTATATGCATCTAAAAATTCTTTGCTTTCATCATTTATATGTAAAATAATATCGGTACCTCTCATTTCTTTTTCAACCGGTTCTAAGGTAAATTCCGGGCTGCCGTCACACTCCCATCTTACCGCCTCTGACCCTTCTTTATAACTTTTTGTAACCACTTCTACTTTTTCGCTTACCATAAAAGAAGAATAGAAACCAAGCCCAAAATGCCCTATGATATTATTTTCATTCTGCCCTTTGTATTTTTCCAGAAATTCTTCTGCCCCGCTAAAAGCTACCTGGTTCAGGTATTTATCTACTTCTTCTTCCGTCATCCCTACTCCTTTATCACTGATGGTAAGGGTCTTTTTTAGGGCATCAAGGACTACGTCTATTCTTAACTCCCCTAAATCACCTTTTGCTTCTCCCACAGAAGAAAGCGTCTTAATTTTCTGGGTGGCATCAACTGCATTGCTGACAAGCTCCCTGATGAAAATGTCATGTTCGCTGTATAAAAATTTCTTGATTATCGGAAAAATATTTTCCGTTTGTACCCTGATGTTTCCTTTTTGCATATAAATAATATTTTAAAAACTATTTGCAACTAATGGCAAAATCAGTACCATCTGTTCAGAACGGCAAAACTGTCAGTTGATATTCGCTAAAAAATTTACAGTGAGGTTTGTACAATTTGCAGCCACCTAAGCACCTATGTAAATAGTAAAGTGAATGGAGGTAGAGGGCCGGCGGGTAAAAGTTCCTAATTCTAAAAAGGCTGTTTATTGGGTTTAAGCCAGTGGAGATCAGCCGAAAAGATTTATGAAAAAACATTTATTTTTATTATTCTATAAAATCAATATCATTAATATGTACAGGTGCAATATTTTTAAACCTTAAAATAATATTACCAGTAGTAATCACATCTTTCTGGCAGTAGGTGGCTATTCTTTTTAAAGCAATAGCTCGTTCTTCTTCAGTACCCGTCCAGTATAATTCCCCAACCATGCTGCCATCTATATCATCTTTGGGGGATGGAATACCCATAGCGGCAGCCAGTAATTTTAAGGATGTGAAATGTTTGTAATCTCCAAAACGCCAGTATTGAAAAGTATCTACAATATTTGTTTCCCATGGTTTCATGTTTTGAAAGTCAAGATACCTTGGAAGAGGAAAGTTATTTACCAGCAATCTTCTGCAGATAAAAGGTATATCAAACTCCTTTATGTTATGCCCTGCAAAACACCATTTGCTGTTGATAGATTCTATTTTGCTCATGGTCAGGAGAAAGTCTCTAAGAATTTTACTTTCATCATGCCCATAAAATGATTTTACCCGCATGCGCAGGTTTACTTCTTTATTAAAATAACAAATACTTATACAAACAATCTTAGAAAACTCAGCCATAACGCCCGCCCTCAGGGGGTAAAATTCGGCGGCTGTCATGCCTTCGGGAATAGTCCTTACAATTTTTTCTTCCCACAATTGTTGCCATGTTTCATCCATTTTGCCAAAAGAAGAATATTCGGAAACAGTTTCAATATCTATAATAATTAAATCTTCCGGTCGGATGTGTTGCATGCAATTGGTTTGTACTTTGAAGTTATAAAAAAACTTAAAAAAGAAAAGTTTCAACGGCATTAAAATCTTTACCCGACTTAAACCTTTGAACCCTAAAACTTCCAAAACTTTAAAATGTTACTCCAGCAAATATTTGTATAGCCTGGTTTTTCCAGCTTTGGCGGTCATCAATAGCATTAATGTTGGTAAGACCACATTTATACCTGGCACCAATATTTACCAATGGCAGTTGCAGCCACAGACCTCCTATAGCACTCCATTCACTGTTTTTATAAAGATTACCATTTGATTTTAGACTATCAACTGTTTGTTTTAGTAACCCTCCATAAGCAGGCCCAAGTTGTATTTTAACCCTTTTACTGGGGCCAATATTTACATTTAATAAAACCGGCACTTCCAGGAAATCTGTTTTAGCTTTCTTCTGGCTGCCATCCCGGAACAAGTCATTGTACACATCGGAAGCATCATTAGTAAATTCTGAACTGCTTTGAACAAAATTAACCTCCGGCTGCAAACCAAAACGATTACTGAAATTAAACTGCGTAAATCCTCCTACCTGAAAATTATAGTTGAACCCGGACTTATAAGATTGGCCAGTAATTTTATTAATATTTACACCTGCCTTAGCACCAAACCTGAAAAAATTCTCATGGTCACTATCTACATTTTTTTTCTGTGCCAGGACATTTGCGGAGACTAAAATTAAAAAGGGAATGAAAAATTTTTGGAGTGTTTTCATGGTATTATTTTAAAAGACGCAACTAAATTTTTACCATTTAAAGTTATGTATTTAAAAAAGAAGCCCACATTAATGCAGGCTTTCTTTAACAAAATAATATTTCTAAATAAAAGATTACCACCTGCCGGGTACCCAAACATAACCCCGCCTTGTTTGCCGCCAATAACATTGTGTGTAAGATATATTCCTATACTGCGGCCTTGGCGAAACCCAATAGCCGTGCTTGTATACATATCTCTTACGACTGTTTTTTACCCAACCCCCATCAATCCACACATAATTAGGCGCAGGTGCCAGAGGTCGTACATATACCGGCGCAACAGGCTTTTCCCTTACCACTACTTTGCTGGGGCCGCAGCTTGTTATTACTATCATTGCAAATAACATACTGGCTAAAATATTTTTTTTCATTAGCAATTATTTTTTTTGGATTTTAAAAAGAGTGCCAGAGTTTAATTGAGTAAAAACATTTTTTAATTCGATGCCTGTACTTCGAGTTGGAGTCGAATATTGATATCCATTAAAATTGAACCTCGCCGAGACGGGGGTATTTAAACTGACTAATAGTTTTGCCATGCTGAGATAAAAAATTGTGGGCCGGCATACTTAATCAGGATTGTTTTTTTATAAGCAATCTTACTTTTGAATGATTATTTTTTTTAAAGAACTCAGAGTTCTCAATGCATTCGCCATCACATTTGCCACGAATGCAAAAAATAAATAAACTTACCCCTCAGTTTTTTCTATAAACAATGTCGCAGTCAATTTCCTTAAAAATAAAAGCCCCGTTCTAAAAAGAACGGGGCTTCAATAATAAATATGCTGAATCATTTTTTTGAATTCGGACTTCGTCGGTATAGAACCAGATAAGACGCCTCATCAGTATATTGCTAAATTTTTTTAACATCCCTAAACCTGATAGCTTACATCTATAATAGTTTACGTTTAATCTAGCTAATTCTTATTAATTTATTTATTTCATTAGTTGTGTTCAGCGGAAGTATCATTTCCAGTTTTTTTATCAAATCCTGTTAAGCCCATAAAAGCAACTTGCTCAGGAGTTTTTCCTGCAACAGAAGGGATAAAATACGGGGACGAAGGAATTTCTGATAAAGCGCCGGTGGTTGCATTTCTTCTGAATGTAGATATAGTGTGGCTTTTAAATGCTCCTGACACAAACAAATAGCCATCTGCTTCATGCATATCTTTTGTATCTATCAGGGGGACACCACGGCGTATTACATAATTGGGATTTAATGAAACTGCGAGTTTATTATCGCTACCAATATCAAAACTGCTTACGGCATTACTCGTAAAACTTGCGACATGCAATTTTCGTTTATCAAGGCTCACCCATGTCCAGCATGCTTCATCATTTCTATCACTAGTACCGAAATTCTGAACTTTAGCTGCGGTAGTTCCATCATGAACTGTTACGCTATTATTTTCTTTTGAAGAATGAAGATTAAAATTAGCCATATAAATATACTGGTCGTTAGGGCTCCATGAAACACCGATATTTCCAGATACTCCGGTTTCCTGGTATAAACCTGTTTGGGATAAATTCCCGCCAGCGAAATTATACACGTACAATCTTCCTGGCTTTTGCAGTGTAAGGTCGGCGTCAGGTGCATCAAAATGTGGTATGCCCCAGGTGGACACGGCAACCTTAGTTCCTGTGGAATTAAATTCTACTGTACATGGCCCGCCATAAGTACCATCTGTATAGGTTGCGGCAATATTATGAAAGTTCAACAAACCGTTTGTTTGATTAAAAGTAAACGCAACAACATTGCGTAAGGCTGTTGTTACCACAGGGAAACCAAAGGCCTGTGGCGGATCTTTTTGATAATTAGGATTTGCAAACTGATTTCCTACCAATATCCAATTAGTACCATTAATAACTTTTGAAGCTATTGAAACAGCACGTACCCCACGTGAATCTATATTGTCCATCCCTGGTGTAGAGGGATTTTGATCTACCTGGCTTAAATGCCCGTTTACTTTATTAATTTTAAATACGGAAATACTGCTGTTTACCGGGTTACCGCCTGCATTAACGGCAAGCAGGTATTCCCCAACAATTCTCAATGCCCACTGATGATCAAAGTCGCCTTCAGCTGCATCGCCAAAACCTCCTGTTGAATAAGGCGATTTATTAATTTCATTTACTGTACCATCATGATGCCGTGCTACAGCAATAATGGCATTGCCGGAACTAGAGTTGGTACTGGTATAAATATACCCCGTGTTGTTGTTGCCATTCTCATTATCTTTTTCTGTTTTAGAAAGACCATAACCCTCACTGAGATCTGATTTTGTCTCTTTATTACAGGAGAGAAAAAGTGTTGCTGCGAATGCCAATAAAAGTGTTTTTTTCATTTTTTAAATTTTAATTGTTAAGGAAATTATTGATGAATTGTAAAATCAAAACCTGCAAGTCCTTGTGGTGAGGTATAAGGAATGGCTTTTGTATCTTTTTCTTTTAATTTTCCATTTCCGGTAATCTTATAGGAGATAAGTTTTGAAGCATTAGGATAAATCTGGTAAAAATATTTTCCATTTGGACTTATCCAGCTATCATTTGGTCCGCTGGATACTACCATGTCCAGCGCCTTAAATTTTCCATCTCCGGGAACTGCATCAGCAGCAGGATCTTGATTTACAGTAATGGTTTCGTTTTCAATTTTATAACTGGAGACATAACTATATCCAAATAAAGTGGCAAACACTTGCTTATTGTCAGGCGTAATGGCTACCCAGCACAACTCTGAAGGCATCCCTATTTTTTGATTGATCTTAATCACCGGAGAACATGTGACTTTACCAGATGCATCAATTGTACACATGGCAATTCCTCCGCTTGCTGCATAACCGTTTATAAATTTATTGTTGCTTCCGTGGAGAAATGCGATGTCAAATGCGGCGGCCCCGCCTGCATCTGTAAAACTTGCTTTGCCAAGACTTCCATCGTCGTTCACTGGAAAAATAACCAATCCATCCTTATCTTTCATATTAGCAACGGCAAGGTCGGGAGTACCATCGGGCTTCATGCCGGGCCTCTTGTCAAATAAAATATCAGCCATTAAAAATTTAGCATCAGGAGTAAGCACAATTTCAGTGGGGACCCGGTCATTTTTTTCTCCAACGTTAACCGTATAGCTGGCCCCCTTCTGCGTGAGTTTTCCATCCGTTACAGAGAACATCCGAATATGATCAGGACCAAAAGAATGGCACACATACAAGGTCTTTGTATTCTCCGCAAACGCCAGGCTTTTTGCCGTGCCGCTTTTACCACTAACAGGCTGCCCGGTTGGCTTTACATCCATAAACGTAAGCATTCCGTTATCTGCTACTTTAAAACTGGACACCGTATTGTTCCCGCCATTGCTGGCAAATAACCATTTATGATTAGCACTTAGTATTACACTTTTTACTCCTTCAAAAGCATTTGGCTCGCCGTCATTACCAGAGATAGGTTTGAAAGTTCCTGAACCAGCGCCTCCTGTGGCTATTCTCTGCACTTCAACAAGATTGCCATCCTCCATTCTGGAATAATTAATGATTTCATTTGAAACTCCATTTGTTTGCATGTAAAGTGCCCCTTCTGTTTTATCCAGAGGATTGCCCCCTTTTTTAAAGGCCATGAGAATAAAAATCATAGCTAATGCAATAAATGTAGACCGGTATTTAATTTTCATTTTTAAAAATTTTACTGATTGTGACTTTATAATGTTGAGGGCTACAATAAATCATCCATGCACCAAAAAAAACCTCACGGAAGAATCACTTTTGTATTCTAAAAATAAATCCTACTTAAATTTTCCTCATAACTAGTGCTGAATAGTAAATAATCGAAGAGAGGGTAACACACAAAGAGCAATTTAGAAACTCCTTAGCAACAATTTTATGGCAGAAACTGGGAAAGGTGTGGAATTTTATGCCCGTAATCAACCTTAACGTTAAACATAAATGGAGATTCCTTGACCAGAATAAAATTTAGAATAATCATAAGCATGGCTGTTGATCTATGACCTCACAAAAATTAAAAAACCCCGTTCTAAAAAGAACGGGGCAACAATATCCATTTATAATTATGAATTAATTCAATAACAATTATTCTTCAATCTTTACTTTTCCTTTTGCTTTTGCCATAACTTCTTCAGCAATATTGTTTGGCGCAGGGGAATAATGGCTGAATTCCATAGTAGAAGTTGCACGGCCTGAAGATAATGAACGCAATTGGGTGACGTAACCAAACATTTCGCTCAATGGAACTTTGGCTTTAATAACCTGTACACCATGTTTGCTGTCCATACCTTCCAGCATCCCACGGCGGCGGTTAAGATCACCCGTAACATCGCCCATGTATTGATCTGGCGTAAGCACTTCTATTTTCATAATAGGTTCCAATAACACTGGTTTTGCTTTGCGGCCAGCTTCACGATAACCTTGTTTTGCACACAATTCAAAACTCATTGCATCACTATCTACCTGGTGAAAGGATCCGTCAAACACACGTACTTTCATGCTTTCCATGGGATAGCCTGCCAGAACACCTGTGGTCATTGCGGTCTCAAAACCTTTTTGAATAGCCGGAACAAATTCTTTTGGAATAGAACCACCGAACAAGCCATTTACAAACTGGAAGTTTGACTTACCATCTTTTTCTTTCAAAAATTCTTCGTCAGCTGGCCCTATCTCAAATACGATATCGGCAAATTTACCACGGCCACCAGTTTGTTTTTTAAGTGTTTCCCTATGTTGAATAGTGTTATGAAATGCTTCTTTGTAAGCTACCATCGGCGCACCCTGGTTGATCTCAACTTTAAACTCACGACGCATCCTGTCTACAATAATTTCCAGGTGAAGTTCCCCCATTCCACTAAGTATAGTTTGGCCAGTTTCTTCGTCTGTCTTTACCCGTAAGGTTGGATCTTCTTCTACCAGTTTGGCAATGGCCATACCCATTTTATCCACGTCTGCCTGTGTTTTTGGCTCAACTGCTACAGAGATAACCGGTTCGGGGAAAGTCATTGCTTCCAGCACGATCGGATGATCTTCATTACACAAAGTATCGCCCGTTTTAATATCTTTAAAACCAACGGCTGCACCAATATCACCGGCTTCAATAAAATCTACCGGGTTCTGTTTGTTGGCATGCATCTGCATTATACGGCTGATACGCTCGTTCTTTCCGGTTCGGGTATTCAATACATAAGAACCAGAATCTAGCCGGCCACTGTATGCCCGGAAGAATGCCAGGCGGCCTACGAAAGGATCTGTCATTATTTTAAATGCCAAAGCACTAAATGGTTCTTTAGGATCGCAATGCCGCAAAATTTCTGCGCCTGTATCCGGGTTTGTACCCCTAACAGCATCGATATCCATTGGGCCAGGTAAATAACGAACAATTGCATCCAGTGCAGTTTGTACGCCTTTATTTTTAAATGAAGAGCCACACATCATCGGGATGATAGACATATCAATCGTAGCTTTACGGATAGCTTCATGAATCTCATCTTCGGTAATTGTATCAGGGTCATCAAAGAATTTTTCCAATAGTTTCTCATCATAATCTGCAACGGCTTCAATTAAATGCTGCCTCCATTCTTTGACATCTTCCATCATATCTTCAGGGATAGGAACTTCATTAAAGGTCATTCCCTGCCCTGCTTCATCCCAAACCATGCCTTTCATGGTAATAAGATCCACCACGCCCTTAAAATTATCTTCAGCCCCAATTGGTAATTGCAATGGAACTGATTTAGCGCCTAGCATTTCTTTAATCTGTTTTACAACATTTAAGAAATCGGCACCGGCACGATCCATTTTATTTACAAAACCAATACGGGGTACTTTGTACCTGTTGGCCTGGCGCCAAACAGTTTCACTTTGAGGCTCTACACCACTAACGGCGCAAAATAACGCCAGGAGTCCGTCTAGTACACGCAGGGATCGCTCTACCTCTACGGTAAAATCCACGTGGCCGGGAGTATCAATGATGTTGAATTTGTATTGTTTTGTATCTGGTGTTTTCTGGTTTTGCACCATGGGGAAATTCCAGAAACAGGTAGTTGCCGCACTGGTAATTGTGATGCCCCTTTCCTGTTCCTGCGCCATCCAGTCCATAGTAGCAGCGCCATCATGCACTTCACCTATTTTATGATTAACACCGGTGTAATAAAGAATACGCTCGGTGGTAGTGGTTTTACCGGCATCTATATGAGCAGCAATTCCAAAGTTTCGTTGATAACGTAAATCTGCCATTGTATTAAATTGTTATTAGTTAAAATATGTATTGTTATTTTTTGAGCCCGGCTGTTGAATGCTTATCCCCTTCATTGGCGTCGAACTCTTGTACTTTTGTTTTTTATTGAGCATAGCTTCCCCGAGGTTGAACCATGCATTTTTTAGCTGGTTCAGGGTTTGATATGATTCTTTATGCTCTCATATAAGGCTAAATAAGTACCGCTTCATCCATAAATTGCTGCACCTTTTAGCGGCGCAAAGGTAAGGTCTTTTTATACTTTGGCAAAGGGTTTTGGCAAGAATTTAAGAAGGCACACTTAATTATTTAGCATTG
>JBDSDN010000176.1:0-11229 GCA_039920545.1 Ferruginibacter sp. | reverse complement strand
GCAGGCACACCTGCATCAACTGCCAGTTTCATCGCATCTATTGCACCGGCATAATCTCCATAAATTTCTCTTAAATATGCTATGCGGGAATAAGATCTCAGGTCCGGGCGGGCAGTCACCATTTTATCTGCTGCTGCCAGTGCGGCTTCATAATTTCCCATTTCTACATTTGCATCTACCAGCAAGCCGTAACCAAATGAATTATTTGGATTTGCACTAACAGCCGATTCCGCAGTTGCAAGGCCATCTGCAAAATGATGCTGAGATAATTGTATTAATGATTTCAGCATTAAGCCTTCGGAATTATTTGGTTCTGTCTTCAGCACCTGCTCCACAGTTTTCATAGCTGCATTATCATAATAGGCTATGTTTCCACTTATCCTCGCCTCAATTATATATGCATTTGCAAGGGCGATGGCCGATTTTACATCCCCCCGGTTTAGTTTAATTTTTGCAATAAGTTTTTCAGTATTTTCTTTAGAAGTTTTCCATTCTGCTTTATTAAGATCATTTCCGGTACGGGGCAGCAGGCTATAAAATATATTATTTTCTGCCTGAGTTTTATTTTTATATTTAATTACTACAAAACTTACTGTTACAATAAAAAATGCGAGGAGCATTATATAACTATATTGTTTTTTCATTTTTTAAAGTATTTAGATCATGTTTAAATAACCTGGAAATAATAATGGGTTAAAAGTTTTTAATAACAATTATTTTAAAAGAGGCTGCAGGTCAGCCGCATGAGTTCAGTCCATGCAGCCTCTTTATTTTTTAATTTCCTTTTACGACACGAACAGTTTGTTTTACTGCTCCATCTTTTGCAATTTTTACAAAATATACTCCTGCCCCAAGGCTGGAGCCATTAAGAGTTTGCCTGTAAGTTCCTGCCTTTTGAATTTGATTTACCAGCACCTTAACTTCTCTCCCCTGCACATCATACACTGAAACAGTAACCTGTGAAGGTGACCTCAATTCGTATTGAATTGTTGTGTTATCGTTGAAAGGATTTGGTGAGCTCTTCATCATAACTTCCGGAGCAGATAAAGACAAGCCGAAACTCTTGTTTATATCAGGCTGGCCATAACTTGTAGACCGTGGAGATTTGTTCGTAACTCCTGTAAAGCAATCACAATTATGCGTTCCTGCCCATGGTGTTTGTTCAAACGGAAACACTGTTTTAAATGTGGTATCATTTGCCTCAACCCCGGTACTGTATCCAAGTACATTTAGCAATTTTGGTGTTACGGGGCTTCCTCCGGGAACATAATCATCATACCATAAACCAATAGCTGCAAGAACAATTCCGCTTACCGCCTGCAATTCAATCCTGGTAACATCATCTTCAAGCCTCCTCCCATTAGGAAAACCATCCATGTTGGGAATAAACTGAATAGATGTATTGGTATTAAACCTGGGATCTAATAATCCTAAAACTGCTGCCTGCACCAAGCCTTCGGAACTGAACTCTGATGAGGTACGGGAGGTGGCAGGCACCGCCATATTCAGGCGTAGCATGTCTCCACCGTTAGGAAGAAAATTATTAATAAAAGGTTTACCCACAGCAAGCGGATTTCCACCTTTGCCCGTGGCCAGTTGATATGGTGCTAAATTAGGAACACCTGTATGGAAAATAGGCCAAAGATCTACAGAGCGGGGCTGGTTGGGGCCAGGTAATAATAACCCGCCAAAATTAGCTTCGCTTAAAGCTGTACCATTTAAAGCTGCATTTCCTTTTAAAGCATACAAACCATTCTGGCCATTTCCAAAACCAAATTGGCCGAGTGAATTCTTTTGAATGCGCAAAGGTTTAAACGCAGGTACTGCACCTCCAAACTGTGCATCATCCATATACAAAGCCAATTCAGGATTATAGAAATAATTTCCAAAAGTTTTAATCCTGCTCAGGTCCTGGTAAGGGGTGAGCCTGTTCCAAAGGTCTTTATCGCCAACCGGAATTACCGCTTCATTGGTTAAAGGCATACCTAATCTTGAAACCTGTATCCAGGGACCGGAATGCGTTTCATATTTATTGCTTGCATTATCGTAGTCGTAAGGATTTTCCCTGTTGTCATCCTTAGTGATATCATTTAATACAGTAATTTTTTGCCTGCTGGCAGATGCCCAAACTCCAATAACAAAACTGGGGTCCAGTATATTTGCTGCCTGGCTTACTGATTTATGATTTGCCTGTAAAGTAGCCACATCAACCTCTAAAGCAATAGTAGAAACGTTTATACATTTCAGTCCATCTTCCGTGTGGGTTGGGCCCTGGCGTGGTGCATCACCAAGGTCAAAAATACCACCGAGGTCTACAAAGAATGGATCATCTACCGGACCACAAAAAACTTTTTCACCGGTAGTAGAAGTTGTAATCGCATTTTTCATCAGTGTTTCGTAATTCGGCGCATTCAATCCCACTTTGGAACTAATAGACCTTTCACCGACATTAGGCGGCGGTACCGTACCATTTTTAATAACTGTGCTGAACGATTTTCCACCGTTAATACTCCTATCCAGGGTGTAGGTAGTTTTCAGGTTTTCTTTACCCAGGCGAATATTAAAAAATGTTGTTGGGTCTTCATTCTGGCGTTGGAATGTAAAACGGTAAATGATATCATCCCCTGCCGTACCTACGTTATTATCTACGTGAATCTCGTAACGTACATTAGGGCTGAAATGATAAAAATTTGGGCCACCTTGTGGCAATTGAAAAGGAATGTAGTTTGCTATAAGTATGATCTTATTGGGATCATTAGGGCTCTTAAAGGCATATACATCTGTGTTGTCTGCCAGGGGATCATCTCCAATCATTGGAGCTTCCCTGTGGCTGGAGGCCCAAACAGGAAAGGTGTTCATCACCATGGCAAACAACATAATTGCTGCATAAATTTTTCGTTTCATACTTTTTTAAATTTAAAAAATGATTGTAATAATCCTGGTGATCAAAGAGGTGTAAATTTTAATGAGGTACGGTTTTAATATGGAAATTTTAAGCGCTCAGTCGGGCTTTGCATACTTTGTAAGTATGAAAATAAAATACGGAAAAGGTTTAGGGGATTTTTACAGGATTAGGATTGGCATGCTTCTAAATAACGAAGTTTGTTTACGGATGGTTTGGAAAATAAAAAAATCAATACCGCAGCGGCACAGGTAGGGCTTTTAGTCTTACGTATTTTTGCTAGACGCTAAGCACATCTTTTAAAGCGATAATGGATCTGGATAAACTATAGTAATTTTGTTTAGCCTTCAGCATAACAGCTGTTATATCCCGATACATTATGCAGGCACCGGGTAACCAAATAAAAAGAATGTCAGAAACTTCAGAAACGTTTTTAGCTAAAAGCGCTGTAAAAGCTGCCGACCTGGAACACAGGCGTAAAATAAATTTCAATATCGGCAGGTACAATGCTTCCGTACCACAGGGCAAACAGCAATTTGAAAATCTTCACCTGGCCCGGGAAAGAGCAAAGAATATTAAGTGGAAGGCTATTGAAACATTGGATCAGCAATTATTAGATTTTGAACTAAACTTTAGTAAGCGGGGCGGTAAAACGATCTGGGCAGAAAACTCACAGCAAGCTATAGACGAAATAGTGAATATTTGCCAGGAGAGAAAGTGCAGAACGCTGGTGAAAAGCAAGAGTATGGTAACTGAAGAAATCCATCTGAATGCTGCGATGGAAAAACATGGCATTGAAAGTATAGAAACCGATTTGGGAGAATACATACAACAATTAGATGGCGAAGCGCCTTACCATATTGTAACACCGGCCATGCACAAAAGCAAAGAAGATGTCGCCAAATTATTTGCAGAAAAGTTAGGCACAGATCCAAAACTTACACCGCAGGAACTTACCCTGGTAGCAAGGAATATTTTAAGAAAAAAATATGTTGAGGCAGAGGTTGGAGTTACAGGCGCAAATTTTATTATCAGCGATATTGGTGGCGTGGCTGTTACAGAAAATGAAGGCAATGCCAGGCTTAGTTGTGCTTTTCCTAAAACACATATAGTTATTGTCGGTATTGAAAAAGTTATTCCTTCTATCACAGACCTGGCGTTGTTCTGGCCCCTGCTCAGCACCTTTGGCACGGGACAAAAAATGACCGTATATAACAGCATTATTGCGGGCCCCAGACAGCCTGGCGAAACTGACGGACCTGAAGAAATGTTTGTGATCCTGCTTGATAATGGGCGCACAAATATTTTAAAAAATCCTAAACAACGGGAAAGTTTATACTGCATAAGATGTGGCGCATGTTTAAATGCCTGCCCTGTTTATAAAAACATTGGTGGGCACAGTTATGGTGCTACCTACAGCGGACCGATCGGCAGCGTAATTACCCCACATTTACAAGGTCTCGAAGATTTTAAACACCTAAGTTTTGCTTCGTCCTTATGCGGTAACTGTACCGAAGTTTGTGCCGTAAAAATAAACCTGCATGAACTTTTACTGGATAACCGTAAACAATCTGTAGAGGAAGGCCACACCGTATTTGCAGAACGCACTGCCTGGAAAATCTGGAAACTTGGGAGCCTTAAAAGAAGCCTGATGAATGCAGGCAACGGGAGTTTAAAAAATAAACTGGTTAATGGTTTATTCAAAGACTGGACAAAACACCGCAGCGATTTGAACTTCAGTGCAAAAACCTTTAACCAGATGTGGAAAGAGCAAAATAAGTTATAAATAGCCATTATATTTCCTGTAGCCATTGCGGTTATTTTTCAAGCAGGTCTTTTTAAAATATTTGCCCGTTATGCTACTGATCTATGTTACTAAATCCTCTACCCGTTTACAATACATCTGCCAGTTTATATTTAAAGAACTACTTGGCCTTTCTTACAGTCTCACAATAGATGGAGAAGGTTTTAAAACTCATGATGGGCCAAAAATAAATTACAGTGATCTTAATTTTGAGAAACCCGTAATTACGCTCAGACCGCATAGCCTGCTATTTGAAACCGGGATAAATACCCAGCGAATTCAATGTTTAAAAAAAGGTGACGACAAGATTTTTTTTAGCACTCCCGGGAGTGATTTTGCTTTTGATATTTTTGCGGCCTCCTTTTACTTAATAAGCCGGTATGAAGAATACTTACCGCATAAACTGGATATCTATGATCGGTATGCTCATGAAAATTCCATAGCTTACCAGGAGGGCTTTCTAAATGTTCCGCTGGTAAATAAATGGGTTCTTGGTTTTGCTAATTTTTTAAAAAAGTGCTTTCCGGATTTAAGGTTTCAATTTACCACCGGTAAATTTATTGCTACCTATGATATTGATATGGCCTGGTCTTACAAAAGAAAAGGGCTTTTAAAAAACCTGGGTGGCTTTTTTAAAGCTCCATCTGCTCAAAGGATTAAGGTTTTACTGGGAATGGATAAAGATCCCTTTGACAGTTATGATTTCCTGGATAAACTTCACAGCGAAAATAATTTAGAACCCATATATTTTTTCCTGGTGGCCGATAAAAGGAGTTTATATGATAAAAATATTCTGCCTACTCACCCACTAATGGCAAAACTGATAAAAGATCATGCACATAATTATAAAACTGGCCTACACCCCTCGTGGAAGAGTAATGATAGTTATTCTACCTTAACAGCAGAAAAGAAGATACTTGAAACTATTACAGGTCTTCAGATAAACTCATCACGGCAGCATTACATAAAATTTCGTTTACCCACTACTTTTGAAAATTTACTAGCCGCTGGTATTTTAGACGATTATAGCATGGGTTATGGCAGTATCAACGGTTTCAGGGCATCGGTAGCTTCTTCATTTTACTGGTATAATTTACCTGAAGAAAAAATTACCCCTTTGCGTATACATCCTTTTTGCTATATGGATGCCAATAGTTTTTATGAAGAAAAATTAAATGTAACTGAAGCCTTTGAGGAAATGAGGTATTACTTCCGGGAGTGCAAATTAGTAAATGGAAATTTTATCAGTATTTTTCACAACAACTTTTTAGGTACAGATAAAAAATTTCGAGGTTGGAAGGAGGCGTATGAAAAATTTATATCTCAGGCTCAGCTATAATAGTATCCGTATTTTTTTTAATGCTATAGTTTACTAAAAATACCCCGGTGAGGGTTACAAAAGCTCCCCACAAAATATTTATAGTTAGTTTTTCATGTACTAAAAAAGAAGCTAAAACCATTGCTACCAACGGGTTGATATATGCATATAATGATGCTACCGCTATGGGAAGTTTCTTCATAGAATATATGAAGGCTATAAAACTTATTATAGATCCAACCACAACGAGGTAAAAAATTACCAGCCAGCCTTTTAAAGGGATAAGCATTAAAGGCAGCATGGGCTGGGTTAGTTTTGCACTAATTAATAATACAAAAGAACTCAACATCATTTGCCAGCCTGTAGCATAATATGGATTCAGGTTTATTTTATTGCGGGCAATGAATATTGTGCCGAAGCTCCAGGATAACATAGCACTAAATGACAACAGTAAGCCAATAAAAAAATTAGCAGCGTGGTGCTCAAATATATTTTCATAAAAAACAATCAGTATGCCACCAAGGCCTAAAAGAAAGCCGGCAATAGTAAGTGGGGTAATTTTTTTAGCTTTATAAAAAACACGTTCAATTACAACTACGCACAAAGGATACAAAGCTCCAATCAAAGCGCTCAGGCCGGTAGGAATAAATTTTAAACTCCAGGTGCTAAGCCCGTTTGCAAAAACAAACATTAGTAACGCCATTACAAGCAACCATCCAAATTGCTTTATACCCGGTAGAGGTAATTTTTTAAATACCAGGAAAAAAGTTACGAATATAAATCCCGCAATCAGTTGCCTTATGCCGGCCATTTGTAGGGCGGGAAGCTCGCTGATACCAATTTTACTTGCGACCCAGGTAGTACCCCAAAAAAAACTCGTAATGAGTAAAGCCACATAGCCTTTGCTTTTGTTATCCCGCAGGTTAGGCATTTATATTAAAGTTATTAATGTTTAAAATGCCTCACACCTGTGAGAACCATTGCAAGTTTTTGAGTTTTGCAGTAGGTAATGCTATCTACGTCCCGGATAGACCCTCCCGGTTGTATAAAGGCGCTAATGCCTGCCTGGTGTGCAATTTTCACGCAATCATCAAACGGAAAAAAAGCATCGCTTGCCAGAACAGCATCATGTAAATCAAAATTAAATTGTTTTGCTTTTTCTAAAGCCTGCCGGAGGGCATCTATACGGCTTGTTTGCCCGCAACCCTTACCAATCATTTGCCTGTTTTTTATTAATGCAATTGCATTGCTTTTTAAATGTTTGCAGATGATATTAGCAAATATGAGATCAGGCTTTTCTGCCGGCGTTGTTGCCCTTCCGCCAGTTTCATTCCATTCGGTAAAATTTGTTTCATCATTCTGCTGCATTAAAATTCCGTTCAATAGCGTTTTGTATTGCAATTTGGGCAGAACGGAGTCTTTTAACTGCAATAAAATCCGGTTCTTTTTAGATGTTAATTTTTGCAGTGCACCATCATAAAAAGAAGGAGCAATCAATACTTCAAAAAATAATTCGTTAATGGCAGTTGCAGTTTCAAGATCAACCGGCCCGTTACAAATTAATACACCGCCAAAAGCACTTTCAGGATCACCTGCCAAAGCCTTGTCCCAGGCATCTTTCAATAACCCGGCTTGTGCAATACCACAAACATTAGTATGCTTTATAATTGCAAACGTAGTAGTATCAAACTCTTTTATTAAATGCACTGCCGCATCTACATCTACCAGGTTATTATACGATAATTCTTTGCCATGTATCTGGGTAAATATTTCAGATAAATCACCAAAAAAAGTTGCAGGTTGATGTGGGTTTTCGCCATAGCGCAACGATTTTTTTTCTTTGGTAAATACACTTTCAAAAGCAAGCCCGTGAAAGTAATTTGAAATAGCATTGTCATACCCGGTACAAACATCAAAAGCATTAATTGCAAACATCCGGCGCTGCTCCATGTTGGTCTCACCTTTTTGCTGTTCCAGTATTTCTTCCAGTAAAGTATAATCTTTTTTAGCTGCGATTACGACGACATAGTGGTGATTTTTTGCCGCAGCCCTGATCATGGAAGGTCCCCCTATATCTATTTTTTCAATAATCAGGTTTTCATCAGTAGTTGATTTTACGGTTTCTTCAAATGGGTAAAGATCTACAATAACCAGGTCTATTTCCGGTATTTTAAATTCCTGCATTTCGGCAACATGTACCGCCTCATTCCTTTTGCCGAGGATACCACCAAATACAGATGGGTGCAGGGTTTTAACCCGTCCATCTAAAATGGATGGGTAACCCGTGAGCGTTTCTACCGGTATACATTTTACGCCTAGTTTCTCAATATAATCCTGTGTGCCGCCGGTGCTGTAAATTGTAACGCCTAACTTTTTTAAATGTGCAATTATTGGCGCCAGGCCATCTTTATAAAAAACAGATATAAGTGCGGTATTGATTTTTTTTAGCATTTTTATTGACCCGAGGGTTTTTTACAGTTAATCTTTATTTAAAGTGGAGAGCGCTATTCTACGTCCAGGATGAAAGCCCCTTTTTCCGGAATTGAATGGCAGCGCAAAAGTAATTGTTCACATTCTTTTTTCCAGTTTTCAATTTTCCACAAACTGTTAGAAGCATCTAAAACAACAATGGCAGGCGTTACTGCAGTGGTAATATCTGCTATATGGAGATTTGGGTTTTTAGAAATCAGCAAGATATCAACCCGTATTTTTTGTTTTAAAGGGGCCAGCACAATTGAACTATCCATGAATAAACATATTTTTCCGGCATAGTGCCACAACTTATTGTGATGTTCTAAATTATTGAAAGCGCCGGAAGCTTCTAACTGCAGAGCCACACGGGCGGGCTTTAAATGAAAGTTTTGGAGAACGCCATCTACCTGCAAAATGCTATCCCCTATAAAATGATATTTATTTTTGTGCACAAAATCAATAGCCCGGTGCTTTGAGACGTTATAGATAATTATTTTTTGCTGCTGTTGCAGCCTGAACTTTGCAAAGGCATGCAACATTGTAAATGCAAGCAGAGAGACTAGTCCGAGTCGAAAGATTATTTTATTTTTGTACAACAGCCAGTAACAGGTCGCCAGCACAAAAGCATATAACAACCAGGTAGAAAAAGCCGTGGCATAAATTTTATCTATTAGGGAAAAATAGAAATTGTTGCAAATGGTGATTATATAATTCATTAACCAAATGAGCCAATAAATTAACCGGCCTGCATAAAATGCCGCACCGGGCCACCATGAAATTGCAATTAAAAATATCTCTGCAAACAGAATTATCGTTGAGAGTGGGACCACCAATAAATTGGTAATTAAAAACATATTGGGAAACTGGTGAAAATAATAAATACAAATCGGAAAGGTAATCACTTGGGCAGCTATGGTGACACTGACCATGCTCCACAATTTATCACCCCATTTATCTTTTATGTACAACTGACGATAAATCGGTTGTTGCAACCAGACAATACCAAACACAGCTAAATAACTTAATTGAAACCCCACATCCCACAAAAAATAGGGGTTATAACAAAGCAATACAAAAGCTGAGGCCGCCAAGGAATTATAGATGGACGCCTGTTTAAAAAAATTATTCCCTATAACAATACAGGTAAACATGACAGCACTTCGCAATACTGAGGCCGACGCCCCGGTTAAAATGGAAAATAACCAAAGGCAGCTGAGAATAAGGGTTACCCTTGCAAATTTCGATTTCTTTATGAGGGGAAGACGGGTAAAGATCCAGAGCAGCATAAAGTAAATGAGGCCGAGGTGCAGGCCAGAGATAGCGATAATGTGCACTACCCCGGTATTGCTGTAGGCCTGCACCAGGTCCTTATCTAAATCTTCTTTATAGCCTATCAGGAGCGCCTCGGCAATGCCGACAATATTTTTATCTTGTGGCAAAAATTTTTTTATTGTGCTTACAATATATTGTTGCGCAGAAAAAATAAACCGGTAAAATGGATTAATTTCTTTGCCGGACAAAACTTTAAAATCTGCAGATTTTAAGTAAACATTATAAAACAGTTGCTGAAAAGCCGCATAACGCTTATAGTTAAACGCCCCGGGGTTTCCGGAGTTTGCAAGGCGTTGCAACCTTGCTGTAATAATCAGCTTATTACCATAGCGTAGTAACCGGCTGGTATCATTTTTCTGAAAATATAAAAGCAGTTTACCTGTAGTTGCTGTTGATTTTTCTCCATTAATTACAGCTTCTACAATTGCATCTGCCTTAAACGAATTAATTTTTTCCAGTAACGGTTCATTTAATTTTACTACAAGGGCACTTCCCAGTTTATACTGATGACCAAACCAGGTTTTTTTATGGCGGATATCCTGCTGCCTGGTTACAAATAAAGCAACAGTTGCAATAATTAAATTTAATAAAATACCCTGCAGGCGGAATAATTTATACCGTAAGGTTAGCGGCAAATAATAAAAAAAGAAAAATGATATACTAAAACAGCCAATAGCTACCAAGATAAAATAGATATGAAATTGTACATACCATTGCAGAATAATACCAACTGTAAAAGGGAAAAGTACCCGTATGAAGGGAGCAGTTTTCCAAACCGGGATGCGGAAGGGCGGATGCATCACTAAATGTAAAAAACGAAAATGGGAATTACAAATAATTACAACGCCTGCAGCGGAATGTTCAGCAACTTATAAAAAGCCGATTCATCGAATTCCCTTACCTCCCCCGGCCGCATCGTACCCAAATTTACACCGCTGATGGAAAGCCGTATAAGCCGCTGGCAACGATGCTTTACAGCCATTACCATTTTTCGTACCTGGCGGTATTTGCCTTCGGTAAGGGTAATCAACAGCCACGTATGCGGATAAGCATCCCGAGGATCCGTAGCATAGTTATATAATTCGCCAGGATTATTTATGATCTGTATTGAATTGGGCTTAGCTATATAATATTCACCGTCTTTAATGCAAATGGGTACACCTTGTTTTAGTTTATTAAATGTTTCAAGCGTACATTTATTTTGCACCATTACGAGGTAAGTCCGTTCATGTGGGGTTGCTGCAAGAAACAAGAAACGTGTCAGTCTTTTATCAGTGGTTAAAATTAACAGGCCTTCTGAGTCCTTATCCAACCGCCCTACCGCATGAGTGCCTGCAGGAAAATTAAATTCAAGATCGCCGAGTAAGCCTACTTTATGAGAGCTTATAAACTGCGACACCA
>JBDSDN010000175.1:0-14779 GCA_039920545.1 Ferruginibacter sp. | reverse complement strand
GTTAAAGTATATATTTAATAATCCCAAAATGCACATCTGGCATCATGCAAAAGACTTGCCCGAACCCTATGGAGTAAACTTTGGATTATCGTTAAGCATGTGGGATTATATTTTTGGAACAGCCTATCTACCTGCTAATGGCAGAGACATCAAGCTTGGCTTTAAAGGAGTAGAAAACTATCCTGGGAGATTTATAAAACAATTGATCGAACCTTTTAAACATAAAAGACAAGACAAATAGAATAATAAAGAAATGGATATTATCGAATAAAATGTACTTCAGCGGTTCATTATTATTGGCGTTAGCAGGTTACTTGTACAATAAATATGTTGGGTGAGTGCTATCAGCTCTTATCCGGTAAGAAGCAGTTTATACTTTGCTTTTTTCGGGGTAATATTGTTAGGGTCATTTAAACCTGCTAAAAAACAACAACCTGAACATTTATAAACAATACTATTATGTTAGAGATTTTAAAACAACCAATGCCCTGGTATATTGCAGGCCCGTTAATAGGATTAATGGTTCCGCTGTTGCTTATTCTAGGTAATAAACCTTTTGGCATTTCATCTTCGTTACGGCATATATGTGCAGCTTGTATCCCGTCAAAGATCCCCTTCTTTCAATACAATTGGAAAGAAGAAAGTTGGAATTTATTTCTCATTGCAGGCATCGTAATCGGTGGCTATATTGCTGCAGCTTTTTTAATAGATATGAATGCAGTAAATGTAAATCCAAACCTTGCCAAAGCGTTATCCAGGTATGGAATTGATAACTATCAAACACTGGTGCCGCAACAGATATTTAACTGGCCGGCCTTGTTTACCGCAAGAGGTTTAATAATGATTGTGGGCGGCGGTTTTTTAGTTGGCTTTGGAACCCGCTATGCCGGCGGATGCACTTCCGGACATGCTATTATGGGTTTATCAAACCTGCAGTGGCCTTCATTAGTTGCAACCATTTGTTTTATGGCCGGCGGTTTTTTTATGGCAAATATTCTTTTACCCATTATTTTAACCCTATAAAAAATTATGCGGCAAGCGACTGAAATATATACAAAACCTGATACAGATTTCGAGATTGTTTCTTTACATCCGGGATACAAACATTCTGATAAAAAGCATCCTTTTATTTTCAATTTGAGGTTTCTGGTTATGGGAATATTCTTTGGAATTTTATTAGTGAAGTCTGAAGTCATATCGTGGTTTCGTATCCAGGAAATGTTTCGCCTGCAAAGCTTTCACATGTATGGCGTGATTGGCAGTGCAGTGGTTACCGGAATTATTTCTGTTTGGCTCATTAAGCGGTTTAATATTAAAACGATCAGTGGCGAAGAAATTTTTATTCCATCAAAGAAGTTCCATAAAGGGCAAATTTTTGGAGGCTTGCTCTTTGGTTTTGGCTGGGCCTTAACTGGCGCCTGCCCTGGGCCTATGTTTGCGCAGATTGGATCTGGCGCTTTAGTAACTACTGTTGCTTTACTAAGTGCTATCGCAGGCACCTGGGTCTATGGCTTATTTAAGGAAAGTTTGCCACATTAATCTTACGATATCTATATGATACTCCCATAAGTGAGGGCAGTGTTACGGCAACGACGAGACTGCCGAATTGCTTTCACAATAAGATGGCTATGATTATAGGTTCAGGTAACTAACCGGTATTAGGCTCTATTGTTTGTAAAAAATTAATAATTAATTCCCTGCTTCAATTATAAACCTTCACTCCTTTATCCAGCCATCGGCCCCAAAACTTTCCATACGCATGCACCTTATCTGTAGCTTTATCGTTCATATCCACTACGCCATTTCCCGTGTTGACCCATTCAAAAATACCACCGTATAAATTACTCACATTACCATAACCAGCTTTCATGAGCTCCTTTGTTATTTTCTCACTCCGTTTACCTATTGAACAATACACAATTATTTCTTTGCCTTTTGGAATGTTACTCAACCTGGATAAATTGAAATCATCATAGCCCACAAATACCGCATTTTTAAGATGGCTCACTTCGTATTCCCTTTTTTCTCTTGCATCCACGTAAACCACATTATTTCTTTTTATAGCTTCTGGTACTGTTATTTCTCTCACATCATGGTTAAGCATTAATTTTAATAGGTTATTAAAACTTCCGTTGGTTACTTTTTTTTGAGCATTAGATTCATTATATCCCACCGTAAAGGCTAAAGTAAAAATTAAGAGTTTCATCATCTTTTTAGTGCATTAAGAATATAGTTAGATATACAAGTACAAGACATGCAAGATAAACAAGTACAAGCCTGAACATTTATCATCTTTCAAAAATAATCCTTTGCTTAAAAATTGCCGGTGACATACATCACATTTTTTGATTGTGACAACAATCACCTAAAAGACATTAAAATTGAAGGAGATTTGCAGTATAAATATAAGAATATGCAGATAAAAAAATTTGTAGATAAAAACCTTTCGCATTACGAGTATATCATATTAAGTGATTGCCAAAAAAAATAATATTGATAGTCCCTCCCCGCAATTCACAACAATACCTTGATTATGCAATTGAAAAATCATACACAAGTGAATGTTAGCCATTAATACTCCGGGGCATTCACCCAAATAGCATTTGTATTGTGCTGGAACATTAATGGCAAACAAAAAAGCAGTCTTTACAGGACACCCTTTTAAAGGGGATTGCAACTGACAGAATATGAGAAAAGAAATCGGGATATAAAATTTTCAAGTCATGACTGGGCAAAGCAGCCATACCATTTTTTAAGAGAAAATTAATGACATTACCTGTTGAAGTTTCCCTAAATCCTGCTTAAGTGTAGGCACCCGTTGTTGAAAAGGATCTTGTAAAAGCATTATCGATCGTAGGCTTTTGTACCGGTACTTTTTCTGGTGTAGATTTAAATAACAAAGGCAATCGGCATTAAGTGAAATAGGGTTAGCTTTATTCAAACCAAAAATAAAATAATGGAAAAACAAAATGCATTTACAATCGCAAGTATTGCCCTTATTATTTTAGGTATTGTGATGATTTATTTAGGAGCTTCTGCAGGGCCTAAAATAATATTTCCTCCTATCATTACCGGGATAGGTTTTTTTGTTATTGCCTGGGCATTTATCAAAATGCGGAAATAAATCTCAGGTATTAACACGGAGTTTCTCCCCTTGCAATTGATCAAATCTATTCGTAATTTTCCATGCTAAATAAATCGTTATGAAAAAGATTTTTTTTATTATTGCCCTCCTTTTGATGGCTCCCCATTTTAGCTTTGCACAGCAACCCGATTATACTGTTGTTTTTGATATGAGTACCAGGGATTCTCTCAGTCAACTGGCGGTGGTACGGGAAGTAGCTTTAATAACCAAAGAAAACCCCGCTGCCAAACTGGAAGTGGTAATCTATGGGCAGGGAATTAACCTGGCGACCAAAACAAAATCTATCCAGGCAGAAGCAATCCAGGGACTAACCTCAAACAAAAACGTCTCTTTTAAAGTTTGCGCTTTTACCATGAAACGTTTTAATCTTACCGCTGCAGATCTTTTGCCGGGCATACAGGTAGTGCCTGATGGTATATACGAAATCATCAGTAAACAACATGAAGGCTGGGGCTACATTAAAGTAGCGCACTAAGCATATACCAAAGAGTTAATAAACCGAGCCTATTGCATGACAGTAAAATTTATAACATATTTCGCCGGTATAACTTTCCTGGTATTAATTATTGGGTCAGTAATATTTTACCGGTCGTTACCAGGGTATAATTATGACAGCCTAAAAAAGGGAGTTAATGAAACCACCTGGCAGCCACCAGACACTATTAAACTGGGCTTTAAAACTTCGGACAACCTTATCCGTTATGGCCGGTCGCTTATTGCAAATACCGCTGCCTGGCTGGGACCGCAGGGAGCTGTAGCACACATAAGTAACGGAATGAATTGCCAGAATTGCCACCTGGAAGCTGGTACAAGATTATATGGTAGTAATTTTGCCAGCGTAGCAACTGCTTATCCAAAATTCCGGGAACGTAGTGGCCGGGTAGAGTCTATAGCATTCCGCATAAATGAGTGTTTAGAAAGAAGCCTGAATGGTCAAAAATTAGACAGCGGCTCAAAAGAAATGACGGCCATGGTGGCCTATATAAAATGGGTTGGAAAAGATGTCGTAAAAAGTAAAAAATTAAAGGGAATAGGCGTACAGGAAATGCCCTTGTTATCAAGAGCAGCCAACCCTGAAAATGGCCGGCAGATTTATACCAGCAAATGTACAAGTTGCCATGGCGCCCAAGGGCAGGGTCTAACGTCGCCGGATACACTCGGTTTCACCTACCCCCCTTTATGGGGAAATAAAAGTTATAATGTAAGTGCGGGCATGTACCGCATTTCCCGTTTGGCAGCTTATGTAAAATATAATATGCCTTTCCAGCCTGTAAGAACAGAGCCCCAACTCTCAGATGAAGAGGCATGGGATGTAGCAGCTTTTATTAATGCGCAGGATCGCCCAAAGAAAACCTTCGCTTACGATTGGCCGAATATTAAAACCAAACCTGTAGATTATCCTTTTGGCCCATACGCAGATAATTTTTCTGAGGTACAGCATAAGTTTGGGCCATTTGAAGAAATAAAAAAAGCGAAATCATTGCTGCAAAAAAAGCCGCAGTAGAATAACTGCGGCTTTATAAAGATTATATTAAAAATCCTCAGGCAATAGCGCAATACCCGCAGCCATGTTCCTGGGCCCGGCCTACTGCCCATACACCAGAGGGTACCGGTTGTATTCCGGGCAATAGTTTTTCCATCCATTCTTTTTTTACATCAGCAGCCTTCAGGCCCATCTTTCCAGCCGCAGCGGCGCTATAAACCGTCATAGCGGCATCACAAACACAGAACATTACCCCGCTTTCCTGCAATTCATTAATACCAATTGCTACTTCCCCGATACCCGGTACTTTATAAGCGCCCTTCTCCGGTTTCCAAAATGGGTTACGTGTGGCCGGCGCTTTGGTTGCAGGGTCATCTGCCTTAAACATTTCCCCAAATTTGTATTTACTCCATAACCCGTCTTCAAAAGCATAGGGAATAGCATCATGGCGAAGAACTACTACTACGCCACAGTCTTTTGCCAGTGAGCCGGTTGCTTCATTCGTCATTAAAAATACCCTGGGCCAGGCAAAGGGAAATATTTCTTTGGGGTGTGTGGCATCAAACACAATTCGGTGTTTACCTTTTATTTTTGCAAACCATTCATCGGCGGGGCTTAGTGGAGCTTCTGTAAAAGTTTTGGTCAGCTTGCCTGCTTTTAAAGATGACGGTAGTGAGGCAAAACCAATTGCTGCCACACCGGATGCCAACCTGCCTAAAAATCCCCGGCGGTGCGTCGGCTGTTTTAAAATATTGTTTTCCATTTTAATTAAATTTTATTTTAAAGGATGAAATCAATCGGCATAAATTACAAACAAGCCGGCATAATAACAAATATTTTAAATACTCCTTTTTGAGTATTCCAGGTATTTTAAAACTTTACGCTTCACTTAAAGCTTTTGTAGATTCAATTGAGGATTTACGCCCATGCAATTTTTGTCTTACCATCCGGGGACGTGCATCAGCATTAAAAGTTATCAGGATGATGTACGACTTAAAAAGGTTATTGTTCCGTGATACTTTCGCAACACTTTATATTTTCCTTTGTTTCATCAATTTAAAATAAATAAAAACCTAAAATTTAAAAAATGAAAAAGATTCTTATTACAGCTCTCGTCACCATTTTTGCGTCGGCCACGTTCGCCCAAAATGCCACACCAAAAATGGAAGATAAAAAAATGGAAAAAAAGATGGATGACAAAAAAATGATGGAAGACAAAAAGATGATGGAAGACAAAAAGATGATGGAAGATAAAAAGATGATGGAAGACAAAAAGATGATGGAAGAGAAAAAAATGATGGAGGACAAAAAAATGGTGGGAAAGAAAATGAGACACAAAAGAAAACACAAAAAAGTAATGAGTGAAGCTAAGATGTAATTGAGAACTCGTAATTTAAATAATATCATTTGCACGAAGGGGGCACGTTTACAAAGGCGTTGCCCCTTTTATTAAATCTTCTTAAAATGATTACAACTGACTTTAGTAAATTTATAACTTCAACTCCACCGCAGGCACCGTTGGTATTAAAAAATACAATTGATAAAATGAAAAATATTCTGATGATCGAAGATGATGTAAACATCAGCGAATTGGTGGACATTCATCTTAAGGATATCCATTGTACGAGCACCAGGGTTGGCAACGGCGCACAGGGATTACAACAAGCCATGGAAAAAAGTTTTGATTTAATTATATTAGATGTTACGCTTCCGGACATGGATGGGATTGAAATCTGCCGAAGGCTCAGGGCCGAAAAAATTGCCACACCAATTATGATGCTCACCGCCCGATCAGAAGAAATTGATAAAATCATCGGGCTGGAAACCGGAGCCGATGACTACCTCACAAAGCCTTTCAGCATAAGGGAACTTATTGCGAGAGTAAAAGCTATTCTACGCCGCACAGAAATAAATAATCATAAACAGAATGTTCCCGATGATGTAATTGTATTTGGCGGCATTACCGTGGATCCGCAAAAAAGAAAAGTACTGGTAGATGATATTAAAATAGACCTTACACCAAAAGAATTTGATTTACTGTATTTATTTATTGCTAACCCTGGCAAAAGTTATTCCCGCCAAAATCTTTTGAGTATTGTTTGGGGATATGAGTTCAGCGGGTATGAACACACCGTTAACTCGCACATAAACCGCCTACGGGCAAAAATTGAAAATGATATGAATAAGCCTCAGTACATTTTAACTACCTGGGGCATTGGTTACCGGTTCACAGATGAAATTAAAAATGATGGTAAAAAATAGGTTTAATAATTTATTCTGGCGCATCTCAGTCGTATTTTTTGTGCTGCTGGTTTTTATAGGATTGTCCTATGTCTATATCACCATTCATTACTCCGGCCGTTATTTTGAAGAAGTGAGCCAGCAGCTCAATAAAAATGTAGCTGCAGATATTGCTGCTCACTCTACACCTTTTACCAATGGCAAAGTGAATGAACATGCCATGGAAGATATGTTTGACCATGTAATGTCAATAAACCCCGGCCTGGAAGTGTACCTGTTGGATAACAGTGGAAAAATTCTTTCCTTTTACGCCCCGGCAAAAAAAATAGTCCTGGATAAAATAAACCTGGAGCCTGTTCAGCAGTTTATCAATAGCAATGGTACAAAATACCTGACCGGCAGTAATCCCCGACATCCTGAAGTGCAAAAAATATTTTCGGCCGCCCCGGTTATGAGCGAGGGTGTGCAATCAGGCTATATTTATGTTGTGCTGGCCAGTGATGAGTATGAAGCCATTTCACAAAGCCTCACCAAAGACTATCTGCTGCAGGTCGGGCTCCGTGCCATGTTGCTAACGCTGTTGGCTACCCTGCTGGTAGGCTTACTCGTTATTAAAGTGATCACGCATAATTTTAGCCATATTATAGAAGTCATGAAAAAATTCCGGGAAGGAGATTTGTCGGCCCGGGTAAAAGTAAAATCTGCGGGAGATGTAAAACAGGTTGCTGATATTTTTAATGAAATGGCAGATATCCTGAATAAAAATATTGAAAAATTAAAAGAAGTGGAAATACTGAGGCGGGAATTAATAGCCAATGTTTCCCACGATTTAAGAACGCCGATTGCCATCATCCAGGGGTACATAGAAACCTTACAGATAAAAGTGGAAACCCTTACGGAGGAGGAACGTAAAAGGTATTTAAATATTATCGCTGAAAGTACTGGCAAGTTAGAAAAACTGGTTTCCGAGCTGTTTGAATTATCCAAGCTGGAAGCCAACCAGGTTAAGCCACGCAAAGAATCTTTTTTCATAAGCGAATTGGTTAATGATATCAGCAGTAAATATCTTTTGATTGCAAAGGAGAAAAATATTTCTATTACCACTTTTCTCTCTAAAGAATTACCCCCGGTATATGCTGATGTTTCTCTTATAGAAAGAGTGATGCAAAATCTTATTGACAATGCCATGAAGTTTACCCCTGAAGGTGGAAAAATAATTATCAAGACCAGCAAGAATAAGGAGGATGTAGAGGTAACTGTGGCTGATAACGGGGTGGGCATACCCGAAGATGAAAGAGAACAGATTTTTGGCCGCTACTATAAAGCAAATAATTTTACTGATCTTAAAAACGGCACTGGCCTGGGCCTGGCTATTATTAAAAAAATTCTCGATCTCCACGACTCTTCTCTTGATTTAATCACCAAAGTAGATAAAGGGAGTTCTTTTGTATTCCGCCTGCCGGCTTACCACGGGGTGCAGGCAAATTAATTACTACATAGCCCAACTGTTTTCGCTGAAAAGGTATTTAAATTAGATTTCAAACAAATTTTTTGTTAAAGTCCGCCACAATAATTTTTGTTTACACTTAAGAAATTAAGTGTGCAGAAACGACATTGATTTGTGATAGTTTGGTGATACATATTAGGTAGGTTTGCTATAGAAATAATTCACCCAACACAAGTATTTTAAAAATATAAAAATGAAAAAAATTCAATTAATATTATTAGCGGCCGTTGCTTTTTTTACGAGCAACTGCAGCAATGCACAGTCCGGAACTAAAAAGTTTCCCACCCCACCTTTGGCCACCAGCAAGACGGTGTACCCAATGAAACTTAGTGACGCAGAATGGAAAGCAAAATTAACCGCAAGTCAATATAACGTTCTACGCCAGCAAGGAACAGAAAGGGCATTCAGTGGTAAGTATGATCACTTTTATGAAAAAGGAACTTACTATTCTGCGGCTACTTTACAGCCAGTATTCAGTTCTGATACAAAATTTAATTCCCGCACCGGGTGGCCTAGTTTTTATGCAGTCATTAACCCGGATGCAGTTCGTTTAGTAGTGGATAAAAGTTACGGAGAAACCCGGGTAGAAGTTGTGGACAGCAAAAGTGGCTCACATCTTGGGCATGTATTTGATGATGGGCCTTCACCAACCGGTAAGCGGTATTGCATGAATTCTGCCGCACTTATTTTTGTTCCACAAGGTGGTAAACCACCAGTTAAATAAAATAATAAAATTTATAAAAATGAAACTTATTGCAGTAATAATTTCGATACTTGGTTTTTGTTCGGGTGCTCAATCCCAAACCCATAATATTAATTTTCCTATAGGTTCCAAAAAAGCTGCGGCAAATGAAGCTGTAGCCACTTTTGGCGAAGGATGTTTCTGGCATTCAGAAATCGTTTTTCAAAGCCTGGTTGGCGTACGGGATGCTGTTTCCGGTTACTCTGGTGGTACAGATACTAACCCGGGATATGAAAAAGTTTGTACCGGCACAACTGGCCATGCAGAAGCAGTCCAGGTGTTTTATGACCCAGCAAAAATATCTTACGAGACATTGGTAAAAGCATTCTTTGCCAGCCAGGACCCCACGACCCTAAACCGCCAGGGAAATGATGCAGGCACACAGTACCGCTCGGTTGCTTTTTATAATAATGAAAAAGAAAAGCAGATCATTATGGCAGAAATAAAACGCCTCACTGAGGCAAAACAATACCGGGATAAAATTGTAACACAGGTAATACCTTTTAAAAAGTTTTACCCTGCCGAAGCCTATCACCAGGAGTATATTCACAATCATCCTGAAAGCGGTTATGTGCAGCATGTTTCTATCCCCGACTTTGTAGAGTTCAAAAATAAATTTAAAGCAAATTTCAAATAACCTCAATGACAATTAAAATGAAAATAACTGTAATTGCCTTAGCCTCCGTCGCTGTTTTTTTAGTAGCCGCTGCAGGTTTTAAAAATAAACCTATGGTACCTAATGCAGGACAATTTAAACCCGTAGCCGTTATAGAGCTATTTACTTCCCAGGGTTGTTCCAGTTGCCCCTCTGCCGACCATTTGCTGGCGCAAACGATAAACAGCGCAGATAAAGCAGGCAAAAATATTTTTGCGCTTTCCTTTCATGTCGATTACTGGAACCGCCTCGGCTGGGCAGATCCATTTAGTGATAAAAAATATTCACAGCGACAGAATGAATATGCTTCCATCATGAATTTAAATTCTGTTTACACGCCACAGATGATTGTAAACGGCACCCGGGAGTTTGTTGGCTCCAGTGAAAATCAATTAAATGACGCTATCAGCAAATCATTGAATACAAAATCTACGGCGGCTTTTGCCAGTGTTTCTGCAACGACTCAAAATCAAAGTGCCCCGGCTGTAAAATTTTCCCTGGAAGGAGATTATAGCGGTTGCAAAATAAACTTTGCTTTAGTATCCCTCAGCGAAACAACTTCTATAAAGCGGGGAGAAAACGGTGGTCTCACTTTAAAAAATGAAAATGTGGTACGGCAGTTTATTTCGGTACCGGCTCAGCAAAATGGAGAAGTTACTTTCAAAGCCAGCCCTGTTCCTGCACAAAACAATACCGCAATTGTCGCCTACATACAGCGAACCACGGATAACAAAATCATTGGTGCCTCTATGGCAGAAATAAAATAATTATCAGTCTGTAAAAAGACTTTGAAAAACCAAAGAGAAAACCAGGATAATAAAGTTTGGAAAGCTCTGTCACTGGTATTGGATTATAGGTAGCAGAAAACCTAAGTTTTTCTTTTGTTATTAAACCCTTTTAAAAATAAGTAAACACTATTTTTAAAAGGGTTTTTTATTTAGCTTAGCTGGCTCCCCTAAAAAAAATGCAAACCCTGCCCGACTAATAAAATTTATGCTTTGAATTCTCTTATTAAATTTTTAGTTTTATAGTCCCCTGCTACCACTCCAAAAAAAGAACTTCTTTTTTTATCTTTTAAATTAAAAATCATGAAACAATTATGTATTTGCCTGGCGGTGGTGGGATTAATCGTTGCTGGTAACAATGTTTTGGCACAAAATGAAAGTATGGCAAAAGAAAAAGACAAGATGGAGAAAAAAATGGGCGGTGCCCTGCCCTACAAAGCTGATTATTCAGCAGATTTTAAAATTGGAAACAGCAGTTATTCCAAAATGATCCTGGATATCTGGAAAGACTGGGACGATAATCAACTGGACAGGCATAGTTATTTTGCAGATACTATTGTCGGTATGTTTGCAGATGGCAGCGTCTCCAAAGGAAAAGAGGCATTTATTGCCGATGGAAAAAAATATCGCAATACGCAGACCAGTGTGAAATCAACAATTCACGCCTTTGTGCCACTATTAAGTACCGAGAGGAACGAAAATGTCGTTTGCATCTGGGGCACAGAAGAACGAACTATGACTGATGGTAAAAAAGAAACCGGCGATCTGCATGAGGTATGGTGGTTTAATAAAGACGGAAAAATAACGATGTTGCGGCAATGGGCAGCAAAGTTTAAAGAAATGTAATGTTGATGCCAGACATGTCAAATGCCGCTTTAAAAAGGGGCATTTGATTATTTATTATCCTTCAGTGTTATCCTTTTGAGAAAGCTGTATTCTTTGCAAGCCGATATTAAAGACTACTTATTTAATTAAATAAAATCCTGATTAAATTATAATTTTAGCCTGCACTTCAAATTATATTATGCAGGTACAGCCAAAATTTATAAAAACTTATTTATCAATAATAGCCCTGCTGGGATGGTTTGCACTTGCTGCCCAATTATATTTAAACATCAATAGCCATGTAGCCCCGGTACCGGAATTGATAATAAGGTATTTCAGTTACTTCACCCTGGATACTAATATTATTGTTGCGCTTTGCTCCACCTTCCTCCTGCTAAGCCCTGGTTCCGGCCCGGGAAGATTTTTCTCCAGGGCATCCACAAAAACTGCAATTACTATTTACATTTTAATCGTGGGCCTGGTTTATAATCTCATCTTAAGGTTTTTATGGGCACCGCAGGGTTTACAAAAACTGGTAGACGAATTATTACATTCAGTGATTCCGTTACTTTTTGTATTCTACTGGATTCTCTATGTGCCCAAGCAATCCCTGCAATGGCGCAACATTTTCCCCTGGCTTATTTATCCGTTCATTTATGCGGTATTTGTTCTCATACGGGGAAATTTCTCAGGGTTTTACCCTTATCCTTTTATTGATATCGCTAAGCTTGGGGTAAGCAGAGCTTTAGTAAATGCAGGTGGGCTCACCCTTGTTTTTTTCGTAACCTCCCTGCTGTTTGTAGCCATTGCAAAATGGGTGAGCCGGGGCAAACAAGTGGTTATGTAAAAAAATTATTCATGAGACATATTACAAATGCTGGTAAAAAATTAATTTTTCTTTTGATCTGTTTTGCTTTTGTAAAAAGTTCAACTGCACAATTAGATGCCTGTGTTTTTAAAGACAGTTTATTTAATATTGATTTTGGATCTGCTACCAAAACCGGGTTCTTTAACCTGAGTATGCTTAAGGAGTACCGGCTGGATAATTCTACCTGCCCTAATGACGGCTTCTATGCCTTTCAATCCCATACCGCAGATTGCTTTAACCGTGACTGGCTCACATTGGCCGAGGATCATACCCCAGGCGATGAAGACGGTAAAATGATGTTTGTAAATTCTGCGAACAGGCCCGGCATGTTTTTTATTACGATTTTAAATGGCTTCAGGCCAAATACCAATTATGAATTAGGGCTGTGGATGATGAATCTTTGTAAACTGCACAGTGCGTGCGCACCAATTCCTCCGGAGATAAGCATCATACTGGAAACTACCGATGGCAAAACACTTACGCAATTTAATACCGGCGTGGTAACGCAGGCCGATGTGCCGGTATGGAAAAGATATTATGGTTTTTTTACTACCCCTGCAGAAACCAGCACGCTCGTTTTAAAAATGATAAATCATGTTCCGGGGGGATGCGGAAATGATTTTGCAGTGGACGATATTACGGTGCGTCAATGCTATCCTCCTCCGCCTGAAATTAAAGAGCAGCCGGTAGTACAAAAGAGCCCGGCACCGGTTGCGCAAAAAGTACCGCCGCCAAAGAAAACACTTCCGCCACCTGCTAAAAAAAATACCAGCTCCTTTCCACTTAAAAAGGATACCCTTAAAAAAACAATACCCGTTTCTATTGCCTCGCCGGGTATTCCAATACCAGATCGAATCAGGACCCGGCAAAACGCTGTGGTTAAAGAAATTGAAATTGCTGCAGGAGAAGTGCGAATTGAATTATATGATAACGGGATAGTTGATGGAGATACCGTAAGCATTTATCACAACAACAAATTGGTTATATCACGGGCAGGGATATCCGAAAATCCGGTCCGCCTGAATATAGCGGTAGATAAAAGCCATCCGCACCATGAAATTGTAATGGTCGCAGAAAACCTCGGCAGCATTCCTCCAAATACTTCGCTAATGATCGTGACGGCCAAAGATTTTAGAAAAGAAGTTTTTATTTCCTCCACCGAACAAAAAAATGCAAAAGTTATCATTGATTTAAAAGATCAGGATTAATTATTTACACCAATGCCATGGCGCCCAGGTTGCTAGCCGGAAGGGTTGGCAAAAAAGGTATAAAATATAATCCCAATAAAGTCATTCTCTGTTCAACTGTACTACCAGCCTGAGGTTACAACAAAACCAATTACCCCCAACATTATTTATCAACAATCAGTCTAAAAAGGTTATAATTTTTACAGAATCCCCTACCCTCCTGCGTTCTATTTTTTATCAACAACAAGTGAATAATTAGTTTACAATTACTTAACATTGATCGGTAATCTTGTAACATGTTTATGGTGACTGCAACAATACACTGTTGAAGCATTAAAATGGGAATCCGGTGCAAATCCGGAACTATCCCCGTAGCTGTAAATCCTTTCCGCCTCCGGGCGGGATTATTTTCTGAATATCAACTGCCACTGTCCCCATGAAAATCGGGATGGGAAGGCTCAGAAAAAATGGGAAAGTCAGAAGACCTGCCATAAATAAAATAAGTTGTATGCTTTCGGGTGAAAGGTTTGGAACTGAATACAAATGAGGAAGCTCTTCCTCCGTAATCAGCCCGGCCAAATTATCCTCAACAAAAAAATTGTGAACGCCATTAATATTACATTATGCCGAAAGAAGATGAAATTCTACTGAGAGAAAACAAAGACCGCTTTGTTATTCTCCCCATTAAATATCCCAAAATTTGGGAGCAGTATAAAAAACATGAAGCGAGCTTTTGGACGGCAGAAGAAATAGACCTGAGCAGCGACATGAAAGACTGGAATAACCTGAATGATGGCGAACGCCATTTCATCTCCCACATACTTGCCTTTTTTGCCGCCAGCGATGGTATTGTAAATGAAAACCTTGCCGTAAATTTCATGAGCGAAGTGCAGCTGCCTGAAGCCCGCTGTTTTTATGGCTTCCAGATTATGATGGAAAATATACACAGCGAAACCTATGCACTTTTAATTGACACCTACATAAAAGACCCGGCGGAAAAAGACAGGTTGTTTCATGCGATAGATACGGTGCCTGCCGTAAAGAAAAAAGCAGAGTGGGCCCTCCGCTGGATAGACAATGGAACATTTGCAGAAAGGCTCGTGGCTTTTGCAGCCGTGGAAGGAATATTTTTCAGCGGTAGCTTCTGTTCTATTTTCTGGTTAAAGAAAAGAGGGCTTATGCCCGGCCTTACATTCAGTAACGAACTTATCAGCCGTGATGAAGGCCTGCATTGCGAATTTGCCTGCCTGCTCTATAGTATGCTCAGTAACAAGCTAAGCCAGGAAGAAGTGTATGGCATTATTGCAGAAGCCGTAGAAATAGAAAAAGAATTTATCAGCG